>QHYS01000065.1:0-15320 GCA_003223325.1 Acidobacteriota bacterium
GCCTCGCCGAACTGCTCCGCGGCTGCGAACCAATATTGGCGCCAGGCGCCTATGATGCGTTGACTGCGCGGTTAATCGAGCAGGCGGGCTTCCCGGCCGTTTATATGACGGGGTTTGGCGCTTCGGCGTCTTTGCTCGGGCGACCCGACGTTGGCTTGCTGACGATGTCGCAAATGGTGGACAACGCGCGCCGCATCGCGCAAGCGGTGGAAGTGCCGGTCATCGCCGATGCGGACACCGGCTACGGAAATCCGCTCAACGTGATTCGCACGGTTCAGGAGTACGAACTGGCCGGAGTTGCGGCGATGCACATTGAAGATCAGGTGATGCCCAAAAAGTGCGGTCACATGGAGAATAAGCAAGTGATTCCCGCCGCGGAAATGATCGAGAAAATTCAGGCTGCAGTCGAGGCACGCCGCTCTGACGATTTTCTGATCATCGCGCGGACCGATGCGCGCGCCGTGGAAGGTCTTGATAGTGCACTGCGCCGGGCGCGTGCCTACCGTGAAGCAGGCGCGGACATTCTCTTTATCGAGGCGGCCCAAAACGGGGAAGAAGTGGCAGACGTAGCTCGTGCCTTCCCCGGTGTGCCCTTGCTCTTTAACTGGGCGGAGGGTGGCAAGACTCCGCCGATGCCGATGGAGCAGCTGAAGGAACTCGGCTATCGGATTGTTATCTTCCCGATCAGCACCCTTCTGACAGCCGCCAGGGCGGTTCAGACAGTGCTGGCAGAAATCAAGGCGGCCGGCACGCCCATGCGCATCTTTGCTGACCGCACGTCTTTTCGAGACTTCACCGAGATGATTGGGCTTCCTGAAATTCAGGAACTAGAGAAGCGGTTCGCAACGACAGCGGGGCAATACGCGGGAAAAACAAATGACTGACTTTGGACATTCCTGGTTGTTCGGCCGCTCTCGTCATCGCCTAGCGCGGTTGGCGGTTTAAGGAATGACGGGAGGAAGATACGGCAGCGTGCGGGCGAAAAACCACACCAGGAAAAAAACCAGCACGGAATTCAGCATGAGTTGAAGCGCGGTAAAACCTACCAGATCCCGCGCGCGTACCTTGAGAATCCCCAAAATCGGCAACATCCAAAAAGGATTGATCAGATTAGGCAGTGCCTCCGACGCGTTGTAGATCTGGACTACCCAGCCGAGATGGACGTGCAGATCCTGGGCGGCCTGCAAAACATAGGGCGCCTCAATGATCCACTTGCTTCCACCCGACGGCACAAACATTCCCAAGATCGCTGAATAGATGGCAACCAGGAGTGGAAAAGTCCCGTGGGAGGAGATGCGCACGAAGAAATGAGCCATGCTTCGCGCGATGGGCGACATGGTCACAATGCCAAAAATACCGCCGTAAAAGGGGAATTGGATGAGCACACCAGACGTGGCGGGGACGGCGTTGTTCACTGCGCGAGTAAAAGAACGCGGGCGCCAATGGAGCAGCAATCCGGCCATGAGAAATAAAAAGTTATAGCTGTTCAGGTCAAGGGCTGCGAACGGCCCCCGAGTGGCTAGGAGCCGCGCGAGATAGGCAAAGCCCAGGACGCCAATTACAAGAGAGAGCAGCGGAAAATATTCGAGCCACTCGCCCTTGGTTGAAGGCACGGCTTTCTCCGGCGCAGCCTCCTCCTTCTCGGCCACTCCAAACCATTCCACCGTCTTTACCGAACGCGCGGGAGCGGAAAAATAGGCAACCAACACCGTGGAACACATCAGCATGAAAGCCGTTACCACGCTTTGTGGAAGATAGAGCGTCTGTCGCAGCGGGATCACGCCGCTGATCTTGAGCAGGTTCGCGGGAATTGCGGCGGGCGTTGCCATCAACAACGCTGCCGAAGAAGAAAAGCCCAAAGCCCATACCGTACCCTGGCCGAGATACGAAGCGGCACCGATGGCCCGGTAATCGATTCCGCGGATATTTTTTACAACCTCTCGCGCCAAGAGTGCGGCGAAAATCAAGCCGAGTCCCCAACTGATCAGGGAAGTGAGCATCGAAAACAGTGCGACGAAGGCAACGGCACCTCGAGGCGTCTGGGGAATGCGCGAAAGCCGTCGGATTATCCGGGAGACCGGCGGCGAAACAGCTACCACATAGCCGCCAATTATGATCATGGCCATCTGCATGGTGAAGGGAATCAGACTCCAGAACCCCTGTCCGAAATAATCAATGATATCTTGGAATCGAGATCCCAAAAGCATCGCCGCCGCAAAAATGATGATCAGTGCCAGCAGCGCAAAGACGAACGCGTCTGGAAACCAACGTTGCGACCAATCAGCCAGGGCCACTCCCAGTGATTCGAGTGTCCCCAATCGTTCTTCTGCGGCTGTGTCGGCTTCAACTTTCATGGCGTCGCCAATCCTTTCCCGATGGGATCCTGATCGGCTGCATTTACATCGTACCTAGGGTATAAGATCGGGTGACATAATCCGTCGTAAGGAGAATCAGCGCTATGTTCGCAAGATGGATGCCGATGCTCGCAATTGCGGTGCTGGTCTGTTGCGCCCAGGCCGCACCGGCACAACAGGCCGCGCTGCTCACGACCGTGCCGCCGAAGGAGGGCGACTTCTTCGTTACGCGAGATTTCAAATTTGCCGATGGCCAATCGCTTCCTGAGATTCGCATGCATTACACCACAATCGGCACTCCGCACCGCGATGCTAACGGCCAGGTAACCAATGCTGTACTCATCCTGCATGGAACCAATCGCAAGGGCGGCGTCTTCCTCGTGCCGTCATTTGCCGGCGTCCTGTTTGGGCGCGAGCAGTTGCTCGACGCGTCCAAATTTTACCTTATCTTGCCCGATCAGCTCGGCGCGGGATTGGGCAAATCGACCAAGCCCAGCGACGCGTTGCGCGCGAAATTCCCGCACTATGACTATGCCGACATGATCCGCGCCCTGCGCCTGATGCTGCGTGACGGCTTGCACGTCGATCGCCTGCGTCTGCTGGTCGGCACTTCGATGGGCTGCATGCAGGGCTTCATGTGGGCAGAATCCCATCCCGATGACGTCGACGCCCTGATGCTACTTTCCTGCCTTCCCACTCAAATCGCCGGACGCAATCGCATGGTGCGAAAAATCATGATCGACGACGTGCGGCTCGATCCCGGATACAAGGACGGAAATTACACCCAGCAGCCTTACGGCTTACGCGCGGCACTGGGGCATTTGCTCGTCGTTGCCAGCGCGCCAACCTTGTGGCAATCGGAATATCCGACCGCGGCTTCCGCCGACAAATACGTAGATGAATACATCACCGAGAACATGAAGACTACCGATGCCAACGATTTCGTGTACCAATATGACGCTTCGCGAAACTATGATCCCGAGGCGGACCTCAGCAAGATCCGCGCCCATGTCATGCTGGTCAACACCATGGACGACTTCTGGAATCCAGGTGAGATGCGAGTCGCCGAAAAGGAAATGCCCAAGGTAAAGAATAGTCACTTCGTCTTGCTGCCGATTACCAAAGAAACGCGCGGCCACTATACGTTTTTCCAGGCCTCAGTGTGGCAAAAATATCTCGGTCAACTCCTTGAGGAGTCAAGCCGCTGAATTTAGGGGTTTAAATAGCGAAGCGGAAACCTCTGAGCTCCGCATCAATGCACAGATCCGCTCCATCGATCTGTTTGCACCCGAATTTACCGCATTTAGTGTTCGTTGGCGTGCGAACAGAAGATCGAGGAATCCTGAACGCCACACTGCCGGCTCGTCGCTCCGCCCAGCGCGACATTGCCTCCGCTCAGGATCGCGTGCCCGCCGACGTCAATGTTGGCGTCGACCACGATGACGCTGGCCCGGCTTCGGCAGCTTCGATCGCTGCAGGGAGGCCCGTAGGCACCCGCACCGACTACAATAATGTCCGCTTCCTTGTCCCACTTGATAGTTTGTACTCGAGCTTCCGCTTCGGTTGGCCCCACGCCCGACAAGGGTACTCCACCGACGCTTGCGGCTGCCGTTTTGACAAAGTCTCGCCGCGAGAGATTTCGCTTCTTATCTCCGATCGAAATCAAATCTGCGACAAGACTATATTTCCTCTGGCAGCTTTCTGCATTTATTTTTGCGGGCGGCGCAAGCTCACTGAAACTCCCGTAGAAACAGAGCGGGCCAGACGATTATATCCGGCCCGTTGCTCGCGTTTAACTGTTAGAAGCTCAGTTTCAGGCCCAACTGAATTGCGCGGGCTCCACCTGAGCCGAGCTGCGGATTGGAACTATACGTATCGGGCGTGAGGCCGGAAAAACCGAATGGCGCTCCGCTAGAAGGATCGCCAATCGCGCCGCCCGGACCCCCGCTAGGATTCGAGAAATCCGGCTTGTTGAGGATATTGAAGAATTCCGCTCGGAATTCAGCTTTGAACTGTTCTTTAACCGTGAATGCCTTGGCTATCGAAAAATCCCAATTCTTAAATCCGGCATCGCGCCACAGATTTTGAGTGGTTGAGCCGTAGCTTCCGTAGGGTGGAGGCACTAGAACCGAATTCCCCACGGCATAGCACCCAACGTTCGCAAGGGAGGCCAACGCGAGTTGGAGCTGAGCACCGGAGAAATGCGCGTTATCTGCGGCGGTGCACGCCGCAAGGATCGCCGCCCCATTCGGGTCGGCGCCGGAGAAAGGAAGCCCGCCCTTTCCACCGTTGGTATCCGTGAATCCGTGAACGGGAGTGAAGTCTTTGGGGTTGCCGTAGAAGTTCCATTGTTCGCCGAAGGGTCCGCCGTTGCTACCAATGTTGTTGGTTCCGCTAAAGTCAGTTGTCTGGTCAGAAAGACCCCACGGCAGGCCGCTCTGAATAAGCACGATGGAATTGATCGACCATCCCTCGAGCAATTGGCCGAAGCCCTTTCGTCCAGGGATCGCGTAGTTCACCGTAAATGTGAACCGATGCCGTATGTCGAAATCTGTGTTGGCATACAGTTCGCTGCGAACATTTCCGTAGGCATTCGGTGCCACCGGGAAATTCGCGGCCGTCCCTTGGTCGGAGGCCATGCCGAGGGCATGGGAAATCGTGTATCCGCTAGTTAGTGATAGCCCATGCCAGTTTCGAGCCGTCAGTGTCGCCTGCAAGCCGTTGTAATTGGCATGGTAGATGTTGTTGATGATGGTGATGTAGCTCAGGTAGGAAAAGCAGGAGTTATTGGGGTTGAACGGCCCGCCAGCGCCGTTTGAGCCGAGTGGAGCGAATGGGGGGGCGCCGCTGTTGATGTCGATACTGGCGGCGCAAGGCGCGGTGAATGGCTGGGCTGCCTGCTGGGCGAAAGGGTTCGGCGCACAATTGCCAAAAGTGATACAGATCTGCGCAGCGGTCTGGCCCGTAGCTTGGGCGGCCGTTGGACCGCCCGGCGGGGTCGGCGTGAAAGTCGCTGCCGCTTGATCCGAAGTGTACGGCGTATTCCAGGCGACGCCTGGTGGCGCCTGATTGACGTTGATCTTACCCAGTAAACTCGAACTGTGGTTGCCCACGTAACCGATATCGATCGAGAGATTATTAGTGATGGCGCGCTGAATGTCGACATTCCAGTTAGTCACGTATGGGGTCTGCAAGTTTGGATCTACGCCGTAAAGCTCGCATGGCGTGGGAGGTACCGAATAAGGAGCCCCAGGGTCCGTGAATCCGTCTCCGCAGGCAGGGTTCGCTACGGCCGCGTAAAGCGTCTTCTGACCAGAAACCGGCAGGGCGGGATTGAAATTCTGCCACGCAGTTCTGACGGGACTCAAGGCTGGACCTGTGAGTGTGAGCGATTGGAGGTCGATATTGCCGCTTGTGGAAAGAGACGTTGTGCTGCCGGCATTGAAGCGCGGGATACCGGTAGGCATGGTGCGAAGGCCGAGCAGATTGCCTTCGCCATTGAGCACGTCAAAGCTCATTTGCTCGTAAAGAATTCCGACTGCCGCTCGAAGCACGGTTTTGCCATTACCAAACATATCCCACGCTAGTCCGATCCGTGGCCCAAAGTCGTCGTGGTCGCCGTGGTAAGGATTATTGGTCTGGACAATGGCGTTCAGGGGATCGAAATTGGCCAATTCACCGCGATTATCATGGATCACAGTATTGATTTCATATCGCAGGCCGAGATTTAACGTGAGCGCGGGTTTGACGCGCCAGTCATCCTGGAAAAACCCCGCATACCCTTTGCTGTTCAAGTGCCGCACGGGATCGCCCACAAAGAGGCGTGCCCGGTTGGGGCGTCCTTCGAAGAAGTCAATCAGAGTGTGGAAACGCAGGGGTCCTTTGGCATTCGACGTTACATCCTCGCTGGACAAATTGGCCACAATTTCCCCGCCAAACTTGAAGGCGTGTTTGCCGCGCAGATAGGAGACGTGATCAACCGCATTAATCACACTATCAGGGCCCACGATCTTCGGCCAGCCGATGCCGATCTGGTTCTGAAGACCGCCCTGGAACGTCATCGCAGGAATTCCAAAATATAAAGGGTTGGTAATGCCCGTGGGAATCGCGTATTTGTTTCCGTTGAACGAGTAGTTCGCCGGATCCTGGGTGTTATCGTTGCCAAAAAACGTCTGGTAATAGTGGGCGTAACCGAAGCGAACCTCGTTTACCCATGTAGAACTCGGAGTCCAGGTCCAGTCGCCTGAACCAGCCTGCGATCTGGCATGTTGTTTGCTCAGCCACGGAACTGCGACTTGGGCGAGCGGCGCATCCACAGCCACGTTGTCACCTTGGCTGATGAAATACATTCCCTCGAGATTGTGTTTGTCACTTAGATGATAGTTGATCTTTCCTAAGCCGCCATTGATCCCATTAACGCTGCTGAGGCCTGTGTTGAGAGTCCCCGTCGGGCTGACGGGAAATAGACCCAAGAAACCTCCGCTCGGTTGGTTCGCAGCCACTGCGCAATTCCCGGTTGGTGCAGGTGTTCCCAGCGTCGCTGGATTAAACGTAAGACCCGCAAGGGATGCGCTGAGGGCTGTAAGCTTGCGCCCGGGCGTCGCTGACTTCGCTGCGGTTATGCAGGCATCGATCAGACTCGCAGTGTCATCGCCGGTTGAGACCGTTGCCGGGACTTGTAGTTGGGCAGGATTACCAATGGAGTAGCGCTGGCCTTCATAATTTACGAAGTAGAAGAGTTTATCCTTTTTAATGGGGCCGCCGAGGGTTGAGCCGAACTGCTCAAGGGCCACAGGCTGCTTGGTCGGGTTGGCGCCGAATGCGGGATTGAAATAGTTGCGGGCGTCGAGGGCCGTCTCGCGGCCATAAGCGTATCCCGACCCATGCAGATTGTTCGTGCCGGACTTGACGCCAACGTTCACGATCGCACCGGGCTTCCAGCCGTATTCCGCTCTGGGATTTTCCTCGGTCTTGAATTCGTCGATGGCATCGACAGGCATGATCGTTCCGGCATCGCCCGCGGCCATTACAGCGTTAAATACGCTTTGGCCCATCCAGGGGTCGCTGGCCATAATGCCGTTGACCATGTAAATGTTATCGTGGGCGCGCTGCCCATTGGTACTCTGCGTCCAGCCTGAGCCGCCCGGATAGATCGTCACGCCCGGTCGGAGTTGGAGCAAGTTTTCAAAATTGCGGCCATTCAGGGGCAGGTTATCGATAATCTGGGCTTGCAGCGTACCACCAAGTTCCGCGTTGGTGGTTTCCACAAGGGGAATGGCTTCGGTGACGGTTATCTTTTCGGCCTGCTCGCCGGGCTGTAAAGAGAGGTCAACGCGCAATTCGCTGTTGACTTCCAAGAGGACGTTTTGGCGCTCCACGGTCTTAAATCCTTTTGATTCGGCACGCACCGAATATGTGCCCGGCACCAAATTGGGCGCGTTGTATTCGCCGGCCTGATCCGTGGTCAAGCCGCGGGTAACACCTCTCTGAGTGTCCGTGATGGTTACCGTTGCGCCGACGATCACGCCGCCGCTTTGATCTGTCACGGTTCCGAGAATTCTTCCAGCATTGCCTTGAGAGAACACGGGAGCAGAGATGAGCAAAATCCCTACAGTCGTCCCTAATGCGCGAAGCACGGTCTTAAGATTGAGGGATAACTGTAGCCAACAAATCTGTCTTAGCGAATTCATCGCAAACATCCTCCGGACGATTGTGAGTCCCAAAAATGCCGAAAGGACCACCGAATTTTAAGGAATGACCCTGCGTTACATCGTCAACGCCCCTTAACAACACTACCCCAATAATGGACGTCTCAATATCACCCGGAGCGCGGCGATGTCAAGCATTTTACCGCCTTGGCCGCCTTGGAAGATTCGAAGACGCGGGCGATTGTTATTGCGCGGCTCATCGCAGCACAGTAGTAGCCTGTCCGTAACGGAAAGCGCAATTCCAGCACGGTGCGACGCTCTTCCAAGTTCATCCGGCCGGGTCGCAAGTCCGTCATGGGGATCCAGGGGTCTGCGCTGTTGCGGGCGCATTGATGGGTCCCGCTAAAGCGACCAGTAGCGCCGCGCTTCGGTTCCGCATAGAAAGCGGCAGAACATACTCGTCAGACGAGTTTGCTAGCGCAATATTTTCCGCACGCACGCGGGGCATCTACAATGACATTTGATCGGACCGCAGAGCCAGTGACAGCATTCCACCTATCAAGGAGAGCGCCGTCAATTGAACTTCTCCCGCCCTAGCCCAGCTGCCATGACCGACGATCCAGCCCATCAAATAGCCGCCAAGCGCGGCGGACCCGTAAAGGCTCGTCACAAAAATGCCCGAAGCGGGTCCGGCCAAGCTACTGCGCACGGCCTTTACATGATAGCCGGCCAAATTGACATAAATCGTTCCGCTCACGATAAAACCCCAGGCGAATGACAAAGCTAACTGCACTGCAAAGGCCGATGTATGGAAAAGCAGGTATCCCAACGCAGCGGCACCTAGGAAAGCAAGGCCGAGTACGTATCTAGGCGAGAAATGATCGCCCAGCCAACCGCCAGCTACAGAACCTAAGGCTCCCAGTCCGAAAGCGCCCACGACCGCTCCGGCCGCCGCTGGCGTGTAATGAAGTCCTTCTCGGAGAAAAGTTGGATACATGCCGAGATAACCGTAAATGACGAGGCCACCAATCAGGCTCATTGACGTAAGAAGCGCGGTGTTCAGATTCAGGAGCTTCGGCGCACCAGCGAGGTCATGGGGGCCGTGCGAGTTGTCCCTCGTCTCGCTGAACCAAGGCTTGACGGCAAGCGCAATTAGAATCATCGCCAATGCGCCAAGCAAACCGAAAAGGATCATGGGAAGTCGCCAATTTCGATGCGCGCTCAGGATCACTCCACCCAAAACGGGTCCAATAATGGCGCCAGTCGCAAAGCAGAAGTTGACCGAGCCAAAAGCCACGGCGCGATACCGGGTAAAGTAATTTGCTGCGATGGCGAGAAGGGCCGTAAGCTCCATGGCTTCACCGATACCGGTTATGGCCCTGTACGTGAGCATGTCCAGGAAGCCATGAGAGACGACCGTCAGCGCCGTTCCCGCCGAAAATATTGCTATCCCCGTCTGTAGGACGGCCTTACGAGAGAAACGCGCCAAAAGATGACTCGTCGGCAGCCCTGCCACCGCCATGCCCAGCGTGAAAATCGTTGAGAGCAGGCCGATACGGGGAAGCGAAAAGCCGTATTCCCGGCGCACATCCGCAGCCAGCAGCGGGAAGAGTTGCCGGTCCATCGCATTGATGACATAGGAAGCGAGCAGCACGGCGAACATGGCTGCAGCGAGCACTCGCGTGCTAGACGCGGGGCGTTCAGGCGAGTCGGATTCACAGGACCTTCTGGTGGAATCCGTCCTTGTGGCTTGCGGTGCGGTCGTCAGTTCATCTCCCGAGCTCTGCGGTTCGTTGTTGGGTTTCCTTAATAGCGCCAAGATACCATTCGAGAATTTGCTCGCCGGTCCAGAAAACGACGCCGGGACGCGGCTGGATATGTTCGAGCGTTTCCCGGAGGTAGCGAAGGCGATGGGGCGCGCCCATGATGTACGGATGTATTACCAATGCCATGACGCGCGCCGATTCTGCTGCATCCGCATACAACTGCTCAAACTGATCAATGGCGCGCTGCCGGTATTCTGCTGCTGTGTGGTGCTGAATCAGCATCATCGCGACGTCGTTGCATTCCTGTGTGTAGGGAACGTTTACCAAGGTGCGGGTGCGAGTCTTGAGTAGAACCGGTTGGTCATCGAGGATCCAGTCACACACGTAGTCGTAACCTTCCTCGGCGAGGATATCCGGAGTATCCCACGTCTCAGTGAGGCCAGGGCCCAGCCATCCGCGCGGTTTGCGCCCCGTAAATTCGCGAATGACCGCGGTCGTCTTGGAGATATCAGCCCGTTCATCCGGAACCTTCTGCATATTTTTCTGCCCGAAACCATGGCCGATGAACTCCCATCCGCGATCAAGGGCCGCCCGTGCAATAGGCAGATACGTTTGGATGGCAGAGCCGTTAATGGCCAGGGCAGCGCGGATGCGAAAGTGATCCAAGACGTCGACGAATCGCCAGAAACCTACGCGATTTCCATATTCATGCCACGCCCAGTTCGGGATATCAGGAATCGGGGAACCGCCCGCCGGAGGAGGAAGAACGGTCCGCGGCAGCGTTTCCTGGGGATTCCATTCCTCGACATTGATGATCACCCAAACTGCGAGCCGCGCCCCACCGGGCAACACGAGCCGCGGGCGGCCTTTCATCGGCGAGTAGACGATGCGTTCACTCGGCAGCATGATCATTCCTCCGCGTTGCAAACGCAGCGATTTCGCTGTCAAGTGGAGATCGACTCAAACGACCCGGACGGTCAGTTCTCCGACGCCTTCGATGAAGCCGTGTAGGATGTCCCCTCGCTGCACTGGTCCGACACCCGCGGGTGTTCCGGTAAAGACCAAGTCGCCCGGTGTCAATCGGAAAAGACTCGACAGCTGGGCGATGATTTCGGGAACATTCCAGATCAGCGCGGAGAGATCGGAACTCTGGACGCGCTTTCCGTTGCGTTCCAGCCAGATCGGTCCCTTTTTCGGATGGCCGATCTTGCTCGCGGGCGCCACTGCCGAACAGGGAGCCGAGAGGTCAAAGGCTTTCCCCACATCCCAGGGGCGGGCCATCTTCTGGGCCTGCAATTGAAGATCACGCCTAGTCATGTCGAGCCCCACCGCGTATCCATAGATGTGATTCAGCGCGTCTTCAACGCGAATGTCCGTACCGCCTTTGTCTAAGGCGGCAACCAACTCGAACTCGTAATGCACGTTATGGGAGGATGAAGGATAGGGGAAGTCGCGCCCTTCCGGTAGCAAGGCGTGGCCCGGCTTAAGAAAAAAGAACGGGGGTTCGCGGTCGGGATTATGCCCCATCTCACGCGCGTGGTCGGCATAATTTCGCCCCACGCAGAAGATTCGATTTACTGGGAAGCAATCCGCCGTTCCTAATACTGGTAGAGTTGGTGCGGGTTCAGGCGTAACGACATAAGCCATCAGGTTCCTCTCTCTTGGTAGCGCCAGGCGTTGGCGGTCGGCTTTTAGAAGTGCTTCGCGGTCTAGGCGTCAGCTGCGGCTCACTATCGACATCGGCGCGCATATCAAAGACTTGAGGTATCCTCGCAATCCGCAGTACGGAGTGACGCTCAATTGAAAGAGAGGAGAATAACATGAACCGACTGCTTATCGGATTGCTCGGCATTACAGCCGCGGGTTTGTGGCTGTTGGCAGGTTCTAACGTAAACTCGGCCGCGCAGCGGCCTACATCGCCCGCGCAATATCTGGAAGGCGACACTTACCAAAAGTCTCGTGCTTATTCACCCGCCGTAATCACGAGAGGCGGAAGAATCATTTGGTTAGCTGGCCAAACCGCTACACAAGACCTAAACGGGAAGTCACTCCTGGGCGACTTTCAGGGCCAGGCACGCACGGTCTTCGCGCTCATGGAACGCACTCTGAAACGCGATGGAGCGAGCCTCCAGAATCTGGTGAACATGACCGTTTTTATCAATGATCCTCGTAATGGCGACCAATTGGTCAAGTTGCGTCAGGAGTTTTTCCCCGACGGTAAGTTTCCGGCAAGCACGATGATCACGGTCTCAGACTTCGCGCAGCCAGGAATGCTTATTGAAATTCAAGGTGTCGCCGTTGTTGGCGAGTGAATTCATTCGGAACCGTCGCCTGCCTACTTTTGGCCGACGATTTCATCCTGACCGGCAGGAATGGCGATTGTGTTGAGGTAATCGATCGCTTCTGAAGGAACGCAAAGCTGCTCATCTTCTTGCTGCTGGGGCGTAAACTTGAATTTATTGGTCGCAGCCACGAACGGCTTCGTATACATCTTCGCATCGTCGATCGTTACGGTGAGCTCCAGGTCGTTGCGGTCGATACGCGTATAGCGCTCTTCCACGTGCATATCGACGCTATGCGGATAGCCGCGGCGGTCGATCCAAGTCTTATCGTCAACGCCGGTCGTCTCGACAACGAGCGTGTTATCGCCATCCCAGTGGCCCACGGAGTATCCGTACCACCTCGAGCTCGGTCCGCCCCTCGTTCCAAGGTTCTTAGGTAGTTCTCGCCCGTCCATCCACACCATGCGCCAAATCTTTTGGTATTGAGTCATGATCACGATGCCTTGCGGCATCTGAGCGAATGCCAGGCCTCTTGTTTCATTCGTAGCACTGCGCGGGAAGCCCAAGGGATCGCACGTTCTCCATGGATCGTTGGAATGGGCGCTGAAGGGATCCGGAATGTTGAGCTTGAATTTGGACTGCCCAAGAGGCGTAAGAGAAGGCGTGTCGCCGAATTTTGGTTCCAGGGGACCATTCCAAAAGCCGTTCAGGTCGTGGATGGGAGCAGGTCCGCCCGGTCCGGCGTTGGCCATCTTTTCATAGACACTCGGAGGACGCTGGTCCACCTGTCCGGGCCGCCTTGTAGGTGTGTCTTGCGCGAGCGCAGACGAGGACACAATCAGCGCCGCCGCGAGGATAGCACCTGATGCTGCAAAACAATTTCTCATTTGCTCACTCTCCGGCCTGGAGTCCCCATTTAGCGGGCGAGAAACGAAGGCTGGATCGGGAACCTACGGTTCTCGATACCCCAGCGCGCTGTCTTTTAATACAGTGCCATCGGCCAGCACAATTCTGTTGAGTCGTCCAACCGTGCGCCCCGTCTTCGATTGATACATGTAAACCGTAATTACTTCCCCAGGCTGTACGGAATCCTTGCTCCACCCGAGGAGGCCAAGCGAGGAGGGGCTGCCGGCCTCACCAGCCCAATGCACAACGTTGCCTTTATCATCTTTGACGTCGAACATTAGGAACGTATGCGGATTGCCCCACACGAATTTGGTGACAGTCGCTCCCTTTAAGACCACTGCCTTGCTCGTATCGTATGCCGTGTTGCCGTGATGCGCGAACAACGGGATGCTTAGTAGCAAAGAAGCTACATAGACAAAAGAGGACACACTCCTACGCCGCATGAGGCACCTCCATAGCCGATCAGTAGCACAAAATCCGTGAGTAACGCAATGATTTACGATTGCTCGTCTGTGAAACAGCCCCGCAGTTATCCCGTGTGTGGCACACCTACAGGCTCACTTCGAGTGGTTGACGCCGACCGACAACACCACCTGCGCGCAGTTTGGGTTCAATGGAACCGGTTGCATTGCAGTCTTCGTTCACTCCAGCGAGGGAAGAAATCCGCAGAAGAAATTGAGCCCTATCCTCGGCCTCCATATTTCACCCGGCTTTGAAGCCTGCTCCGGTATATACTGCCGGCTCCCGGAGGCAAGCGGGAATTCTGCTTTTCTCCGGCTCACGGGCCAGACACTTGGAGGGCTAATGAGACTGAGGGCAATGTGCATGATCGCTTGCTATTTCCTGGGATCGGCGATTGCGCTGAGCGAGATCGCCGTTGCACAGCAACGCAACACCGGAGGTGAGCAGAACTTCGCACAACCGCCCGCTGCCAAAGAGGTGACGGTCATGAAAATCCCAGGAGTCATCGCGGCGGGAGCCAAATGGAAGCTTGTCTGGCAAGGAGCCGACAACGCCGACGGTCTAGTGGGCGCCCCGGACGGCGGCATCTATTTCGCGCAAGAACAGCCCAGCACGGTTGGCCGATTGGACGCGAACGACAGCTTCGCCATTTATGTTCGGGATACCCATGGAACGGGAGCCCTCGGCATCGACTACATGGGCCGCCTCATTGGTGTGGAGAGGACCTGCTCGGATCCCGGCGGACATCCCGAGCAGTGTCATGAACCGGCGGAACTGGTTGTCCTCGCTCCAAAGTGGCAAGTCCTGGCACACGAGTTCAATGGCAAGACTTTCTGGCGCATGGGCGAACTCGTTTGCGATTCCAAGGGTGGCGTGTATTTCTACGATGAGTCCGGCACCTATTTTGTTAATGCCGGCGGCAAAGTGAGCCTCATTGCCGGCAAGGAGATTCGTACAAACGGGATGATGCTCAGCCGGGATGAGAAGACGCTATACGTGACCAACAACAAAACTCTTGTCGCCTGGGATGTCCAGTCCGACGGCACGGTCAAAAATCAACGGGACTTTGCCGCGCTGGAAGCCGGCGGATCAGGCGACGGCATGGCCATCGACTCCGAGGGTCGTCTTTACGTCACGTCTGGAAACCCCGGCATTCAGGTATTCACTCCGGAAGGAAAGTACCTGGGTGTGATACCTCTCCCAAGGTCCTCCTCAAGCGTTGCCTTTTCTGGTCCCAACAAGAAAACACTCTACGCTAAGGGCGCAGGCATGACGACTCCAGACGGCAAAGAGTTTCGAACTCCTGAGGGAGTGAGGAATAACGCTAAGGCAATATACAAGATCGATATGATCGCTCAGGGCTTCACGGGCCGTCCCAAGTAGCGCTTCACTTCCTGTGCCCATTTCTGCTGCGTGTTTGTAACTCGATTTCGACGCAGCTTCAGAATCGGACGGTAACCAGCATCCAGTTCCCAGGAAACGCGCTTTTCAGCTACTGCCCTTGGCGTTACCCACACTCTGATAAATGCGACTCATCGGACTCGGCAGCGTGCCAAACAGCCGGAACGTTTGTCATACGATCACGGTAGCGCCTAGATAGTAGGAATGAGTATTTCGGTGACTAATTGCGTCTCAGGCGTTGTCCTCGGATCGTTGACGTAATTTTCAATACAGTACTCATCTCGCAGTTTGATTTTTCTCTCGGAAACAATCTCAAACACGCGGCCCGACGCTTGGGGTAAGTTTGGAGTAAGGTCCCGTCAAGACAAAACGAATGTAGTTACCACCCTTGACCTTCTCATATCCGAGTTTCTCAGGTAAATTTCTGGGCTCTACGGCGAGAGAAACACCTGCGCGATATATCTTTGGCTCCACCTTGTAGAGGCTCATGTATCCCGTGAT
>QHYS01000065.1:15350-66304 GCA_003223325.1 Acidobacteriota bacterium
CAGGCTTGAGGTGCAATATTTTGGAAAGGTCCACTTTCTCCCGATAAAAACATAATGGGTTTCCGGCCACGTCACAATCTCGGGAACTTGCGTGAGTTTCATCGGGGCTCGTTTAGCCGTTTGCCATTGTGTTTCTCGTTGCTTCTGAAACCGTCTGAAGGACTGGTATACAAAAGCAACTTTGGGATTCCTTGGAAGTGCGACACTGGATTTGATACGGATCGTAACTAATCTAATCTGCAACCGACTTTTCACCGATCGGCACGATGTTTTCGTTAGAGACCCGAGACGAAACTGTCGGGGCGCAATTCTCCCCCTTTGAGCCCGCTGAATTCGCTAACTTCGAAAGAGATCAGCTACGCACGTATTTGTTGAACCAGCCAATGGTGCGTTGCCAGGCCAGGTCGGCTGCGGCCTTGTTGTACCGTTCCGGCGTCGCATCGCAATTGAAGCCGTGCACAGCGCCAGGGTAGATATAGCCTTCGTGCGGAATGTTGATTGCCGTCAGTGCCTTGTCGTACGCCGGCCACGTGGTGGCCAGTCGCGTGTCGAGTTCGCCGTGATGGACGAGAATCGCCCCTTTGATCTTCGGGATGTCCGCGTCGGCAGGCGGCCCACCGTAGAACGGCACCGCAGCGCCCAGATCGGCTCCTAACCGGGCGGCCATGTTATTGGATACGCTGCCCCCATAGCAAAAACCGGTGATGCCGATCTTGCCCGTGCAGTCGGAACGCGACTTTAGCCACATCGCGCAAGCCACGAAATCTTCGAACATCTTTTTGCCATCGATCTTCATGAAGAGCTGCCCGCCGTTGTAGTCATCGCCGGGAAAGCCGCCGACAGAGGTGAGCCCGTCGGGCGCAAACGCCATGAAGTCAGCGAGGGCAAGCCGCCGCGCGATGTCCTCGATGTGAGGATTCAGGCCTCGATTTTCGTGCACGACGATAATGCCGGGCAATTTCGCTGGCATCGCGTCCCGCGTGTCAGCACTGACCGGCCGGACGAGATATCCTTTGATCTTTCCGTTCCCTTGCGGTGACGGAATGGTCTCGTAGCTCGCCTTAATGCGGTCATCGGTCTTGGACACCTGCTGCGCCTCGGCGTACTTCGGCATCAACGTTTCGATAATCGTTGCCGCGGTCAGGCCGCCGATCGCAAACTTCTGCACCTGGTTCATAAAGGCGCGGCGGCTGATCACGCCATGAATGAAAAGGTTGTAGAGTTCTATGGCCTCGCTCGGCAGGTTGGGTTTCGTCGGCTCCTTCGTTGGCTCCATTGAGTGGCTCCTTTCAGAGAATGTTTCTCCCGGGTTCAGGGTGCGGGCTGCGGGTCTGCAGGTTAGCACGCGAAGCGCTCGCCCCGCCAGCGGCTTTTCTCTAGCTCTAACAGCGCTCCTGGCGGCGGACTACCGAGACGCAGCCTCTGTTCGCGCCGATTCATGCGCGCGGTCGAGAACGTAGGCTTGAATGAGCCTAACCTGTGCCGGCGTGAGGTCCTCTGAGAACGACGGCATTCCCACCTCCCGTAGCGCACCACCTCGCACGACCTCCTCGAATTTCTCGTGCATTCCAGCCGGGGCATAACGCAAGTCAGGCACCGACCCTCCACTCACCACGTCTGCGCCGTGGCAACGCGCACAAAAAGTGGCATACAAGACCCGGCCCGTTTCAATCTCGGGCCGGGAAGCCGCTAGTTTGAAGGTCGGCATGGGAACCGGTTGAACCACTGGCTCGTATCGAGGAAGGGTGGCCGACCCGCCAAGCGAGAACGACAAAAGCTTTCCTGGCGCAACCTTTCCTTTGCCGGTGGCACGATTGCCCAGCACCTCGGGTCCGCCCCATCCGGCGAGTACCGCAACGTACTGCGTACCATCAACTTGATAGGTCATTGGCGGCGCCATGATCCCGATTCCAGCGTCGAATTCCCACAGCAGCTTCCCATCAGTCGCCCGATAGGCCCGCAGCTTTCCGTCGGCTCGTCCGTGAAAAACGAGGTTGCCGGCGGTGGACAGTGTTCCGCCGCTGCCTGGATCCGGGAGTTCGACGTGCCACGCCTCGCGCTGCGCCGCTGGATTCCAGGCGACAAGCTTTCCGGCTGGTTTCAGCGTGAGCCATTGCTTGCGCACCGGTCCCACGTAGCCTCTGTCGAGGCCGGTAGTCTGATCGTGCAGGTTAATCTTCCAGCCGGATGTCACCGCTTGGATGGACGTAGCGTCGAGGACTCCCATATACACAAGCCCGGTAACGGGATTGAATGACAATGGGTGCCAGTTGTGTGCGCCTGCGCTCGAGGGCTTCACGATCGTGGCGTCCTTAAGCTTGCGGACTGCAGCGTTCTCCATGGGACGCCCATTGGAATCAATGCCCGTAGCCCAATTCATCTCCGCATAGGGGCGAGCTGAAATAAGCTTGCCTGTTGCCGGATCCAGCTCATAGAAAAATCCGTTTTTGTTCGCCTGCATCAGTACGGTACGTTGCTGCCCTTCGACGGTGAGGGTCGCGAGCATCAGTGGCTGGGTGGCGTCGTAGTCCCAGTTGTCTCCTGGCGTGGTCTGATAGGCCCAGACCTGTTCGCCGTTGCTAACGCGGAGCGCGACGATGGAAGCGATGTAAAGATTATCGCCCTTGCTACGCAGCCGGTCGTACCAAGGCGAGCCATTGCCCGTGCCGAAGAAAACAAAGTCCGTTTCGGGATCGTAGACGATGGTGTCCCACGCAGTTCCACCACCTCCTGCCTTCCACCATTCGCCCGACCACGTCGCCGCCGCCCGGCGCATGGCCTCGGACTCGAACGGTTTGGACGGATCGCCGGGCACGGTATACGTTCTCCAGATCAAATTACCTGTCTCGGCGTCGTATGCCGACACGTAGCCACGCACCGCGTACTCTGCCCCAGCGTTTCCAATGATCACTCGTCCCTTTGCGATCCGCGGAGCGCCCGTGATGGCGTAGGGGCCGTCTTTGGGCGTAGTCTGGACGTCCCAGACCGCTGCTCCTGTTTTTGCGTCAAGCGCGATGAGGCGGCCATCGAGCGTCCCAACATAGACGCGGCCCCGGTAAAGAGCGACGCCGCGGTTGACCACATCGCAGCATACGAACTTCGCGTGGTCCTTCGGAACGTGCGGATCGTATTGCCATAGCAGATGACCTGTGCGCGCGTCAAACGCGTATACGAGGCTCCATGCGCTCGTCGTGTAGAGGACGCCGTCGTTAACCAGCGGCGTCGCTTCGAGTCCGCGCAGGGTTCCGAGATCAGCAAACCATGCGAGGCCGAGCCGGCCTACCGTCTGTTCGTCGATCTGTTGAAGGTGGCTAAAACGCTGCTCGGAGTACGTTTGGCCGTACGTGATCCAATTCGCGGGGTCCGCGTCTGCCGCCTTAAGCGCAGCGTCATCGACGACAACTACCCGACCGCGGCCACAACCCGCCATTTCTAGAATGACGATCGTCAGAATGCAAGCCGCCGCCGCTGCCAGTGCTATTCTTCGGCAAAAGATTGCCGTGTCTCCAAGCATGGGGACTCCTTTCCTTTGGCCACCCAGCCGTACCTTTACCCCCGGCTTCCCGCACCGTCAATGGGATTTTTCAACGGCGAACCTATTGCCTTAATTGTTTCGGATCCTTCCTTGTTGTTCGTCGTGACTTGAGAGATTGCTCCAAAACTTGTTCCCTTCCGTTTGACCGTGACCCGGCGGCGGTGGATTGTGGTTTCTCGTCGCCCCTCTGGGTGCTCTCGCGCAACTGACCGCGAACGCTGGGATCCGTGAAGGCCATGTAATGCCCGGAAAGCGGTATACTCACGCAGGTTCAGTTGCAGATGGTCATGGAGCCTACTGCTTAAGGGTCAATCCGGAGGGGAATCGGGAACGGTTGTCTTGCGACATGATGTGCTCCTTAGGAGGTTGAAATGGAAAGGCGTGACAGAGTTAAAAATGACAAAACAAAGGTCGGCGCGTTGGCAGGCGGAGCCACAGCGCGGAATGGCTTCGACCGGCGCACACTATTGCGGGCCGGCGTTTTCGCTGCGGGGATAGCGGGCATTGGTTCGGGCATCGCTCAGGCTGCCGAAAGCATTGGAGCGGATGCACCAGAATGGATGAAGGCACCCGGACGCTCTTTTTCAACCTACGGCGTGCCTTCCAAGTGGCAAGAGAAGGTGCAGCGTGTCATCGCTTTTCCTCCCGGACGTCCAGGAACAGGCAGCTCGCGAACCCCGCTGCATCTGCTTGAAGGGACAATCACGCCCAATGGGTTGCATTTTGAACGCCACCACAATGGCGTTCCCGATATCGATCCGAGCCGTCACGAGCTGGTGATTCATGGGCTCGTGAAGCGACCGCTTGCTTTTTCAGTCGAAACGATCATGCGCTACCCCATGGAGTCGCAAATCCACTTCGTCGAATGCTCCGGCAACAGCGGATCGTTCAATCAGCCAGAACCCCAACAGACTACTGCCGGTGGCCTCAATGGACTTCTCTCTTGTTCTGAATGGACTGGCGTGCGGCTCGCGACACTTTTAGGGGAAGCTGAAGTAACCCGTGAGGCGAAATGGGTTGTGGCAGAGGGTGGGGATGCGGCTGCAATGAGCCGCAGTGTGCCCCTGGAGAAATGTCTGGACGACGCGATGATTGCCCTATACCAAAACGGAGAGGCGATTCGTCCCGAACAGGGCTACCCAATGCGTCTCTTGCTGCCAGGGTTCGAGGGAAATATGAACGTGAAATGGCTGCGCCGGCTTAAAGTTATGGATCAGCCGGTCAATGCAAGGGATGAGACTGCTCACTACACGGAATTGATGCCCAACGGCAAGGCGCGCCAGTACATGTTCCTTCAGGGCGTGAAATCCGCGATCATCAAGCCGTCATTCGGAATGAATATGAAAGGACCGGGCTCTTACGAAGTCTCCGGGCTGGCGTGGTCGGGGTCGGGACGAATTTCCAAAGTAGAAGTTTCCGCGGATGGTGGGAAAAGCTGGGCAGTTGCCGCTCTGACTGCGCCGGTCTTATCGAAGGCGCTCACTCGCTTCCGGTTAGCGTGGCAATGGGATGGCCGGCCTTCAACGCTGATGAGCCGAGCCACTGATGAGAAGGGCGAAGTGCAGCCCACCAGATCCGCTTGGGTTTCGCAGTATTCGCCAGTCCAGTTTTATCACTTCAACGGTATTCAAGGCTGGCGGATTGAGGCGGATGGGACGGTGAAACATGTTTATGTTTAGAATTTTTTTGCCGGCCACGGCGCTTTGTCTCATCTCGTCTGTGTGCGAGGCGCAGCATCCCAACCTCGGCCGCCCGCTGACTCCTGAAGAGATAAGTAAGCTCGACATCACTGTGGCTCCAGACGGTAGTGGGCTGCCTGCAGGAAGCGGCTCTGTTTCCGCGGGAGCCAACGTGTACTCCGAAAAATGCCAGTCCTGCCACGGCGCTCGGGGCCAAGGCGGGCCCCAGGACCAGCTCACCGGCGGAGTTGGTACGATCGCGTCAGAGAAGCCAGTGAAGACGCCGGTGAGCTATTGGCCGAGCGCAACCACCATTTTTGATTATGTGCGCCGCGCCATGCCTCTGCAATCGCCGCAATCGCTGACCAATGACGAAGTGTACGCCGTGACCGCGTACATTCTGTCTATCGACAAAATCGTTCCTGAAGACGCCGTGCTCGATGCCAAGTCTTTGCCGCAGGTCAAAATGCCGAATCGCGACGGGTTTGTGCGATGGTGGCCGGTACCGAAGCGCTGAGGCCAGGTAGAGAAATACCCCAGGGGAGGACTTGTCCTCCCCTTTCTATTTTGCGGCTGCAAGCACTCTAGTCGAGCCTCGTACGAGCTGGTTCGTTCGCAGTAAAACCTCGGAGGTACTTATGAAGGCAATTGGTTCCATCACCATCGTCTTGGTGGCGATCGCGACAATTGGTGTAGCGAGTCATTTCCGGTCGAGCGCTGCAGTCGGAGCGGCAGCCCCACCCTCGGGCTTTGTGCTGGTAGCGCATGGTGGCGCGGGCGATTACAGCAGCATGAAGGCTGAGCAGACCGAGATGCGCCGCAGCGCCATGCTCAAGGCCGTGCAGTCCGGCTACGCGATTCTGACGAAAAAGGGCTCCAGCTTGGATGCAGTGGAGGCGACAATTCGCGTCATGGAGGATTCCGGCTTGTTTGACGCAGGGCGGGGTTCCTACTACACCCGTGAAGGCATTCCGGAGATGGATGCATCGATCATGGATGGCCGCACGCTGAACGCAGGAGCGGTCGCTTCGCTCAAGCACATCGCGAATCCCATCCACCTGGCCCGCCTGGTGATGGAAAAGTCGCCGCATGTCATGCTGGTCGGCGAGGGCGCCGAGGAGTTCGCAAGATCACAAGGGATCGAACCGGTTTCTCCGTATCTTTTCTTTAACGAACGCGAATGGGAACGGTACCAAAATGCCAAATCGGCTGAAGAGAAAAAGAAATCGGCAGGCCTTGCGGCCAATAAACAACATGGCACGGTCGGGGTAGTGGCATTGGACCAAGCCGGTAATCTCGCCGCGGGGACTTCAACCGGCGGAACGGTATTGAAAATGCCGGGCCGGGTGGGAGACTCTCCAATCCTGGGCGCAGGAACCTATGCAAACAATGAAAGCTGCGCGGTTTCAGGAACCGGAACGGGCGAATTTTTCATGCGCAACATCGTCGCAGCAGACATCTGCGAGCGCGTGCGCTACTTGCGCGTCACTCTCGAGCAGGCGGCGAATGACGTTGTGATGAAGGAGCTTGTGGAGCAGCACGGGGACGGGGGAGTGATCGCGCTCGATCCGAAGGGCAATGTCGCTATGCCCTTCAATACGGAAGGCATGATGACGGCTACGGTCCGAGTCGATGGAAAAGTCACAATGCAGGGCTGGAGCAAAAATGCGAAGCCCATCATCGTGTCCGTTACAAAGTGAACCGACCGGCAACGGGAGAATAAAGGTAAGGAGGACGACAATGGGAGGCAATCTCCAAAATTTTGAGGGCAAAACGGATCGCCGTCAGATGCTTCAAGCACTCGGGTTGATCGCGACGACCGCTGTTGCCGTAAGCTCCATTCCGAAAATTGCCGTCGCATTTGCTGCAAGCGCTGCGCAAAACACTGCCGGCGGTGGTAGGGCCTTCCCAGTGACTACCGTCAATCACCTGGCGCTAGGTGCGGCCAATTATGCCAAGAGCCGCGACTTTTATGTGGACCTGTTTGGGATGCGCCTAGCTTGGGACGACGGCAACCAATGCGCCCTTGAATTCGGCAGCCTTACATCGCCGAATGGGATGTACATCCGGCCACTCCGGCCGGGCGAAAAACCGACCGTCGGCCACATTGCCTTCGGAATTCCAAATTTTATGTCGCAAAAGGCGGCTATGAAAGCCGAATTGGAGCGCCGCGGCGTCAAAAACATTCGCCCCGATGGCGAAAGGGGATGGAGTTGCGATGATCCCGCAGGCTACCTGCTGAACATCTGGGTTCCAGAGAAGGACAAGGCCATGTTTCCGGGCGCGGCGGGACCTTGCGCGGTGGCCGCATCAGAAAAGTGCATAGCGGCGTGGGAAGCCGGTCAGAAAAATCTCGACGCCGCTCCGAAGGCGAGCGGTAAAGGCTTCCAAGCGACCTCTTACAGCTTCATTGTCTTGAATGTGCCTGACATCTCCAAGGAACGAGATTTTTACAGAGATTTATTGGGAATGAAGATCATCTACGAGGAGTCCGAAGGGCCGGAGGGCGAATTTTTCTTGAGGTTTGGTCAGAACACGCTCTGCCTGCGCAAGACGAGCAGTCCTGCTGACAAGCCCTACTGTAATCAATTCGGCTTGACGATCCAAAATTATAACCCGAATGCAGTCGAAACCGAATTAAGGCGCCGCGGCCTCAAACCGAAGCCGGATTCCAAATTGTCATGGTCTGTTGTGGATCTCGATGGCTACCAGATCGATGTATCGGGAACCGGATTCGGGGACCATCTTGCGAATGACTGCCACGGAAGCAGTGCAACCTGCCCCGGAGGGCCCACAGGCTAAAGCATCACGAAGATATGCGTAAGCCTACAGCCTTGAGAAAGGTCCGCCGCAGGAAAACGTCGACCAAGTGGCGCTTGTATTCGGCGCTGCCTTCATGGTCGTCAACCAAGTCCGCGCCGTCGGCGATCAGAGCGGCGGTCTCTGGCAGGTGCTTTTCGACCTCCGCGCGCGAGCCCGTGAGCAATGCCTCCGCTACCGGTGCCCTGTGCGGAAATGGAGAGACGCAGCCCACGGCAACACGCGCCGCCGTAAATGTGCGCCCTCCGTCCAGAGTTTCCAGCCAGAGTCCCAGACCCAGCGTGGGCCGCTCGTGAATTTGAAATTTCATGTAAGCGGCACGGTGATTCGATTTCCCACACGGGACGACGATCCGCGTGAGAATTTCGCCCGGCGCGAGATGATTCGCATAGGCGCCGGCGATGAGCTTTTCGATGGGGATTTCGCGAGTCCCTCGAGCACTTTCGATCCACACTGTCGCCCCGAGCACGAGCAGCATCGTGGCGGGATCGGAGTGCGGCTCGGCGAAGCAAAGGTTGCCCCCGAGCGTTCCGGTCGCTCGCACTCGAATATTGGCCACCTGCGATTCGAGTTCCGCGAATACGGGCTGCATCTCCCGCACCAGCGAGGAACTCTCGATTGTGCGATGCGTGCAGGCGGCGCCAATTTCGATCACGCCATCACGCGCCTTGATCGCGTTCAATCCGGGAATGACTTTGAGATCGATGAGATGCTTATAGCTGAGCGCACGGTGCCTCATGGCCAGCAGCAATTCCGTCCCCCCTGCGTAGATGGCAGCCTGATCGCCATAATGCCCTAGCATCTGGGACGCTTCAGCAACGCTGCCGGGTTGATCAATTTCGAAACGCGAGAGCGTGGTCATGCCGTAGTCTTGGTAACGTCAGTTTTGGGCGCTGCAGGGGGCTTTCTCTGTGACGCCGGCGCTTGCGACTTCTGCTCCTGCAAGGCCTTCCACACGCGCTCAGGCGTCAACGGCAGTCTGCGAATGCGCACTCCTGCAGCTTGGTACAGAGCGTTTGCGAGGCACGCGCCGATCGGATTCACACAGCCTTCGCCGCCTCCTTTTGCGCCATATGGCCCCACTCCATCGTGATTCTCGACGAGCTTCAGCTCAACCCTGCGGGCCAAATCGGAGAATCGCGGCACGCGATATTCGAGCAGGGTTCCATTCATCAATTGCTGCCCCTCATAGATCAGCTCCTCGAATAAGCCGATGCCAAGACCCATTGTGGCGGCGCCCAAATCCTGGCTCTCGGTCATGGCCGGATGGATGGCCAGTCCCACGTCTCCCACGGTGACCAGCGTATCGAGGGAGATTTTTCCGGTTTCTTCGTCCAGCGCGATCTCGACACCCACGACGCCGATCTCCCAGAATACCGGCACGGCTTTCAAGGCCCCGGCTCGGCGCAAATAGGCACGTCCGATGATGCCGCAGCCCTCCATCTGGAAATATCGCTCGATGATTTCTGGCCAGGAGAGCCAGTCCTTTCCGTGGCGAATCCCGCCACGTTCCTCAGTGAATTCGCCCGCCGGCACGCCGAGAAGTTCCGCGGCCATGGACTTGCATTGCGTGATCGCTTCGCGGCAAGCCTCCATCACGGCTCGGCCCATCAGCGTGGTGGTTCGGCTCGCGCCGGTCGAGCGTTCGAAAAGTGTGACGCCCGTATCGGAACCGACTAGCCTCACTTTTCCGAGTGGAACGCCCATTTCTTCTGCGGCGATCTGCGCCAGAACGGTGTGACTCCCCTGGCCGATCTCCGTGCTTCCGCTCATCACCGATACCGACCCGTCCGCGTAGACGTGCACCATCGCCAAGGTCACCGGATGCGCCCCGGCATCGCTGCAAGAACAACAGACCGACCGGCCGTGCTTCAGTGCCAACGGGCCATTCGATCGCAGCGTTTCGGCGGCGAGGCGAATGTCGCCCGGCACGTCTGCGTCAATCGGACGCAGGCCAGGATGAATGGACTCGCCGCTATGAGCCAGATTGCGCAGCCGGAATTCCTGCGGGTCGCAGCCGATCTTGTGGGCTAGTTCGTCCATCTGGGATTCGACAGGAAACGTAATTTGCGCCGCTCCCAATCCGCGGTAGGAACTTGCGGGAACTGTGTTCGTGTAAATCGCCAGGCAATCGACTCTCACGTGCGGGAAGCGATAGGGTCCAACGATCCGGTTGGCGGCTTTGCGGCAGACCATGGGGCTGTTTTCCGCATATGCACCTGTATCCAAATGAATCGTAGCCTGCTTGGCGATGAGCTTGCCGGAGTCATCCACGGCGGTACGAATATACACGCGTGCGTCGTCAGACCTCGTGGTCAGAAAGGCTTCCTCCACGCTGAGTTGCAATTTTACCGGCCGCGACACCTTCCAAGAACATGCCGCCGTGAGCGGCTCGATTTTGGTGTACGACTTGCTTCCGTAGCCGCCACCCACGTAAGGCACGATCACGCGCACGCTGTTCAGCGGCAGATCGAAGATTTCGGCCAGGTCGTGGCGCACCATGAAGGGATGCTGCGCCGAAGAGTAGACCGTGAGCTGGCCCTTGGAGTCGTAGTCGGCGACGGCCACGTAGGGCTCCATGGCATAGGCATAGACCATCGGAAAATAGTATTCGCCCTCGGCAATGTGAGCTGCCGAAGCGAAAGCGGCATCCACATCGCCCCACTCCACGTGCACGGCTTGGCAAATATTTTTTGTGCCTCCCGGAAAATCGTCGAAGCCACGGAAGGCGCCGCCAATGTAATCCATCCCATGAACAAGCACGCCGCCCGGCGCGAGCGCGCTCTCAACGTCCAGCACAGGCACGAGCTCTTCGTACTCCACCTTGATTTTGTCCAGCGCCTCCTGTGCGCTCAACTGGTCTGCGCCGATGACTGCAGCTACCGGCTCGCCGACAAATCGAACCTTGCCGATGGCCAGCAAGGGATGATCCTTCACGGCATGGCCATAGTAAGGGCGAAGAGAGCCGAGGTCATTTCCGGTGAGTACCTCAATGACTCCCGGCTGGCGCTTTGCTTCGGAAACGTCGATCGCGAGAATCTTGGCGTGCGCAAAGCGTAGGTGGCGCTTCCAGTGACCTTGGCCACCCCATCTGCACGAGGAACGGAATGATTCACAACCGCAAAGGCTTTCGCGTCGCGCTTGTTTGCGTCACTCAAGACGTCGACCTATTTTCTTTCCATGTGGCCTTCATTTCTGCAGAGGCCTGCCGGATAGCCTTGAGAATCCCCAAATACCCGGTGCACCGGCACAAGTTACCGCTCATGTAAGCGATGATCTCTTCGTCGGAAACATGCACATTTTCATCCAGCAGCGATTTTGCCGCGAGAATCATGCCTGGTGTGCAGAACCCGCACTGGAAGGCGAAATGATCGAGGAAAGCCTGCTGCAAGGGGTGCAGACGGCCCGGGGGATCCGCCAGCCCTTCAATCGTGGTCACGCGCTTATCCCGGATTTCGTAGGCGAGATACGTGCAGGCGCTGACGGGAAGACCGTCGACGAGTACGGTGCAGCTGCCACAAACCTGGGCCTCGCAGGAGAGCTTCACTCCGGTGAGCCGGCAGCGGGCTCGCAGGACTTCGGCGAGAGTCTCGCGCGGTTCAATCTCTAACGACGCGGCTTTCCCGTTTAATTCAAATCCGATTTTCACCGGCCGTCCTTGGCGGATTGAAGGCGCGGGTTGGCACGAACATCGGTCGCAAACTGCGCCCGAATATTGCGAGCAAACTCGGCAAATTTTTCCGTAACTTTTCGCCGGATGGGTGCCGCGCCCAATGTCGCCAGCTTGCCTAGGATTTCTATATTCGCTTCGAATCGCATCTGCGCAGCCGACGCGGCGGGACTCAGCATGATATGCAACGAGCCGGCAATGTGATTGAGCCCGATGGAATCGGCCCCTTTGATACTCGCTTTCAAAAATGATGGCGCCCGTGTCTCGGCCACGCGGATTTCCAAGTTCAGAGCTACCTTGAAGGGGCCGATCTTGTCGCTGGCCTCGGCGTGGTATGCTTCTACACCGGGCTGATTGAGCGGCGTGACCTTTTCAACTCCCGGCAGAAGACGCGCCAGCCGGGGCGTGTCACGCAGAAGTCTCCACACATCCTCCAGCGAAGCGTCGAGATTTAACTCCTCTCTGATTTCCAGTAGCATCGCGACCCGGGGCGTTCCCTCATGCGTCCTTTCGCATTCGTGTAGCGCCCTCAATTATTACCGTGCAGTTCTTTTCAAGGCAAAAACTAAATTGTACGCGAGCCGCGGCGTGCAACAATTATGGCGCTTCCGCTCAGGAGTATCTTGATGGTACAGACGACTTCAATCGCGCGCGCGAAGGATGGATGCCAGATCTCCTATGGCGTTTATGCCAATCCCGGAAGCCCGCGGCTCGCGCTGATTCATTCGCTCGCTCTCAGCGGAGCAATGTGGAGCGAAGTCATTGCTCAGCTTGCTGCCGCCGTGGAGATCCTTGTTTACGATTGCCGTGGGCACGGGCAATCGGAACGCCGGCCCGGGCCCTACAGCGTCGAACTCTTTGCCGACGATCTCGCGGCGCTGTTCGATTCTTGCGGCTGGTCTTCGGCAACCGTTGCCGGATGCTCGATGGGCGGCTGCGTGGCCCAAGCATTCGCAGCCGCATATCCGCAGCGAGTGCGAGGATTAGCGCTGATCGATACTACCGCCTGGTACGGACCGACGGCGCCAAAGGATTGGAAAGTTCGTGGCGCGAGGCCTGCAGAATCCGGGTTTCCTTCCATGGTCGAGTTCCAGCTCAGCCGCTGGTTCAGCGACAGTTTCCGGGATTCGCACCCGGAGGTTGCGGAGCAGGCGACGCAAATTTTTCTGGCTAATACCCCAGCTTGTTACCAGGCGGCCTGCGAGATGCTCGGAAACGCCGATCTGCGGATGGCCGTGCGCGCGTTTCGCATGCCGGTCTCGGTGATTGTGGGCGAAGAAGATTACGCCACGCCAGTAGCGATGTCCCAGCAGCTCTACGAAAGTATCCCCAATTCGACGCTGAGTGTGATCGCCGGCGCACGCCATACCACGCCCGTGGAATGCCCCCTCGAAATTGCCGGTTTTTTGAGTGACCTCGTAGGGAAGTCGGCCGCTGCTTCGCGCTGATTTTATTTGGGCTGGCCCTCGACTTTGCGGACAGGGGTTTCCGGAGTGAGGCCGCCGCGGCGGCGGGGGAACGTGTTGAGCCCGTTTTTCTGCCATTCGCCGGCGACGGCATTGCACGCAAACGCGTCCCAAGCTTCGCTCCAATCTCCTAACGAATAGCCATGCCAGGGCTGCTGCACGCGCAGCGCGGGCAAGTCCAGTTGCTTCCAAATTTCCAGCGCTGCCTCCATAAACTCGCGCTTCGGCAGAGCCAGCGGCGGCATGGGATATTTCAGAGTCGCATCGATCAGCATGGTGGAATCCAGGGTCTGTGCCCCCGATTTGGGCGCGTGGCCGATGGAGCGGTAAGGTTCGATGTGCACGTCGTTTTGCGGATTCGAACGATAAGCAAGCGACCACAGCACCGCGTCCGTATTGGACGGATCGATATCTTCGCTCACCGCAATCACGATCTTCCCGCAGTCGGCACGCAGAGCCGCAGCGCCTTGCAACCCTCGCCAAACCTCCGTGCGCGGCGCGTCATTCGCGAACTGCAGAAAAATTAACGGCCGAACATTGCTCAGCGGCTCGTGCAGGACCACGCGACCAATACCCTTGATCGACAAATGCTCGCGTAAATGCGCGAGGAACATGGGCTCGTAGGCGACTTTCTTGATCATGCTCGATTCGCTCGGCGTGACTTGGCTGATGATGGAGACGAAGACGGGGGAGCGCCGGTGCGTAATGGCCGTCACCTGCATGGACATGTTGTAGTCTTCCAGCGCGACGTAGCCATTGCTTTCCCCGAAAGGCCCTTCGGGCTCGAGCAGATCGGTATCGATCACCCCTTCGATCACGATTTCCGCGTCGGCCGGCACCTCGAGATCCAGCGTCACGCATTTCGCGGTCCGAATAGGCCTGCCCGCAAGCGCTCCCGCCACGCCCATCTCGTCTTGATTTATGGCCAGCTTCTGCGGACCCGTGAAAATCACCGCGGGTGCGCAGCCAATGACGATGGCGCATGGCATGGGCTCGCTGCGCGCGCGATATTTCTGCCAATGCAGATAGCCCCCTGCACCGCCGATTCGCGCAGACATGCGCACGCCGAGCCGATCGCTCTTTTTCAGCGCCCCCCGATAGGTGCCCATATTACGCACACCCGTTTCTGGATCGCATGTGATGCAGAGTGTAGCCGTGAGATAAGGCGCGGAATCGAACCCCGGGGTGGAAATAGGAATGGGCAGACGCGCCAGCCCGCCATTCGGACAACGAAGATCGTCGCCGCTTATGATCACCTCCTGGCAGCACGGCGAACCAATCACGACGGGAGGGATGGGATTGGCGATGGCATGGGTCCACGCGGCGCCGATCTCGTCAACGGCGCGCCCTATCCCGAGTGCATAGATCTTGGCCGAAGCCGCCAGCGCGCCGACGGCGACCGGAATATCGTAGTGCCGGCCCTGCGAATCGACCACGTTTGTAAAAAGAAATGCACGGCGCTCGTCTTCGGGAATGCCTCCAAGGAATTGCCAGCGAACCAGCGGGTGTAGTTCCGTATCTTTATTGATGGGTCTGTCGACGCGGACCAGCAGTCCATTCGCCTCCAGCGCCGCCAAATGTGTCTGAAAATCGAGGCTGGGTCCGCTCACGGCCGACAATTTCCAGAAAAACACGAGCAGTACCGCGAGGATGGCCGTTACGGCGAGCTGCAGAAGCTGCCAGGGCAGGCAAATGCGAAAGATCTCACCGTCCTTGCCTTTCACGTTGGCCAGCGATGCAGCGTAAGAGATTTGCGTTGGCTTGAGTGCGTTCGGCGGTCCCATGGTGACCACGGTCACGATTCCAACCAGCAGCATGAGTGGTATTCCTAACAGCGGCGCGATGCGAACCTGCATCTGAGACAAGAGAAAGTCTCCCGGCAATCCCTGGCCGAAAGCCATGCCCCCAAGAAAGGCCACGCCCGGATAGAGCGAAGCATAGATCTCCCGCATCAACCATCAGGTAGACTGTGGCGCTCCCCACCAGAAGAGTGGTCAAAGGAGCACGGCTTCGGCGCGTGGCCGTAAGCAAGTCCTTTGCGACATTGGCGCGCTTGCAGCGAAAAAGGTAGGCCACCAGCGAGGTGACCAGAATAAAGAATCCGGCGGAAGTAAAAATGTTGATTGAAAAGCGGCGGTATCCCCAGGCGGCGACTCCGAACTCCACGTGCGTCAAGGCGCGTTCGATGGAAGGAAGCTTTGTGAGAAGAACGATCATGATGCCCAACAGCAACGGACCATACGCCCGGAAGCGCATGGTCGCGGGAAAGGAAGAACGCAAAGCTTCCGGCCGGGCCGCGCCGACGACGCTCTGCACGTTCTGCCTCACGGAAAGGCGTCCATAAAGGTAGATATTGCCGAGGGAAATGGCTGCTCCCGTTACCAGCGTCATAAGATAGTAAGCGGGCCAAACCTGCGTGAACAAAATGATGGCCACGGCGTTGCCCAACCCCATCGACCAAAACAGGACCTGCGTCTCCCATTCGAAGAAGCGGAATCCCAGAATCTTCAAAAAACCAAGCAGCGAAAGAAAGGTCAGCGGGATGCTCAGCAAGCCGGCGCTGCGTACGATGTCCACGACAGGAACTCGACTCGCTGCGTTCGAAATCGTCGGCCCAATGAACAGGCTATTAAAAGGCAGCGTCCAGGAGAAATAGACAAGGTAACTGGCGCAAGCAGAGAGCCCGTCAAAACCTAAGTCGACAAGCCCCGGAATCGTCACCGGGTACGTCGCAAAGCCATTGAACGCAGCGATGAAACCGCCCACCACGGTCACTAAAGCGACTGCGCGCCCTTCTTGATCCCAACTGGGGACGATCGATTGCACCGATTCCAGCAATATCTCGAGCAGTCCGGTATTCCGATAGGCCTGCCCAAAAATTTGCCCGGTGTAGAGAACCAAAAAGCCCGACCACATAGAGAGATTGCCCCACAGAGAAGCTTCGGCGCTTCTCACCAGCGTCATATGGTAATAGCCCAGGGCGATTACCAGCTCGACGCCCCACGCGGCTGTGACCGCGCGCACGGCATCCCACTTGAAAATAAGGAATGCTGAAAACAGTACCGCAAAGGGGGCCAGTGTGATCACGACTTCTGTGCTTGTGCGCAAAAATCCCCCTCAGCCAAGCCAAGCGTCATTGTGTCACGTTCTTTCGGGCAAAGTCATCCCTTCGCGCCGAATGTCCCCCAGAGCGAATCGTCTATCAAAGAGTTGTGGAGCAAGATCGCCGAGGTGTGGTGTACCGTTCGGGTAACATCTAAAAAAGGATCTTACTTGTTTGCAACCGGGCCCCAGTAGAATCACCTGCGATTACGGAGGCGCATTTGAGCGAAAATAGAGAGCTCGCCGCACTTGTAACTCGAGTGGAACACTTGGAAAAACAAAACCGCAGGCTCAAGCGAGGAGCGCTGGCGTTCTTACTCGCGATTGCATCTGTCGGCCTGATGGCGCAAACGCGCCAGACCCCGCCAAGCACCAGCCAAAGACAAAAGGGGCGTGCGCCGGCTCCGGCGCCTGCGGGGCCGACCGCCGTTGAGGCGCAGGGCTTCATCCTGAAAGATTCGAATGGGCACGTGCGCGCTGAGCTGGGCCTGACGGGTTCGACGCCCAGCCTGAAATTCAAGGACGAAAGTGGTTCTGCGCTTGTCACCCTGGCTCTCAACTCCGACGCTCCGGGTGGACCGCTCCTGTTGCTATCCGATCCGCAGCATCACGCTTCGGTAGCACTGAGCGTGCTCGAACATGCCGGACCGCAGCTCTCTCTGACCGGCGAACGCGCCGACATACAGCTGCACATGGCCGTGGCGCCTGATGGCACTATACTTGAACTTTCCGACAAAGATGGTTTTACTACCAGCATCGGTAACGGCGTTGTTCCTAAAAATGGCCAGGCGAAACAGACTTCCGCGGCCTCCATCGTGCTATACGGCAAACAACGCAAAGTGCTTTGGTCTGTTCCGTAACGCCTTCGGCGGCAAATCGTCTCCCTCCGGTGCGGTCTAGTGGGCGCCCGCGGCGATATCAAAATCGGCGTGGCGGGCTGGTCGTATAAGGATTGGCAGGGAATTGTCTATCCACCTTCTGTCAAGCCGAGCGCCCGCGTTGAATATCTGGCGCGCTTTTTCGATCTGATTGAGATCAACACGTCTTTTTACGGGCATATCAAGCCGGCTGTGGGAAAAGAGTGGTGCCGCAAGGCCGCGAGCGTAAATCGCGATTTCGTCTTCACGGCAAAATTGAACCGCGCCTTCACACATTCCCCCGTGGCTGTTCTCGAGCCTACCTCGGCGAAAACCATCCGCCCCGCAAACTCGGACGAGCGCGAAGCCAAGGATGGATACGATGCCCTAGCAGCCGAAAACATGCTGGGCGCCCTGCTCGCGCAATTCCCGATATCGTTCAAGTGCACGGATGAGAATCGCGCTTACGTCGAGCAGTTGGCGCGGCTTTTTCGCAGTTATCCGCTGGTTCTAGAGATCCGCCATGCAAGTTGGAACGAGCCGGAGGTCCTCGCCTGGATCGAAGAGTTGCATGTAGGAGTCTGCAATATTGACCAGCCTCTCCTTGGTCGCGCGATTCGCCCTTCGGCGCACGTTACCTCGGTTGTGGGCTACATTCGCCTGCACGGTCGGAATTACAAGCAATGGTTCGCGGAAAAAAACGTCCGCGATCGCTACGACTATCTCTATTCCACGGAAGAACTAGCGAAGTGGAAAGACCGGGCGGTGGAAGTGGCCGACAAAGCGGAAACCACTTACGTTGTGGCCAACAATCATAATCTGGGCAAAGCCGCGGTCAATGCACTGGAGCTTATTGCCATGATCGAGGCTAGAAGGGTGCAGGCGCCTCCGACGCTCGTCTCGCACTACCCGGATTTAGAGCAGCTCACCAGTCCTTAAGGAGCAAAGGGAATTGCGAACGACAGGATTGGCGCGAGCATTGTCAAAGCTGGGCTGCTGCTCGCGCTCGCAGGCACAGCACCTGATTCGTTCGGGCCGCGTACGATTGAATGGCACGGTAAAACGCGATCTGGAGGCGTCGGTCTGTCTTGGGCGCGACCGAATTGAAGTGGATGACAGCCTGGTTCGCCCCGAAGCGAAGGTTTATTTGATGCTAAATAAGCCGCGTGGCCTGGTCACCACGGCTTCGGACGAAAAGGGGCGCCCAACCGTCTATTCGAGCCTAGACAATGGCTTGCCCTGGGTCTCTCCGGTGGGGCGATTGGATAAGGCCAGTGAAGGAATGTTGCTATTGACGAACGATTCCCAGTGGGCCGCGCGGGTGCTGGCTCCGGAAACGCATCTTCTCAAGACCTATCACGTGCAGGTTTCCGGAGTATGGGATCTTGAACTGGCGAATGCCCTGAGGAAGGGCTTGCGCGTTTCCAACGATGATTTCCTGCGGGTAAAGGACGCGCACATACTGCGGCAGGGGAATCGCAATACCTGGCTGGCCATCGCTCTGGACGAGGGAAGAAACCGGCACATCCGTCGCATGCTTGAGCAACTCGGTATTTCAGTGCTTAGGCTCGTGCGTGTGGCGATTGGACCGCTCGCGCTGGGAGATCTGGCGAAAGGCGCATTCCGTAAGCTGACGGCGGAGGAAAAATCAGCGATAGATGCCGCCATTCGGAGTTCAGCGCCTGGCCGGGCATAATCTGACCGCTGAGTTCAATCGGCGATGGCCTCATAGAAATGCCAAAAGAAGGTCCTCCCGCTGTGGTGAAAGGGGTTTAAGAAGCGGCGAGCCCTATGACGAGTTTGGCGGGACTATATCCGGCGCCGTACGGAACCGTTCAAAGCTTTAAATGCGAAAGCCTCCCGCAGTTCGCACCGCGGGAGGCCCGCATTGGCACCGTTAAAGGGCCATCGCTACTTAGTTCTTACTCGCCAGGTTCACCTTAGAACTGAAACAGATCGAAGAGATCGGTGATGGCGGGGCGGTTCGTGGGAACGTAGGGATTACCGGGAGCGGTCGTCGGGTTCGGGAGGTTATCCCGGCTGCGCCCGCTGATCGTTCCCAAGTGCCAGTTGCGCTCGATAAATTTGAGTAGCGAAACGTGATCCGCATAGGCGTGAGAGATATGACCAGGCTTGGTGTACGGCGAAACTACGATCAAGGGAATGCGCGTGCCGTCGCCGAAGAAGTCCAGTGGTTGCACGTATCCCGAGTCGTAATAACCGCCGCCTTCATCCTCTGTAATGAAGATCGCGGTGCTGTTCCACAAGCCCGGTTTCGACTGCACTTCTTGCACGATTTTTATCACGAATCCTTCGAACAAATCCCATTTCGAGGAAGCCGGATGGCCGTCCACCCAGCCGCTTGGTTTTACGAATGAAACCGCCGGCAATTTGCCGTTCTCGATGTCTTTGTAGAGTTGATCGGTGTTCGTGATGTGCGCCGTGCGGATCGCGTCGTTGGTCATGATCTGCTTCTGATACTGGAATGGGTTACAAATATTGCAGTATTGATCGCTTTGCGGGCCGACTTTGCCGTAGTTGAGTTGATACTTATCGCCAAGATAGAGGTCCCACTGGTCGTTGTAGCTGTTCCAGGAGATATTGTTCTCGAGCAGTACATCTGCGATGCTCCGCTGGGTAGTGCCCGGAATCGTGAATGGCGTGTTGTTGGGGTTCGTATCGGTATAGGCGTCGCTTCCGTCGCCGAAGTAACCGGGGTTGTAATTGTTCAGCAGGTAGTAGTGGCCTGGATCGCAGTTCGGAGAGATAGGCGGATTCAGCGAGCTGAGGTAGCTCACCACAGGTCCAACTCCAGGTTGTGAAGGATCCGAGCAGTTGCTGTAGCTTCCCCCGCCAAAGACGCCCACCGACGCGCCGTTGTTGCCGAACCCGCCGTAGCCGTCCTGGGTCCACCAGTTGTTCGTTCCGGCAACAGGATTGGGGTTTTCGATTTCGTCCACCGGGCCGCCGAACCGAGTCATCTGGTCATGTGGAGGCACCAGGGCGTGGCTATTCTCATCGCTGAACCAGATGGCATCCCCGAAACCCAAGATGATGCTGTCCAGACCGGTGCCGCCCATGGCCGGCTGGTGATAGTTGTCGCTCATGGCATAGTTGTCGGCCAGTTCCTTTGTGTACGGCGCGTCGCCCTCGAGCACGTTGTAAAAGCCCATAGCGGTCGCACCCTCGCCCGTCGTAACCTTACCGGGCACATAATCGGTGCTGAAGTTTGCAGGTTGCGTGTTGCCGTTCACGTTCGATCCGACCGTCACCTCCGTCCAGGTAAAGAGATCTGCCTTGCAGCCACTGGGATTTGCCGCGGTGGCGTATGCCGCGTTGCAGTCCTCCTGCTGCCACATCTGATAGAACCGGTGCACCGGGCTATTCGCATATGAGAGATAAGGAAACGAGCCGGAATTGGTGAGCTGGAAAGGACCTGGCGGCAAAGTGGAATAGGGAGCTGAGCCGTGTACGCCTTGGATTCGCGTGTCAGGTACCTTTCCGCTGAGTCCCGTCCCTCCGGCCAACAGTGACTCATAGTAGTCGACCGGCTGTCTGGACAGTCCATCTTCACTCGATGTGGCATCGCCCAGGTTGCACATGCCGTTGTCTGTGCACACGTTTGTCGGCCCACCATTCAGCGGTGCTGGAAGCACCGGGTAAAGCGTCTTTCCGGTGGTCGGGCTTAGCTGAAAGACCGGGCTGCCGGTGACGTTCGCGGAATATTGCTGCGCCAGCGAATAGTTCGGACCGGGTGTGCCGTCCTCATTGATAATCCCCTTGGAAAGAAGATTTGACACGCTCTCCCCGGGCTTGGGCTTGTAAGTTGCAAAAATATGGTCGAATGAACGGTTTTCGCCCACGATGATGATGACGTGCTTGATCGGTGTGGCCGTTCTGGGACTGTTCTCGTCGTCCGCGTGAATGTTTCCGACTGCGGGACCAAAAAGGCTGAACTGCACGATCGCGATCAGCGCAAGAATGGAACATGCCGCTGTTAACGCCGGGTTTCTGAACTTCATCGTTTCGCCCTCCCTGCTATGCAGAAAATGTTCAACTGAACTGGGCGAGGGCGACCCTACGCCGCCAAGATTACTCTCACGTTTGTTGTGGGTAAATTTCACAAGACATTCCTTTGCCACAGAGGCATCCCGTCACCGCCGCGAATGGCCGCGATAAGGACATTGCGCCGCGTTCAAATTGCTGCTAAAAACGTCCCTACGCAGATCGAGGAGGAAACAGAATGACGAAACGGATGTGCTCTCTCATGGTAATAACGCTGTTGGTTTTGGCGGGTGCGGCCAGTGCGGCAGCACAACAACAAGCCCCGCCGCCTTCCAAATTTAAGCTGATAAGTTCTGCGTTCAGCGATGGCGGCCAAATCCCGACTCAGTTTTCATGCGCGGACCCTAACGGCGCATCGCCGGCGCTGAGTTGGAGCAATGCGCCCGCCGGGGCGATCAGCTTCGCCCTGGTCATGCACGATACGGATGCGGCTCCGCAGAAAGGGACGATGGATGTCACTCACTGGATTCTGTGGAATCTGCCGGCTAGCTCGACATCGCTGACCGCGACCGTGAAGCCAGACTCCTCGCCCGACGGTATCGCCCAGGGCAAGAACATCCGTGGCGTGAACGGTTATCAGCCGCCGTGCCCGCCTCCTGGCGCGACTCCACACCATTACACTTTCGAACTCTATGCGCTGGATACGAAGGTCGATCTGCCAGCAGGATCAACGCGCGCTGATCTTCTAAAGGCGATGGATGGCCACGTTATCGGAAAAGCTACGACGGTAGGTCTTTACGGCCGCTAAACGTTAATCAAATCGAGAAGCTGCGTTTCAATCGTCATTCTGAGCGAAGCCAGGAAGAATCTCTCCGGAAAGCGGCTTCGCTCCTCAGAATGACAGGCGCGTGACGGCAATCCTCTGGAGTCAGCCTGCCTTCAAAGTTGTGCGGCTACTTGCCCGCCTGCTTCCTCGCTCCGGGGTCCGCAATCAGCTTCAAATAATCCAGCTCTTGCGAGCCGATGCAGATTTGTTCCTCGAAATCCTGTTTCGGTATCCACTTGAAATGTGCCGTGGTGATGTCAAAGGGCTTGGTGTAGGTCTTCGGATCGTCGATGTGAACGGTGACTTCCAAGTCGTTGTGGTCCACCCGCTTGTAAGTTTCCGTCACATGGATGCCCACGCTATGCGGATGGCCGGCGTTATCTAGCCACGTGTTTTCGTCGCTCCCGGTCGTCTCGACGATAAATGTGTAATCGTCCTGCCACTGACCCACGGAATATCCCCAATACCGCGGATCGGGCGCGTCTTTCTCCGTCCCACCGACGTTCGCGGGCAGCGGCCGCCCGTCGGTGAAGATTTCCCGCCAGGTCTTGTCGTACTGCCACATCTGTATCACTCTGTCTGGCATTGTCGCGAACGCAATCCCCCTGGTCATAAAGACTATTGCCCGCGGGAACCCTAGCGGATCACACGTGTTGTCCGGGTCGTTCGAATCCGCGACGGCATACTCCGAATTGTTCTTGTGTGTACGGAAGACCTGCTCGCCCCACGGCGTCATCGGCGGAATCTGATTGATCTTCTGCCCGACGCTCGATCCCCAAAAGCCGGTCAGGTCGTGTTTGGGCGCTGCGCCACCCGTACCTTCGTTGGCTAATTTGTCCAGTATACTGGCGCTGCCTTCTCGCAGGGGCGGGGGTGGCTCAGCCTGCTGCTTATTCTGTGCCGCGGCACAGGACGCAAAAAGAAATACTCCCGCCAGGCCCACGATTGTTTTCTTAGAAAGATTCCGCATTCACTTTACCTCTTGCAGAATGAACAAATTCTGATCCAGCACCCACGCGCAGCCCACCCTCATATCGCCCTAATATCTATTGATATCCCCTTGATCCTCTCGGTCGCTGTCTTTTAAGGTCCGGCCATCGTCCAGTACGATCTTCTCGAGACGTCCGGCGGTACCCTCGAATTTCGATGGCCAGAGGTAAACCGTAATCGCGTCCCCCGGTCTCAACGAGTACTTATTCCAGCCCAGCAGGCGAATCGCACCGGCGCTGCCGGCCTCCGCCGCCCAATGTACGACATTGCCCTTCTCATCTTTTGCGTCGAACAAAACCAGGGTGTGGGGATTCTGCCACATGATTTTCGTCACCCTAACGTCCTTCAAGACGATGGCTTTTTTCATATACATTGCGCTTCCGTGATGCGCGAGTGCGGAATTGCAAATCGTCAGTAGAACGACACCCACAATCACATAGTTTCGCCGCTTACCTTGCACCGGAGATTTTCCAGAACTCATTCAGCCCCGAGAATATGCGGAGCGCCTCGGCGTGTCAATCGCACCTGTTTCGTCGAAAGCCCAGTAGAAGTGTCCTTCGTCCGCGGAGATGACATGCCTGGTTTCCCGGGTGTCGACTTTCTCGAAGTCGATTCTTTACTGAATGACGACGAGCGGCTCGTGCGCCAGACGACGCGCGAATTTGTTGATCGGGAAGTCCTGCCGATGATTGAGAAGCACAATCGCGAGGCCACTTTTCCTATGCACTTGGTTCCGCAGATGGCTGAGCTGGGATTCTTCTGTGCCAATCTTAGCGGCTATGGCTGCGCCGGAATGTCCAACGTCGCCTACGGCCAGGTCATGCAGGAGCTCGAACGCGGTGATTCAGGCCTGCGCAGCTTTGTGTCCGTGCAAAGTGCGCTGGTGATGTATCCCATCCACGCCTTCGGTTCTTCCGAGCAGAAGGAAAAATGGCTGTCCGCCCTGCGCAGCGTGAAAGTCATTGGCTGCTTCGGCTTGAGCGAGCCACAATTCGGTTCCAATCCGGCGGGAATGCTTACGCGTGCCGTGCGCCGGGGCCGCGGCTACGTGCTCAACGGCGAAAAAATGTGGATCACTAATGGCTCCTTGGCCGACGTGGCCCTGGTTTGGGCCAAAACCGAAGACGGTCGCATTCGCGGCTTTCTCGTCGAGAAGGGCACGCCCGGATTCAAGTCCTGGGACGTGCACGGCAAATTATCACTGCGCGCCTCGATCACGTCCGGCCTGTCTTTCAACGATTGCGAAATCCCCGCCGAAAACCTGCTGCCCGGCGTCGAAGGCTTGCGCGGCCCGCTCTCCTGCCTCACGCAAGCGCGTTATGGAATCGGCTGGGGCGCCATCGGCGCCGCCATGGCCTGTTACCAGACGGCGCTCGAATACGCCAAGACGCGCCGCCAGTTTGAAAATAAGCCCATCGCCGCCCACCAACTCGTACAGGATAAGCTCGTGTGGATGATCACGGAAATCAGCAAGGCGCAATTGATGGCCCTGCAGGTCGGCCGGCTCAAAGACGAAGACCGCGCCACGCCCGAGCACGTCTCCATGCTGAAGATGAATAACGTCTGGATGGCCCTCGAGACCGCGCGTAAGGCCCGCGATATTCTCGGCGCCAATGGCATCGTCGACGACTACTGCGTCATGCGCCACATGAACAACCTCGAATCCGTCTCCACTTATGAGGGCACACACGACATTCATCGCCTCGTGATCGGAGAGCGCATCACCGGCCTCTCTGCCTTCGTCTAGGAAACGTGCTTTGCCATCCGCTTCGAGTTGATTATCATTAGGCCCCTTGGTCGTGGCCAATTCAACAAGAGGAGCGATGCAAATTCAGCTCAGCTTGGAACTGCTGCGCGTGGTCGAGCAGGCGGCCATCGCCTCCGCGCGCACCATGGGTACCGGCGATCGTCATAAGGCCGATCAGGCCGCCACCGAAGCTATGCGTCAGGTGATGGATCACGTTCCGATGGACGGCACCGTCGTCATCGGTGAAGGCGAACGTGATGAAGCGCCCATGCTTTTCATTGGCGAGAGAGTCGGCGCCGCCGTGCACAATCAGAACTACCATTATCCCGCCGTCGATATCGCTGTTGATCCCCTCGAAGGCACCAACCTTTGTGCCACCGGCGCCCCCAACGCCATCACCGTCCTGGCTGCCAGCGAAAAAGGCGGCCTGCTTCACGCGCCCGACCTATATATGGAAAAAATCGTGGTCGGCCCGAGTTGCAAGGGCGCGATCGACCTTGACGCGCCCGTGATCGACAATATCCGCGCCATCGCTCGGCGTCTCAACCGCGACAAAGAAGATCTTGTCGTCATCGTTCTCGACCGCCCCCGCCACCAAAAGCTCATCGAAGATATTCGCGCCGCCGGCGCGCGCATCCGCCTGATCAGCGACGGCGATCTTTCCGCCGGCATCTCCGCGGCCGTCGTCGGCGCCGGCGTTCATGCTGTCATGGGCACAGGCGGCGCCCCCGAAGGCGTGCTCACCGCCGCGGCGCTGCGTTGCCTCAATGGCGAGATGCTGGCGCGCCTGGTGGTCAGCAAGGCCGAACATCAGGAACGCCTGGCCAAAATGGGCATCACTGACCCCAAGCGCATTTACGAAACCGAAGATCTCGCTCCCGGCCGTCAGATCATCTTCGCCTGCACCGGCGTCACTGACGGTAATATCCTGCGGGGCGTGCGCTTCTTCGGCGACGGTACCCGCACGCATTCGCTGGTCATGAACCTCGAAGAGCGCCAGGTGCGCTTCATCGATTCTGTGCACCTCGAGAAGCGCCCGGACGTCAAAGTCCGCTTCGCCTGACCATCCGCGTGTGGTTGAGGTAGGGGGGCGGCTTCACCTCGGGTTCCAGAGGTCGGTGGACTCCGCTGGACTGCTGAAATCGGACCGGGATACAACGGCAAAAAAAAACAGTGCGCCGGTTTCGTCGTGATACGGAACCGGCGCACTGTTGAATTCGGTGTCGGAGCGGAACTACGATGCAGCGCCGACTTTTAGGCCGGCGTCGTCAGCACTAGCGGCGGCCCATCACCGCCGGCTGCGGACGGCGAGCCAGCACCAGTGGCTTCGGCGCCACCGGCGGCATCGTGCGCATCTGGCCGCTCGTGGAGACGTGGTCGCTGATGGCCTGCAGCCTCTTCAGGATGCCCTGCCACTGCTCCCAGTCGAGCTGGCGCAAGAAGGGCCGCAGTCCCTGAATGAAAGGGTCTTCGAGCAGCGCCTCGCCATTCGATTCCGGGATAAAGAAGCGGTTAAGTCCCACGCCTAGGGCTTCAGAGATCTTCTCAAGCGTTCCCAGACTGGGGGTCATCTGCCCGCTTTCGATGCGGGAAAGATACGACCGCGAGACCCGCGACCTTGCCTGAAGCTGGCTCTGCGTCATCCCGCGCGATTCCCGCAACTGGCGAATGCGATGACCGATGTTTTCCACCGTTTCGCGGTTCGGCCACTTCTCAAAAAGTTGGCGGTTATCGCCGGGGAGTTCTTGTGTCACCGGGGGTGGAATCAGAAATTCCACCTTCGGCGGCAGCAGGCGCAGGCAGCGGCGGCAATTTCCGGAGTTCGTGCGGTATTGAACCAGACCGCAGCTCTTACAGCGAATCACCTCACGATCCATATCTAGTTCCTTGTTCTCATTGTTGCCGTTGCTGTTTTTGTCCGACACCAGCAGCTCCTCATTTGCGTGATTTCCGGCATGCGGATTAGGAGGACGTGAAGCGTCTTCAAGGGAAGGCAGAAGCTGGCGCGTCACGAATATTGCGGGTGTGGCCTACCTGTTGTCAAGTATTTTCTGTACTCTTTCCTAAGTAAAACTACCGTTGACCCTTAGAAAACTGCGGTTTTCTCCGGTTTTTCGCCCGTTAACGCCGCAGACCGTGACTCGACGATTGTGCGGGAAGACCGGTTCGGCTATGCTACGCTCTCGAATAGCGGTGCTTTTTCACGAGCGTCCGGAAATACCCGGCACGAACCCAATTTTGCAGCGATACAGGGGTGCAAGGTCTTGCGGCGAGTTCGCGACACTCTTCCGGCGACGATACTGATGATTCTGGTCTGCGGGCTGGTGCCGTCTGCGAGCGGCCAGCAAGAGGCCAAGCCAAAGGCGCCGGCGTCTGCGTCGAAGACCGCAGCGAGACGGAAGGTGAAGCCGGTAACGGCGGCAAAGCCAGGCGAATTCTATGACAAGGAGCTGAACCTCCACTTTCACTATCCAATCGAGATGCGTACGTTGGACGCCAATGCAGAGAAGGAGCGCGGCCATCAAGACGTCTCCAGTGTTTCAGGCGCCAATGATCCCGAGCAGGTGGAAGCGAAGCGTTGCGAGCGCCCTCTGCTCGAGGCCGAACTACCGGAGGACAGAGGACCACAACGAGTCGCGAATCTCGACGGGGTGTGGACAGACGAGTCGAAAGAGTATAAGGAGTCCCGAAAACCCGAGCCGGTCTCCGCGAAGATATTGATGATCGAAATAGTCCGGGTTTGCCTGCCGGCAGAGCTGCAAAAGAACGAGAACGATGCCCTTGGCTCCATCGCGATGAGCTTCGTCTCCCAGCCCGGGATCAAGCGGATGCTGGAGCCGCTGTGGTATGAGCTGGGCAACCAGAAGATCCACGTGAATTCCGGCGCCGGTCGGCCTATCGTCAATGGAAACCTAGCTTCCGCGCCCGTTCTTATCATGTCTATGACCACGCAGTGGCGAGGTCACCTGCTGGCCTGGGTGTTCACTTCGAACGATATCCAGATCTTTAATGAGATAACCAAGAGCCTGGTACAGTTCGGTGATGGTGAATGGGGGCAAATGTTTGCGGCAAACGTCGGGCCCAAAGGTTCGGGGACTCGGCTGACCAGGCCGAAATGAAATTGGGACACCGTTTGGGAAATTCGACGTAGTGGCCTGGATCCATTGGGTTAGTAGCCCTTCCTCACCCCCATTTTCTGGTGTTTGTTTTTCATTGCTCATTGCTGCATGTCGTGCATTCTCCCGGGACAAAATAAAATATCGCCATGATGCCCACCCGAAACGACGCCTGGACCCTGCTTTGCGAATTCACCCAGAACGAAAATCTCCGCAAACATGCCCTGGCGGTGGAGGCCTGTGTGCGCGCCTATGCACGCAAATCCGGAGCCGATGAGGAACTCTGGGGACTCGCAGCGCTGCTACACGATTTCGATTATGAGCGCTGGCCCAATCAGGAGCACCATGCGAGCGAAGGCCATCCTTCGTCGGGAACTAAAATCCTCCGCGAGCGGGGCTATCCCGAGGAGATGCTCCATGCCATCCTCGCACATGCCGATTACACTGGCGTCGGCCGTGAAACTCCGCTCGATCGCGCGCTCTTCGCCTGCGACGAAATGGCCGGCTTTCTCACCGCATGCTCGCTGGTCAAGCCCGGCAAGACTATCTTCGAAGTCGAAGCCGATTCCGTGAAGCGCAAGATGAAGGACAAAGCCTTCGCCCGTGGCGTCAGCCGCGACGACCTTACGCGCGGCGCCCAGGAGCTCGGCGTTCCCATCGAAGACCACATCGCTACCTGCATCGCCGCCATGCGCGCCGTCGCCCCTGCCCTCGGCCTCGAACCCAAGCGGTGAGGCCCAGTTGAGCGCTATTTGGCAATGAGCATTTGCAAAAAAGGGGGGGAGCACGAGCAGCTTAGCGTTAAGTTGAGTCTCGACCAGGAACAAGCCTTCAATGCGCCAGCGAAGAGGCGAGCGCAGTGCGATTCGCGATATAATTCATGCTCGCGTAAGAGGAAGGGTGCCTTCGTGGTGAATCAGTCGAAACCAGGCGCGGAGCGTTCGTGACCCATAGACACCAAACTCATGCTGTCAAAGTCGGCCGCGTGACCGTCGGTGGAGGCGCTCCTATCGTCATCCAGTCGATGACCAATACCGACACCGCCGATATCGCTCCCACCGTGCAGCAATGCCTCGAGCTTGCCGCCGCCGGTTCGGAAATGGTGCGCGTCACGGTAAACGTCCCCAAAGCCGCTGCCGCTGTTCCCGAAATCAAGAAGCGCATGCTCGACGCCGGCTGCGAAGCGCCGCTCATCGGCGATTTTCACTATAACGGCCATGTCCTGCTGACCAAATATCCCGACTGCGCCCGCGCACTCGATAAATATCGCATCAATCCCGGCAACGTTGGCGCCGGCAAGCGCCGTGACGAACAGTTCGCCACGATCTGCGGCGTTGCCCGCGACAACGGCAAGCCGGTGCGCATAGGCGTCAACGGCGGATCGCTTAATCAAGAGCTGGTCATGCACAAAATGCAGGAGAATACCGACGGCAATCTCGGCCTCAACTCCGACGAAATCATCAACGAATGCATGGTTCTTTCCGCCGTGGAATCCACCGAACTCGCGCTACAATGCGGACTGCGTGAAGATCAGATCATCATCTCCTGCAAAGTTTCGCGCCCGCTGCACTTGATCACGGTCTACCGCACGCTCGCCAAGCGCACCCGTCAGCCTTTGCATCTCGGGCTTACCGAGGCCGGCATGGGTATGAAGGGCGCCATCTGGTCTTCAACGGCTATGGGCATTCTGCTCAACGAAGGTATCGGCGATACGATTCGCATCTCCCTCACTCCCCGTGTGGGAGGCGATCGCCGCGAAGAGGTTTACTCTGCCTGCGAATTGCTGCAGGCGCTCGGCCTCCGCGCCTTCGTCCCCAGCGTGACTGCCTGCCCCGGGTGCGGCCGCACTACCAGCACCACTTTTCAGCAGCTCGCCGAACGCATTCAGGGCTATGTGCGCGACAAAATGCCGGAATGGAAGCAGCAACACGAAGGCGTCGAATCCATGACCCTTGCCGTGATGGGTTGCATCGTGAACGGACCGGGCGAATCCCGCGCTGCCAATATTGGCATCAGTCTGCCGGGCACAGGCGAAGCTCCCAGTTGCCCGGTGTATATCGATGGCCAGCACTTCACCACACTGCGCGGCACGTACGACGATCTTGCCGCGCAGTTCCAGGCGCTGGTGGACGATTACGTGGCCAATAAATACGCGCGCCGCGAAGCTGCACCCGCGGGCGCAAGGGCTTCCTGAGAGCATAAATGAAAATCACGCGCGAAGATGCTTTGCGGGTCGCCGAACTCGCTCATCTCGATCTGACCGAAGCCGAAATCGAAATGTTTTCGCGCCAGCTCGACTCAATTTTGACTTACGTCGAGAAACTGAACGAGGTCGATACTACCAACGTCGAGCCCATGGCGCAGGTTGCGCCTCCCGCCGCTTCGGGCCAAGCCGCCGCAGGCACTCCGCTTCGCCAGGACAAACCCACACCGTGCGACGTCGTTAGCGACGTGCTCGCCGGCGCGCCCGATGCCAGCCCGCCTTATTTTCGTGTCCCGCGCGTCATCGAACGCTGACACGCTCGGCAACGGAATCGCTCTCCTCAATTCAGCGCTGGCCGCGCTGCTTGATTCGTGCGAGGACGGTCTCCGCCCGCGCTATCACAGGGCGATCCACCATTTTTCCGTCAACCGAAACCGCCGCGCCGTGAACCGCTTCCGCCGCTTCCATAATGCGTCTCGCCCAACTCTCTTCTTCCGCGGTCGGCTCCAAACATACATTCACCGGGCTGACCTGCCGCGGATGGATGCATAGCTTAGCGCCAAAGCCGAGGCGCCTGGCGCGAAGTGTATCGGTGCGTATGCGTTCGAGGTCGTCGATCGAAGTCGTAACTCCGTCGACCGGTGGCTCGAGACCCGCAACTCGCGATACTAAAACGAGCTGCGAGCGAAAATACAGCAACTCCTCTTCCTCTCCCTGGATTCCCAGATCGAGTTGAAAATCGATGGTGCCAAAGATAAAGCGCTGGACTTTGGGACCTTGCGCGAGCGCGTGCGCATTCCAGAACCCGCGCGCAGTCTCAATCAGCGGCAAAATGGGCGTCGCGGAAGCAGAATGCTCGGCAATGGCGCGAATGTCTTCCGCTCCTTCCGCCTTGGGCAGAAGCACTCCCGCTACGCCCGGCTTTTTGCAGAGGGCAAGGTCTTCGCGAAACCATTGGCTTTCGGAACTGTTGACGCGAATCAGAACAGGGTGTTCCGGTGAGAGCCATGCGGCCAGAGAGGCGCGCCCCGACGGCTTGTCATTGGGGGGAACGGCGTCTTCGAGATCGACGATGACTGCATCCGCTCCGGCAGCCAGCGCCTTCGCGTAGCGGTCTGGGCGATTGCCAGGCACGAAAAGATAGGAACGTGGAGCAAGTAATCCCATATCAGTTCTAAAACGATCGCGGCAGACCCAGCACATGCTCTGCCACATAGGACAGAATCAGGTTCGTCGAGATCGGCGCGACCTGGTACAACCGCGTTTCGCGAAACTTGCGTTCCACGTCGTACTCGGCCGCAAAGCCAAACCCGCCATGGAACTGCAAGCACGCGTTGGCAGCTTCCCAGGAAGCCTCCGCGGCCGAAAGCAGAGCCATATTGGCTTCTGCGCCGCAGCGCTTCTGCGCATCAAATAGCGAGCATGCTTTGAAGCGCATCAAGTTAGCGGCCTCGATTTTGATAAAGGCCTTCGCAATGGGAAACTGCACACCCTGGTTCTGTCCGATCGGCCGCCCGAATACGACGCGTTCTTTGGCGTACTTCGTCACCTTATTTATGAACCAATATCCGTCTCCGATGCACTCAGCGGCGATGAGAACGCGTTCGGCATTGAGCCCATCCAGGATGTATTTGAATCCCTTGCCTTCTTCTCCAATCAGGCTTTCCAGGGGAATCTCGACATGATCGAAAAAGAGTTCGTTCGTTTCGTGGTTGACCATGTTTGGAATCGGGCGCACCTTGAGGCCCTGCGCCATCGCCATGCGAAGATCGACAATAAAGAGCGACATTCCCTCGGTTTTGCGCGCAACTTCTGAGAGCGGCGTCGTGCGCGCCAGCAGAATCATCAGATCGGAATGCTGCACGCGCGAAGTCCACACCTTCTGGCCATTCACAATGTAGCGGCCGTCGGCTTTCGCCGCCGTCGTGGTGATCTTCGCCGTATCTGTGCCGGCTGTCGGCTCCGTAATGGCCATGGATTGCAGGCGCAATTCTCCGCTGGCAATCCTCGGCAGATACGCGCGCTTCTGTTCCTCCGAACCGTAGCGCAACAGTGTGGCCATGTTGTACATCTGTCCATGGCACGCCCCTGAATTGCCGCCCGAGCGATTGATCTCTTCCAAAATAACCGAGGCCTCCGTCAATCCGAGCCCGGAACCGCCATATTCTTCAGGAATCAGCGCGGCCAGCCATCCCGCTTTTGTCAGCGCCTTCACGAATTCTTCAGGATAGGAACGCTGTTCATCGACGCGCCGGAAATACTCGGCGGGAAATTCTTCGCACAGCTCACGCACGGAGCGGCGCAACTCCTGATACTCATCCGGAGCATTCAGCACAAAATCGACTCCCGGCGCTTGTTCGGCCTGCTCATCCCAATCCCACTGTGGCCTCCATCGCCAGCCATCCTTCGGAATCCGAGGCCCACAATTGCGCAGTCTTTCCGTCCGAGGCGACTTTACCGGACACCGAGAATGGCGCCGTATCGAACAGAGGTCGCACCGCGCGGAACGACAGCGATGCGACGTTGGCATCGGCAACATTTGGCCGCAAGAGGTCAAGCAGCAGAGTCGCGATCAAGGGCCCGTGCACGACCAAGCCCGGATAACCTTCCACTTCGGTCGCGTAGCGGCGGTCGTAGTGAATGCGGTGGCCGTTGAAGGTTAGAGCCGAATAGCGAAATAGAAGCGTCTCTTCCGGACGGATTTCCCGAGTCCATGCCGCACTGGAAGGCGGCTTCTGCGACGGCGTCACCGGATCGTTCGCCTTGGGATCTTCGCGGTAAACGATATCGTGCTCCTCGACCACGGCGACGCCCTCGCGGTCGCTGATTTCGTGCCGCACCACCACGAAGATCAGCGGGCCGCTGCGCCCTTGCTTACAGTTCACGTCGACAATGCGGGAGAAACGCGAGATCGTCTCCCCTACGCGCAATGGGCGATGGAATTGAACACGATCGCCAGCGAACATCCGACGTGGCAGTGGAACAGGAGGAAGAAAGCCGCCGCGTTTCGCGTGGCCGTCGTGCCCCAATTCGGACTGACGAGGAATAGGGAGAAAATAGAGCCAATGCCAGAGCGGCGGCAGCGGATCTCCGGCTCGCGGGAATGGATCATCCCGGTCGAGCGTCGCCGATAAAGCGGCGATTGGGGCGGGGGTTACCTCGTCGGCTCGTGATTCCGTTTTGCCGCGCCATGCACGCAGGTAATCCAAATTCAAGTCCATCGTGCTCTCGCCGCCGAGGATTACAAAACGCGCTCATTCAGCAACGCGCCAACTCTACTTTAGCGCGAATGGCGAAGCGGAGGCCAACGGTCAGGATCGCTCGGATCGAGCATAGAAAGTTGAGACACAGACCTTCTTGGATGCGCTAGTGCGAAGGCGGCTGGCTCAAGGGGCATTCCTTGGAATGCGACTCGTAAAGATTAGCGCAAGCAGCCCAGCCACGAGCACGGCCAGCTCCAAGTTCACGGAAATGCGATGCAGGCGGTCGAAGGAGACCCGCAGTTGGTTTGTGGCCGGCGTGGCGGAGACAGAGCCCATTTGCGCGCGCAGAGCGTCCATTGTTCCGCTCACCCAGAACTGCGACACGAACGTCAGCACCACCATGGCGAACACCAGGAGCGACGCGGGACGCAGCAGCGCCGCAGCCGAACGCGCCCAGATCGCCGTCACCAGCAGATAGATCACGCCGGCCACAATTCCCATCAGGTGCAAGCGGCCTAGCGTCAAGCCTATCAGCGCCCCTGCTTGGTCGGGGGTGAGGACGGAGAACGCCGCGGGAGCCACAATCGCCCCAAAGTAGAGCACAGAGCCAATCCAGGTGCCCAGCGTGAAGAACTGCAGAAACCGAACTACCGTCGTCATCGTCGCCCCCGCCTTCGCTGCTATTGAATCACGGGCAAGATTGGTTGCAGATACGCGCCATTATATCCGGCGTTGCTGCGCTTGTATTCGCCACTTTGAACATGGTCCTAGAATCGTGCGTTGACGCTCACTGATCCCAATCCCCAGGTCTTACTTCGGCCATTCGTAGATCCGGAACAAGCTCTCGTAGCAAAAAGCGAGCTCGACGCTTAAGGTATCGACTCCTACTTGGCTTAGCGAAAACGCGATCCGCATGACGATATCGAATTTGGGCGGCGTGCGGCTTTTTGTGAGGCAGTGGGATGCGGAAACAGCCCCAGTCCTGTTGAGTTCGTTAGCCTGGAAAATCCTTAACGCTGCACTTCTTGGGCACATCGAGGCGACGATTGTTTTCCACGCAGTGCGCAACGATGGCAGAATGGAGAATCTGGCTGATGTGAGAATCCGGATGGTGGGCGATCAAGGACTTGAACCTTGGACCTCTCCCGTGTGAGGGGAGCGCTCTAACCACTGAGCTAATCGCCCATCTTGCTGAACACTTTCAACTTACAACTTCTGCATCAAAAAGGGAGTGTACTAGTTGCTTCACCGGTGCATCACCGCGCCTTTTTGGGCATTTGCGCGAGACGTGCGCCGCTGAATCTTAGCATACTCACCGCACACGTCCCGCGTATTGGTGATGTTGTACCGCTCGAAAACGTGGCGCGCACCCATTTGGATGCACCACCTAAGCGCGCGACAGCTAGCCGCCATCACAGCGTGGCAAACAGTTGCTCATTTCTTCCATTGCGCTTCCGCGTGTGATTCGGGCATTGCCGCACCCTGCGGCGTCCCCACGAAATAAGTCTTTGCGATTCGGGGGCGGTAACAGACCCGCACAGTGGCACCCCAAATGCTTATGTCCAAACGTGCTCAGAGAGGACCAAATGCAAAAACTGACTTCAGCGGTACTAACTTCAGCGGTACTAATTGTAGCGGTGATGCTCCTCGCCGCCGTCTCCGTGAGAGCGAACGAAACCACATCCCTTCCAGGTGGCACCCTGGAAGCGATGCCAGCCGTGGACCTCTTCGGAGCTGGACCACAAACGTTCGGTTCGGGAATCACTTGGTTCTCGTCGAACTCGTGGTCCGTCTTCGGCTACCCCTACGGCTATGGTTTTGCAAGCAACGGATTTTGGGACGGCTCGCTGGGACCCATGGCCGGTCTGAATACCAGTTCGGGAACGATGACTTTTGCCTTTAGCACACCGATATCGGGTGTAGGGGGTTTGCTAAATTACGCCCCAGGCTATGGTCCGGGGGCGAGCATATCGGTATTTGACTCAGGCGGAAACCTGATTGAGTCGGACGCCCTTACATTCACAACGGACGGTTCCACCGACAGTTCGATGTTCTTAGGTTTCCAGGAGTCGAGCAACGACATTTCCTCTTTCACGCTTTCAGGCGACTACATAGGGATTACAGGCCTCACTACCAGCACTGTCCCTGAGCCCCCTAATTTCCTCCTGCTCGCCACCGGGCTGCTCTGCCTCGGGATGCTGGCTTTGTGGCGCAAGGGAGGGAAATCATGGGCGAGAGAAATGTCCAGCACGCTGCCATGATAGGCGGCCAAGTAAGCGGCTACGCACAGCGTGACTTCTGCGTTTGAATCTTGGCATACTGACCAACCTTTAATCAGGGCCTCGTGAATATCTGTCGCATCTGTGATGTTGTATCGGCTGAATACTTCGCGCGTTTTGTGGCCGCTTATCGTCATGTCCACGTCCTCTCTCACGCCAGCGCGGACCAGATTGCGTACAGCGGAACGCCGGAGGTCATGAATCTTTAATCCCTGATAGCGCCAGCCGTCCTTCACACCGAGCCCGAGCTTGTGACACGCGGCGGCCCACTCCTTACGGAGATTCGTCGCGTCGAACACCGGGCCGTCCTTACGGAATTGCTTCTTCAGCATCGTGGACACTTGCTCAAGGCCCTTGCCGACCAGAGGCAACGTCAGCGGCTCGCCGTTCTTCGTAATCTCGCCGGGCAACTCAAGCTCTTTGCAGTCCTTGCTCACCATCGCCCAGGTAATCAGCTTGGCGGCTCCTATGCGGCAACCGGTGTAATAGAGAAACGTAATCAGCAGGTGCAGATGCTTCGGCATCGCAGCCCGGAGTTGATTGAATACGTCCGGATTGACGAATCCTGTGCGGGGCTTCGAGTCCTGAGGCATCGGGAAATGCGGGATGTCAGCTAACCGGAGCTTACGCTCCTTACGCGCTTGATTCATCATCGAGCGAAGCGTAACCAGTTCACGCCTGCAGGGTCGATCTCGATAACTACAGAGAGAGACGGAGGGGCGATGCCCTGCTTGGAATCGTGTCTCACCTGAATGACTTCAGTCTCCGGCCAAGTCCGCAAATGGTTGGCGAGTTTAGTCAAAATGGCAGCGAGTTCGGGGCCAGTGATTACTGCGGGCGTCCGTTGCTTCATGGTCTTGGGAACCCCCGTTAGCGGGTGCATCACCGTTGCTTCACGCCCGTCAAAACTCACTTAACAAACTGAGAAACCGCGCGGGCTAAATGGGTTGCTTTTCAACGTGGGCTAAGCGAACCTAACTTGGTCAACGGGCTGAATCCCCGTGTGAGGGGAGCGCTCTAACCACTGAGCTAATCGCCCGCGTTCGCTGTTTGTAGCAGATGCTTCAGGAAGCGTCAATGAACGCGCCGAACATCGCCATGACTACGGTGGCCACGTCCTCGCCGATCTCGCAGTTGCAGCGCGCCGTTGCGAGCGCCATTCGCGGCAAGGACGAAGCTATCGATCTGGCGCTAGTGGCCCTGCTGGGGCGAGGCCATTTGCTGATCGAAGATGTGCCGGGAGTGGGCAAAACGACGCTGGCGCAGGCGCTGGCACATTCCTTCCACTGCTCGTTTCAGCGCGTCCAATTCACCTCGGACATGCTGCCGAGCGACGTCGTGGGCATCAGCGTGTTCAATCAAGCCGAGCAACAGTTTGAATTCAAGCCGGGCCCGATTTTCGCCAACATCGTTTTGGCCGATGAGATCAACCGCACCACGCCAAAGACGCAGTCGGCCCTGCTCGAAGCCATGAACGAAGCGCAAGTGACGGTAGACGCGCGGACGCATGCGTTGCCGCAGCCCTTCATGGTGCTGGCCACGCAAAATCCCATCGAGCACCATGGCACCTATCCCTTGCCCGAATCGCAAATGGACCGCTTCTTGATCCGCATCCACATGGGCTATCCCTCTCGCGAAAACGAAAAGGAAATTCTGCGCAGCCGTGCCGACGCGCATAGCGGCGCCAGCGTGCAGCCGGTGATGGAAGCAGGCGACGTCCTGGCCATGCAGCAGGCCGCCGCAGCCGTGCGGGTAGACGAGAGCCTGCTCGACTACGCTCTGGAGATCATCGAAAAGACGCGGCAAAACGAGCGGCTGCTTCTCGGCGTCAGTCCGCGCGGCTCTCTAATGCTGCAACGCGCGGCCCAGGCCCGCGCGTTCATCGCGGGGCGCGACTTCTGTCTGCCCGACGATTTCAAGCAAATGGTGCTGCCGGTCTTCGCACACCGCGTCGTGGTGAACGTGCGCTACGCCACAACCCAGAAGAAAACCACACAGGCCGAAGCCATCCTTGCCGAGATCATCGAAGCCACCCGCGTTCCGCTGTAGGTGACACGTGAATACCGCTGCTATCACCCGCAGCCTGTGCGCGCTTGCTAAACGCTCGCATGTAGACTCAGCGACGCGCAACGTGGACTGGTCCGGCTGGCGTTCCTTCGCCATCTCCGTCGTCGCATTAGGTGCTGCGCTGCTGTTGGCGCTGTATTCGAGTGTCGCGGCGGAGGACGGCAGAACCTGGACGGCGGCGCTCTCTGCACTGAGTGCTCTGGCGGTATCCGGCTGGGTGGCTTTCACGATGGTCCCAGCCTTGGCCCGCCGCACGTCCCTGCAATGGCTCGCTTATCGCATGGATTACCGCGTGACGCGGGAAGGGCTCGTCTATCTGGCCGGAATTCTTGTCATCGCACTGGCCGCGCTCAATACCGGCAATAATCTGCTCTTCGTGACCCTGTCCTGCCTGCTGGGTGGAATCCTGATCTCCGGAATCATTTCGCAAGTGGTTCTGAGCGGCGTCGAGCTGCGGCTCGATTTGCCCGAGCATATCTTCGCCAATCAGCCGGTTCTGGCGCTGGCCGAGCTGGAGAATCACAAAGCCATGCTGCCCTCGTTTTCGCTGTGCCTGGTGGGCGCGCGGACGTCGCGATCGCAGCGGAAAGCCGAAAGCGCGCCTCGCGGCGTGCACGCGGATACGCAGCGTAGCGCACGCACGGGTACGACTGCCAAGCGCGCAAGAAAACGAGCCAGCGACATTCTCACCACGCCCGTTTACTTTCCTCACTTGCCGCCGCAGCAGAAAATGCAGCAGGCCGTGGAGCTCGTTTTTCCGCACCGCGGCATTTATCGCCAGGATAGTATCGGACTGCAGACGAAGTTTCCCTTCGGTTTTCTGGAGAAAACGCGCCAGGTCAAATCGCGGATGGAAGCTCTGGTCTATCCGTCCGTAGCTCCGAGCGAAGAGTTTTACGAAATCCTGCCCCTGGTGACGGGCGAACTCGAAAGTTTCACCCGGGGGCGCGGCCACGACCTCTACTCCATCCGCGATTACCAGACGTCCGATAGCGCGCGCCACGTGGACTGGAAGGCTTCGGCACGGACCGGGTCGTTGCAAGTGCGCGAATTCGCCCGCGAAGACGAGCGCCGAGTCCTGCTGGTGCTCGATGCAGCGATTCCCGCCGAGGGCAAGCCACGCGAATCCCGCGACGCCATTTTCGAGCGCGGCGTTGCGCTTTCCGCCAGCCTGGCCTGGCATTTCTATGAAATCAATTCCGTGCTGGCTTTCCGCAGCGGCGCGTTCGAGACGCCCATGGCGCCGGCAGGCGAGATCATCTACGAGATTCTGCGCTATCTGGCTTCGGCTGCGCCCGGCGATGCCGATCGTTCCGTGCTCAGCGAGCTTGTAGACTTGCCGCAAACCTTCAAGATTATCCTCACGGCCCAGCCGCGCGGCTCAATGCCCACCAGCCTGTGGAGTACCTCCTACGTCGCCTTCTTGGAGTGAATATACCGCCGCTCGGCGCCGGCGCTTGCACTGCGTGCGACAATAGCGCGATGCCCGTCTTGGTGTCTGCCGCAGCGCAACGTAAGACCGAAATAATTCCACCTGCCGAGCTGCCAGCGTTTCAAACGGAGTTGCTCGGCTGGTTCGCCGGAGCGAAGCGTGACCTCGACTGGCGCAGGACGCGCGATCCCTACCGCGTGTGGATCTCCGAAATCATGCTGCAGCAGACGCGGGTCCCGGCGGTACTTCCTTATTACCGCCGGTTCCTGACGCGCTTCCCTACAATCGACGCGCTCGCTCGAGCGCGGCTCGACACCGTGCTGCGCTCGTGGGCCGGTCTCGGCTATTACAGCCGGGCGCGCAATCTGCATCGCGCCGCGAAGCAGATCGTGACGCGTCACGGCGGCGAATTCCCGAGATGCATCGAGGAAGCGCTGGCGCTGCCCGGGGTCGGGCATTACACCGCCGCGGCCGTGCTGAGCATTGCTTACGGTGAGCCGCACGCCGTCGTCGACGGTAACGTCGCGCGCGTGCTAGCACGGCTGGGCGCGATTGGCGGCGATTTGCGGCGGCCAAAAAAATGGCGGGACCTCGCCAGAGCCGCGAACGCGCTGCTTCCGGCGCAAGCCGCGTTTGCCGCAGGCGCGCCCATCACAGGAGCAGGCGACTGGAACCAGGCCATGATGGAGTTGGGCGCCACGCTCTGCACGCCGCGCGCGCCGCAGTGCGCCTCGTGCCCGGTAGCGCGTTGGTGCCGGGCGCACGCGCTCGGGATTGCGTGGCGCCTGCCCACGCCACGACGTAAACCGAAGCTGATTCGCCTAGCGCTCTCAGCGGCCGTCTTACTCGACCCGCGCGGGCGCACGCTACTCCTGCGGCAAAAAAGCCAGCACAGCAATCTATTTTCAGCTTTGTGGCATTTCCCAGCGATTAGATCCGCGAGAACGGCGCCCGAAAAACTCGCGTGCTATCTCCAATCGACGTTCGGGATCACGGCGCAGCTCGAACCTTTGGCGCCGGCGCGACACACGGTCACGTTCCGCAGAATTCTGCTCGCGCCGTTTCTGGTGCGCCTCGCTAAATTGCCTGCGCTCGCGCCGCCGTCGCGTGAATTGCCGGCACCCGGCACGCATCCGCATGCATTGCGGGCACGTGCTTTGCAAGCGCCGCGAAGCGACGCCGTGCGTATGCCTCGCCTCGCAGAGATCGAGCGTCTGCCCATTTCCAGCGCCACGAGAAAAATCGCTGCAGCCGCTCGCGCCGTCGCGCACTAGCTTAGCTAAGCTAGGATCCTTTAGAGAACGCGAAGTAGTCATTCTGAGTTCCGCCTTGGGGAACGAAGAATCCCTCTTTCTATGTTGCTGAGAGATTCTTCGCTTTGCTCAGAATAACAGGGGCAGGAGCTGGTTGCAGATTCCTCAGGGACACGAGCAACGGCAATGAGGATTACTGATTGGCGCGGGGTGCGAAGCGCGGCCGAGCCGCGATGTTAAAATGAACGCACACATGTCCGCGCCAGCGATCATCGAGCGCCGGCCCGACTCGGCGCAGTCCTCCTCCGCGCTGAGCCGCTATTTTGAAATATCGCTGTTCCTGATGCTTCTGGTGAGCGTGCTCGCGCTGGTATCTACTGGAAAGCTCGACCTGGTTACGATTTTGCTCGCGCCGGCGGCGTTGCTGGCCAAAGGTTACCGCTGGTGGCACGGCTACGGCCCCGAACTCGGTCATGGCACGGCCACTGTCCTCGTGGTCACCTACCTCCTCTATTTCCCAGTGGACTTGTGGTGGGTTTCACGCATGCTCTCGTCCGACGCGCAAAATCCGGTACTCTTTTCGGCGTTATTGGCAACCATTCATTTGCTGCTCTTCGCCATGATTGTCCGCCTCTTGAGCGCCAGCACCACCCGCGACTACCTCTTTCTGGCGTTGTTGGCCTTCAGCGCCATGCTGGCCTCGGCCATCCTCACCGTGGACACGACGTTCCTGTTCTTCTTCCTGGCGTTTCTAGCCCTGGCCGTCTCCACCTTCATCGGCCTGGAAATGCGCCGCAGCGCTGAAGGCGCAGTCCATCCGCAAATTGCGCCGGGATCAACGGCCGCACGCAGGCTACAAACGGCTCTAGGCATAACTTCGGCTGTAATTGCCTTGGCTTCGCTCTTGGCCGGCACGGTCATTTTTTTTCTGATCCCGCGCTTTAACGCCGGCTATCTCTCCGGCTTCAACCTACAGCCCTCACTGATCTCCGGCTTTACCGACGACGTCGAGCTCGGCGAGATCGGCGAGATCAAGAAAAGCAGCGCCGTGGTGATGCGCATCCAGGTGGAGGGCAACCAGCTTCTGGCCAGAAGTATGCATTGGCGGGGCATCGCGCTCACCACATTCGACGGCCGGCGCTGGTACACCGAAGGTCACGATCCGGTGGCGCTCAGCGAGGGCTCCGATGGCTGGATCGCCGTGCCGCCCGCCTTAAGCACCGATCGGCGTTATGCAATACCGTTCGAATATACGGTGATGCTCGAGCCACTCGCCTCGAACGCTGTTTTTGTCGCTCCGGAACCGGCCCGCGTGCGCGGACAATTCTTTGGGTTGGCGATCGGCGGCTCTCGCGCCTTGCGCCGCGCTTATCTGACGGTGGACAAGACCGGCTCGCTGGCGAATCCCTTTCACAATTTCGCCGATCTGCGTTACGACGCGGTCTCGGAGTTGCCCGAAATTCCCGCCGAGATTCTCCGCAATGCCTCGCAGGCCTACCCCGAATCGCTTCGCGCGCTCTACCTGCAGTTGCCCAAGCTCGACCCGCGCATCCCTAATTTGGCTAAGATGATCACTTCTCGGGACCGCAATCCCTACGACAAAGCGCGCGCCGTCGAGAGCTACCTTCGCGATAACTACGGTTACACGCTGGACCTTTCCGGCACGCCTCCGGTCAATCCGCTAGCCTACTTCCTGTTTGAGAAGCGCGCTGGGCATTGTGAATATTTTGCCGCGGCCATGACGGTGATGCTGCGCGCTGAAGGCGTTCCCGCGCGTTACGTGAACGGCTTTCTTCCCGGCGAATACAACGACGTCGGCGGTGATTACATTATTCGTGCGAGCGACGCGCATAGTTGGGTGGAGGTACTTTTCCCCGGCTATGGCTGGATCACCTTTGACCCCACGCCGCCGAGCGACGATCATCCCCGCGGGTTCGTCGCCCACCTGGGTCTCTATTGGGACTGGTTCCAATTGCAATGGAACGACTGGGTAGTGAATTACGACTTTATGCACCAATTCACGCTGGCCCAGGGTGTCCAGCGCGTCTCGCGGCGCTGGACCGCGGGCTTCCGCGAGACCTTTGAACGTGCACGTTCGGCCGGCGCCAAGCGCCTGCGCAATTGGGCAGAGCGCGCAAGCTCGATACCACCATGGATAGTGCTGATCATGCTGGCGGTGGTCCCGATTGCTATGCTTCTCGCCGGTAACGCTCGCTTGCGCGAGCGCCTGGTGTTTGCCTGCCGGCTCAAAATGGGATTCGAGGCGCAGCCCGCGCAAGCCGCTTCGTTCTTTTATCAACGCATGCTGCGCGTGCTCGAGACGGCCGGATGGCGCAAATCCCCTTCGCAAACTCCGGTGGAGTTTGCCGCCTCCCTTCCGGCCGGCGAAATCACCGCGCCTATCACTCGCTTCACCGATCTCTGCATGGCCGCGAGATTTGGCGGCCAAAGCGTGGAGGCTTCGCGGTTTACAGCTTTGCTCGAAGAGATAAACTCATCTCTCCGAGCGCGAATCCGGCGCGAACCTCGGATGTATCAAACGGAGTAATTGTTCTTATGCTAAGCTCTGCGGCCGTCGAGAGGATGACAGTCGAACCGATCAGCAATTGGCAGATGCGGCTTCGGCAATGAGCGACGGAATCAAATATCCCTGGCAGCAACCCGTGCTGGATGCATTTCTCGCGCCGAGTAACTCCTTGCCGCTGAAGATCAGTATCGCCGAAGGCGCTATCGCGGCGCGGCTGACAGACCCGCAGCAAACGGACCTTACCGAACGCATCGCCCTGAACGATGCCTTGCGGGCGCTCAGAGTTTTGCTCGAGGAAACAAAACGGCGGCCAGAGCAGCCGGAAGACCGGAAACGGGAGGATATCGCCTAGCCCCGCCTTCTCCGGCTCCTTTCGCGCTGCACGGGCGTCTGGCCACGCGGATGTTCTCCGCACCTGTACTCCACCTCCTCGTGACGGGGCTTCAGCCCAGCAAGTAATCAACCTCCAGGTGAGGAAGCCGGCGCGGCGCCGGTCGGGGCAGCCGACGGCGTGTGTTAGAATTGTTTTGTTTGTTCGAAGAGAAATTCATGCCGAAGGTCGGATTCGTCAGCTTGGGTTGCCCCAAAAACCTCGTGGATAGCGAGGTCATGATGGGCATTCTCGCACGCAGTGGTTACGAACTCACTTCGCGCGCCGATGAGGCCGATGAGCTCGTTGTGAACACCTGCAGCTTCATCGAGGCGGCGCAGCAGGAGTCCGTGGACACTATCCTCGAGATGGCCGAGCACAAGAAATTCGGCCGCGCCCAGAAGCTGGTCGTGGTCGGGTGCTTGGTCGAGCGTTACCGCGAGCAGATCCGGCAGCAGATTCCGGAAGTGGATGCGGTGATCGGCACCGGCGAGGTCGAACACGTCCTCGCTGCAATCGAGGGCCAACTCCCGACGAAACCTCCGGGCTCGCCGGCGTTTCTCTATCATGATGCATCACCGCGGGTCCTTTCCACTCCGCCTCACGCCGCATACATCAAGATCGCCGAAGGCTGCGATCATCCCTGCTCGTTTTGCATCATTCCGCAGCTTCGCGGGAATTTCCGCAGCCGCCGCTTTGAATCCGTGGTGCGCGAGGCGGAAAATCTGGCCTCGGCCGGAGTGCGCGAAATCACGCTGATCGGCCAAGACAGCACCTCCTACGGCGAAGACCTTGGCCTGCGCGACGGCCTCGCCGAACTGCTCGCGCGCTTGGCGCAAGTTGAGGGCCTCGCCTGGGTTCGCTTCCTATATGCTTATCCGAATCGGGTCACCCAGCGCCTGCTCGACACCTTGGCCGAATATCCGCGACTGGTGAAATATCTCGATATGCCTCTGCAGCACGCCGCGCAAGGCGTGCTGGCGAAAATGAAGCGCGGCTCGAGCGATGCAGCCTTTCTGCGCTTGCTGGAGCGAATTCGGCGTACGATTCCCGATGTGATGCTGCGCACTTCCTTTATCGTCGGCTTTCCGGGCGAAACGGAAGCGGATTTCCGCGAACTCTGCGATTTTGTGTGCGCTGCGCAATTTGACTGGATGGGCGTCTTTGGCTATTCGGATGTAGAAAACGCCGCCAGTCACGCGCTTGCCGGCAAGGTGGACGCCCGCACGATCGCCGAGCGCCACGATCGTTTGATGAAGCTGCAACGCAGAATTTCCGCGCGGCGCTTGCGCCGCTTCGTGGGCCAAAGTCTGCCGGCTTTGATCGAAGGACAATCCCGCGATGCGGAATTCCTCTGGGAAGCGCGCCTCCAAGGCATGGCCCCTGAAATTGACGGCAAACTCTACCTGACTGATATCCAGCCGCAGCCCGATGGCGCCCCCGCGCGCCCCGGAAATATGGCCAGGGTCGAAATCACAAGGTCAATTGATTATGATCTGGTGGGCCGCGTCGTTGCGCTACAAGAGACGCTGACTCGTCCAGTTGCGCCCCTTCCGATGCACCCAGCGCGGCAAATCTCCACCGCTACGGCGTTGCGCATCCTGGCTTAGCAGCTTCTTTCAGCCTAATATCAAACAAAGAAATCTAATTCCGTGCAGCTACGGTTATGCCATGAAGCATCAATGCCCCATATGCCGCAAGCCGGTGGATTCCAGGTTCCATCCCGATTTCCCTTTTTGCAGCGAGCGCTGCCGGCTGCTGGACCTTGGAAACTGGGCCTCGGAAAAATACGTCGTCTCCGAACCGCTTTTCGACGAAGAAGGAGAAGAAGCGCCTGAGCCCGACAAGCGAAGACGTGAGGAGGAAGAGTAGCGCCGCTCAGAAGCGGCGAGTCGCGTTGGCCATTGCGACGGCGCTCGGTTTGGGATACTTCCCGAAAGCGCCCGGGACGTTCGGCTCGCTGGCGGGCATTCTGCTCAGTTGGATTCTCCTCAAGCTCTGGCCCCACACTTCGTTGTGGGAAGCAGTGCCCCGCCTCGTGAATCTTCCCATCCCCTACATTGTCCCGGCAATTGCTGCAACGCTGTCGATTGGGCTGGTAGGTTTGTGGGCCGCCAGCCGAGCCTCAGATTGTCTAGCTGCTAAGGACCCGCAGATTGTAGTAGTGGATGAAGTTTCGGGACAGTTGCTGGCGACCCTATTCACATTCGGCTCGACCGAGCGCTATCTTGACGGTATGACGAATTTTCGTGATGGCTTTTGGTGGCGCGGAGACCCGAACTGGAAATATTTGGTCGCGGGATTTATACTTTTTCGCGTCTTCGATATCTGGAAACCGTTTCCGGCGCGCCGAGCGGAACTTTTGCCCGGCGGCCTGGGCATCATGGCTGATGACTGGGTCGCAGGCGCTTACGCCGCACTCGGACTCTGGCTCATCCGAGCTTTGAGATTCTAAATCGCTGGCATATCCTTGGAAATTGCAGCAGGTCGCACGGAATTGATAAGCGACTCCACACCTCGCGTCGAGAGCATTACACCCTCCGCCGCAATTCCGGGCGGCGAAATTGCCATCCGCGGCAAAGGCTTCGCCGCAAGCAATAACGCGCGCCCTCGGGTGATGTTTGGTGATACGGAGGCCAGTGTGCTGATCGCGGCCGAAAGCTATCTCATCGCCCGCGTTCCGGAGGGAGCTGCGGCAGCCAGCGTGCGCGTGGCCACGTCGCACGGAAGCAGCCCGCCGGTGGAGATGCAGCTTGGCGTGCAAATCGCCGAAAATCTGCATCCGGTCGCCAACCCTGCCGTAGATGGCGAGGGCAATATTTATGTGACTTATAGCGGCCAGCGCGGGCAGAAAGTTCCGGTTTCGCTCTACAAAATCACGGCCAATTATCAGGTAAAGCCCTTCGCAATCGAGCTCGTAAATCCCACCGGCCTGGCTCTGGACCATACCGGCGTACTGTATGTCTCCTGCCGCAACGACGGCACAATTCACCGCGTCACGCCGGACGGCAGTTCTCAGCTCTGGGTGGAAGGCATGGGCATTGCCACGGGAATCGCCTTTGATGCCGAAAAGAATCTGTTTGTTGGCGACCGCAGCGGCACGATTTTCAAAATCAGCCCAGACCGCCAGATTTTTGTTTTCGCAACGCTCGAGCCATCCATCGCTGCGTATCACCTTGCTTTCAGCCCGAAGGGCGAGCTCTACGTCGCGGGACCGACGACTTCCAGCTACGACCGCATCGTGCGCATCAATCGTCAGGGCGAGGTCAATCTTTTCTACCGCGGCTTGGGCAGGCCGCAGGGCTTGGCCTTTGATCGCCTCGGGAACCTGTACGTCGCCGCCTCGCTTAATGGGCGCCGCGGAGTTGCACGCATTACGGCAGACGGCCGGGCGGAGCTTGTGCTCAGCGGCATGGGTCTGGTCGGACTGGCACTCCTGCCCACGCGGCGTGCCGTGCTAGCCACAAATAGCGCGCTTTTCAGCGTGGACTGGGATATCGAGGGCCTGGCTCTCCCGATATAATCCACCCACTATGACTCGAAAAGATGCAAGCTGAAATCATCGCGGTCGGTTCGGAGCTGCTCACACCAGACCGGATCGACACCAACTCGCTTTTTCTTACGCAGCGGCTCAATCATTTGGGTATCGCCGTGGCCCGGAAGACCCTGGTCGGCGACCAGCACGATCACGTTCGCGACGCCTTCCGCTCCGCCCTCGACCGCTGCGATCTGGTGGTCGCCTCCGGCGGCCTGGGGCCTACGCTGGATGACCTGACGCGCGAGGCCGTCGCAGAATTACTGGGCCGCAAACTCGTGCTCAATAGTTCCGTGCTGCAGAATATCGAGGCGCGTTTCCGCCGTCTCGGGCGCAGCATGCCCGAAGTCAACAAACGGCAGGCCATGGTGCCCGAAGGCGCCGAGCTGCTGGAAAATCCGCGCGGTACTGCCCCGGGGCTCTGGCTAGAATCGGCAGGACGCATCGTCGTTCTTTTGCCCGGCCCGCCACACGAGCTCAAAGCCATGTTCACGGAAAAAGTCGAGCCGCGCCTGGAGCCTATGGCCGGCGCTACGCGCCTTTTTTATCGTGAAATGCGCACTGCCGGCCTTACCGAGTCGGAAGTCGAGCAGCGCACCGCTCCGATCTACACGCAATATCCGGACGTGCAAACAACCATTCTGGCAGCTCCCGGCGAGATTCAGCTCCATCTGCGCGCCTGGTCTTCCAATCATCCCGCGGCCGAACGAATGCTCGACGAAATGATCGAGCGCATTGGCTTCGCACTGGGGGAAAATGTCTTTACTTCCAACGGCCAGACGCTCGAAGAGATCGTCGCGCGCGAAATGGCCATCAATCAGGCCACCGTCGCTACTGCCGAAAGCTGCACCGGAGGGTTGCTTGCGGAGAGGCTCACGCGCGTTCCCGGAAGCTCTTCCTATTTTCGGGGGGGCGTCGTCTGCTACAGCAATGATCTGAAGACTGCCTGGACGGACGTGCCCGCCGAGCTGATTGAATCCAAAGGCGCCGTGAGTCCCGAAGTTGCCCAGGCTCTTGCTCAGGGAATCCGTCGTCGCATCGGTGCGACACTGGGCATCGGCATCACCGGGATCGCGGGGCCCTCCGGCGGTTCGCCGGAGAAGCCCATAGGCCTCGTTTACATCGCGCTCGCCGATGCCAACGGCAGCCGTGATCGCGCCTTGCGCTTTCCCGGTGATCGCGAACGCATTCGCTGGCACGCCTCTCAGGCTGCGCTTGATATGCTGCGCCGCTATTTCATTTATGCCCGTCACGGAAAGCCCTCCTGGCCGACCGTGGTACAGAGCTAAGGTGCAGGGATAGGGTGCGCGTCTTTGTGGCGTTGGACGTCCCCGAGGCGGTGCGCGCAGCCCTGGCCGCGCTGAGCGCCCGGCTGAAGAAAATTTGCACCACCGCGCGCTGGGTGCACCTCGAAGGCGTGCACATCACTCTCAAATTCATCGGCGAGGTTTCGCCCGAACAGCTCGAACGCATACGGCAGGCACTCGACCAGCTTCCCGGCTTTGATTCGATCAGGTTGCGCTTCGCCGGCCTCGGATTTTTCCCCAGCGCGCGCCGCCCCCGCGTCTTTTGGGCCGGCGCCGAACCCGGCCCGCATCTTGCCGAGCTCGTCGCAGCGATCGAAATGAGGCTCGAGCCCCTAGGCATTGCCCCGGAGAAGCGTGCGTTTCATCCTCATCTCACGCTGGCGCGCTTTGAATCTCCGCAAAGCACCCAGGCCCTCGCCGCCGCCGTCGAAGCTCTTGGCGCGCCCGAATTCGGAAGCGAAACGTTCAAAGAGTTTCACCTTTACCAAAGTGTGCTGAAGCGCTCTGGCGCCGAGTACACTCGCTTAGTCACTTACCCCTTTTCTCGAGAGCAGGTGTCTTGAACCTGTCGCTTATTCTGCTCGTGAGCACGCTCGCGATTTTCGCCGCGCAGATCGATCCCGGCCAAAGCGCCGCGGGATTTTGGTGGCTTCCGGTTGCCGCCTATCTGCTCGGATCGATCCCTTTCGGATATCTGATCGTGAAGCTGATCGGAGCCGGCGACATCCGCTTCCGCGGCAGCGGCAACATCGGCGCGACCAATGTGGCGCGCGAGGCAGGCGCGCTCCCCGGTCTGGCCACCCTCGTACTCGATGGCGGCAAGGGCTATTTCTCGGTCTGGCTTGCCGCCCGCGTAACCGATGGCAATCCCCGGTGGATGATTCTGGCAGCCTTGTTGACCCTTGTGGGGCACACTCTCCCGGTTTGGCTGCGGTTTCAGGGCGGACGTGGGGTGGCCACGGGAGCGGGAGTTTTCTTGCCCATCTGCTGGCAAGCGGTCGTAGGCGCGCTGATCGTGTGGATTGTGGTTCTGGTTTTCTGGCGCTACGTTTCGCTGGCTTCCATCTCGGCCGCTGCAGCTCTTCCCTTGCTCGTTTATCTGCTCTACGCTCCACGTCATGCGCCGCCGCAACCCATTTCCGCCGGGGCATCCTTCGCAATGCTCCTGATCATCGCCCGCCATCGCTCCAATATTATCCGGCTCCTTCGCGCTACCGAACCCCAATTCACATTCCGGCGCGGCCCGCGGCGTCCGAAACTGTGAGAAGAATTGCGATCATCGGTGCGGGAAGTTGCGGAACTGCGCTGGCTATCGCGTTGGGGCGCAGCCGCCAACCCCATAGGTTGGCGCTGTGGGCACACGGTGCCGATGTGCTTGCCGCGCTGCGCGGTTGCCGTGAAAACTCCATCTATCTGCCCGGCATCCGCATCCCCGATGAAACCGAAGTTACCGGCGATCTTGGCCAGGCGGTGGCGGGGGCGGAGATCGTACTCGGCGTGATGCCTTCGGCGCACGCCCGGGCCATTTACGCGGCCATGCTGCCTTTTTTGTTCGCGACGGCCGTGGCCGATACCATATTCATCAGCGCAACCAAAGGCTTGGAGCACGATTCTCTGGCGCGCATGAGCGAAGTCATTACGGAAGTCATCGGGCAAAGGTTCGCGCCCCGCGTGGCCGCCCTCTCGGGCCCCAGTTTCGCCCTTGAGGTGGCTCGCGGCGATCCTACTGCCGTAGTCATCGCTTCCAGCGATCTCGAAGTTGCTGCGGAAATCCAGCGCGAATTCTCTGGTTCCACCCTTCGGCTCTATACCAATGACGATATTGCTGGCGTGGAACTCGGAGGCGCGGTGAAGAACGTCATCGCTCTGGCTGCCGGTGTTTGCGCAGGCCTCGGTTTGGGTGCGAATACGATCGCCGCGTTGGTCACGCGTGGGCTTTCCGAAATGACTCGGCTGGCCGTGGCGCTGGGCGGCAGCCGCGATACACTTGCGGGCTTGGCGGGCCTCGGCGATCTCGTGCTCACGGCGAACGGAGCACTAAGCCGGAATCGCTCTGTGGGCATGGAACTTGGCAAGGGGCGCAAATTGGCAGAAATTCTGTCGCAGATGCGCATGGTAGCGGAAGGGGTCGGGACTACCTCGGCGACCATGGCGCTTGCCCGCAGGCACAATGTAGATATGCCCATTACGGAGCAGATGTACGCGGTCCTAAATGAGGGCCGCGCGCCGAGTGCGGCCATTCGGGAACTCATGGAGCGGCCTCTAACAAAGGAATAGAGTGGTCCTAAAGGAGGATTGCAATGGAGCCGCAGGAATTAGCTGAGAATGCGGAAAAAGCCAAAGAATCAGGCGAGCGCACCATTGGCCTCACCATGGCCATTCTCGCGGTGCTGCTCGCCGTCTCTACTTTGTTGAGCCATCGCGCGCACACCGAAGAGGTTCTGCTCGAGACGCGGGCCACCGATCAATGGAATTACTATCAGGCCAAAAACATTCGCTCGCACGTTTACGATGCAGACGCTGAGATCGCCAGCCTCTTTGCCGAAAAAGGCGCCCAAGCAGCGGCGGATTTCCGCGTCAAATCCGAACAGCAGAAAAAAGATTCCGAAGAGATTCAGGCCGAGGCCGAGAAGCTCGGCAGAGAAGTTGATACGGCCAGCCATAAGGCCCGTTTCTACGATGGCAGTGAGTTGTTTCTAGAAGTGGCGATCGTTCTCAGCTCGATTTCGCTTCTGGCCAAGAGCCGCCTTTATTGGCGGGTTTCGTTCTTGTTCAGCCTGGCCGGAGTCGCATCCGGTCTGTGGGGCCTTCTGGCTGCACATTGACCTGCAATATTGCTCCAGCAGCGTCGGCGTGATCGGCCTGTTTCTTAGCGCATTACACCAGATAGCAAAGCACTCGGTCCGAATGCTCAAAAGATCCGTTGATGGGCCAACGATGAAAGGGTTCAAGCAATTTTTGCTTC
>QHYS01000066.1 GCA_003223325.1 Acidobacteriota bacterium
ATCAATCTGCTGGCCAGCATTGACGTAGCCGTGGTCATGCTCGGCAGCGACCTGTCCATTCGGCGATTCACTCCCGAGGCGCAAAAAGTTCTGGGACTAATTCCCGGGGACGTGGGGCGGCCCTTCGAGAACATCAACGCCGGCCTGAATATTCCCGATCTGCATGACCTGATCGTGAGCGTGATCAGCGATTTCATCCCCTTCGAGCGCGAGGTGCGCGTGCGAACCGGGAAGTCCTATATTCTGCGGGCCACGCCGTATCGCACGAGCGAGAACAAAGTCGAAGGAGCCGTGATCAGCTTTATCGGCATCCCCCAGACCATGCGAGAGGCGAAGCATTCGGAAGGAGCTCCGGTGGAGTTCATGCTGGTGCTCGATCCCAACTTACACATCAAGGCGGCGACGCCGTCGTTTTATCGAGCCTTTCGGCTCGGCCCGGAGGCAGTCCACAATCGTCCTCTCCATCGGCTCAATCACGTCATTTCCGATAACCCGCAGCTACAGCAAGCTCTGCACAGAGCTCAGCATTCCAGCGAGATGATTGCTCCATTTACGGTGGAGTTAAGGATGGATGGGGAGGCGCGCAGGACATTCGAGTGCAGGCTAGAGCGAATCACTCTCGACGGCGGTGCCAAGCTGATGACATTATCCATGCGCGCCCCATCCGCAGAGAAGCGAATCGCGCAAACTACATCCTGAGTAAGACTGCCAAGCAAGCTGCTCGCTGGACTTCGATACGTCCGCGGAGACCTTAGAAGATCCACTCGCGAGGCTCTACCAAGAACTCGAACCCGCATAGCTGTTCCGGTGTTTCGGGACATTTGATCCAAGCGAGCCGCGCCTCGCCCGTAAACCGGTGCGCCGCGGGTATCCATAGAAAGACCTCAACCACGGCGTTGCGGACCAATGGAACGGTAAGGCCACAAGCAAAGCCGCGGCCACTGACGTTCTCAGTAAAAATGAGCGTCTCAAAAGGGTTCTCCTTCGCATCCCTTCCCCGCAGTTTTAAACCTACTCTCAGCCTGATACGTGGTTCCTTTCGGCGATTTTCGTGATCTTTAGCTAGAACGGCCGCCAGGCGCGACTGCAATAAATTAAAGTCAATGGGCTTTTCAAAATAGCACTGCGCGCCAAGCGCATCGCAGAAATCCTTATAAATTGCTTTGGGCGCGCCGGAGATGACAAAGACCGGGATGAGCTGTGTGAAACTCAGGCTGGCAAGTGTTTGACAAATTTCAAAGCCCGTGTGGGCAGGCATCATCAGGTCCACCAGAATCGCATCGGGTTTGTGCTGGAGCGCCAATATCAAGCCCTCCTTGGGCGACAACGTGTCGATAATTTCGTAAGCGTCTTTGAGGCGAAAGCGAAGCATCCTGCGCATCGCTTCGTCGTCATCAATAATCAGAACTCGTGTCATCGTAGCTCCTCAGGCTAAGTTGAATAACGCAGCCGCCACTCTTGCATCTGCTAGCACCCCGATGAGTCTATCCACACCGATCGCAAAGCTGGGCGCAAAGTTCTGGGGCAGGTGTCTCATCGAATGATACGAATGCCAGGTCGCTATAACGATTATTCGTTAGATTAATCGGTAATAACGGTCACATCATTTATTCGGCGCTTAGTTGAACATGAATTCGGGAGGATTCCAAGCAGTCCCGGACGGGCGGCCCCGTTGCCCCAATGTTCCGCGTGACGCAAGGGATTGTAGCGACCCTGGGCGGGGTCGAACCGCCAACCTCTTGCTTCGTAGGCAAGCGCTCTATCCAGTTGAGCTACAGGGTCGTCGCCAGTTTTTTTTGACTATAACATTATTCGCTGCACATCGCAGCCGATTCCAAATCCTGGTGCCCGACTTAATTTTGGTTCGCTTCCTTCGTCGCCGAATGCGCTTCATGGTCCGATTTCGATACACTCAGTACATCAGTACATCCGATACACTCGCTACAATCGAAGCCGGTGGGCTGGTTATTTCAAGGCAATTTGTTCTCTCCTGCAGTCAACAACCTCGAGGAAGGTAGCTTCGTCGCTTAGCTCAATCGAAGGGAAAGCTTTTCTTAATTTTACCCAGCTTGGCCGAGCGCGGCCAGAACACGTTTTGGGGTCATCGGATATTCCCGCAGCCGCACGCCGGTCGCATCGAAGAAAGCGTTCGCTATAGCCGCGGCCGCAGAGCACAACGCTTCCTCTCCCGCTCCGCTCGACTTCTGATCCATCCGCTGAACGACGATTGGCGTGACTTCGGGATATTCTTCGAATCGCAAGATGGGGTAGCTATTCCAGTCGAGACTCGTGACGTTGGTATTGTTGAAGGTCACCTCCTCTTTCAACATTCGGCTTGTGGCCTGAACCAACATTCCGCTGATCTGATTCTCAATGAAGGCGGCATTGACGGCGAGGCCGGCGTCGAGCGCCCCGTACATGCGCTTCGCAACAATGCGGCCCGTATGCTTGTCTACTTCGATTTCGGCGATAGCAGCTGCATACGAGGAAAGATGAGTACCGACCGCGATTCCGCGCCCGGTTACCACGTTTGCGTCCGACAGGTTCGAAGCCGCTCTCCGTGGCGTCCATCCTGCGGCTTGTGCGACGGCATTGAGAACCCCTAGCCAGCGCGAATCAGTCGTGTTGCTTTGCCGGAATAGATATGGATCGAAACCCGCAAGATAAGCCAACTCGTCGATGGTCTGCTCCGACGCAAACGAAAAGGAGATATCCAACGGGGAGCGTAAGTTCGCCCCTTTGAGGTATCCGCTTACCCCCGGCAGTTGGTGATTCACCAGCCGTACATTGGGGATATCGTACATCGAGCCCAAATTGAGCTTGTTAAGTTGTCGGGCCGTTCCGTCCCCAGAATCACCGGCTGGCGTCCCTAGCGCCAACTGTTGGGAACTTTCGGTTGTGCTCCAACCGTGCTGCCATCCACGGTATTCATACGCCACAACCGCTCCGTTGGCATCAACGCCGGCCCGCACGTCTGCGAGATGCGCAGGGCCGTAGTTATCCCACCCGAGTTCGTCCCACCGCATGAACTGGATCCGGACTGGCTTACCGACTTCTTGAGAAAGGATCGCCGCCGCTTGTGCCGCGTCGTCATAACAACTGCGACCGAAAGTACCCGAGCCTTCGTAATACTGCACCCGCACCTTGCCTACCGGCATTCCAAGCACTGCAGCAAGTTTTCCCCGTGTATCGTAGGCGTTTTGTGTCGAGCACATAACCAGCGCGGAGTCCGCCGATACCCGGGCCAATGCACACGCCGGGCCGAACGGTGCGTGCGCCTGGTACGGACCGCGGTAGGTTTGAGAGACGACGTGTGCGGACCCGTTCAGGCGCGAATCGCGTCCCACTCGTTCGGGGCAACTACACCGATGAAGTCGCGCCGGCGGACAATTCGGGCGTTGGGGAAATTCCGGACGGAACTCTCGTCGACGTTTAGCACCTTCGCTCCAGCCGCATATGCAGACTGGCCGCGCGGACGAACCACTCGGCCATGCAGCATTCCGGCCATGCGGACGTGCTGGATATAAACATGCTTGCCGCTGACTTTATCCGGGATGTCATTACGCGGGACGCGAGTGCCAACTACTTTATAGGCGCTGACCGGCTTCAGCGGCGCTGTTCCAGTAAACGGCACATGGAATGGCTTGTCGCCCAAAAGCGCGCCATAGGCAACCGTCCGTGTCGGGTTGTCAACCACCGACACCATCCCATTGAAAACAGCCAAACGGTCAACTGGTGCGTTTAGCCTTTTCGAAGCAAGCGTGAGCAGAGCACGCCGTGCTTCGGCCGCAGCCGCTCGAATCCGTGGCCCTCCCCGGGCGATCGCAGCACTTGCCGCCGTTGCTCCCTGATTGGGCGACCAGTTCGTGTCCAGCCGGGCGGATTTGACCTGATTCATGTTCAAATCGAGCTCTTCAGCAGCGATTTGTAGCAGCGCTGTAGAACTGCCCTGACCGAGTTCGACGTAGCCAAGGAAGATCGTCGCCGTATTGTTGGCATGAATCGCCAGCCACGTGTCGAGTTGCTTAAGATCGGGTTGATCCGGACCCGCGGCGAATGCAACAAAATCAACGCCTTCCTGACCGAACACAGCGCCGCAAAGGCTAAAGCCGATGATGAGCGCGCCGCCCCCTTTCAGGAAATCGCGACGCGCAAATGCAGCGCCGGTCAGAGAGCTGGTCATTTGTTCACCTCCGGCATCATCCGCGAGGCGCGCTGAATGGCCTTCGTGATTCGCGGGTAAGTCCCGCACCGGCACAAGTGGCCGTTCATCGCGGAACGGATTTGCGCTTCGCTCGGTTGCGAAACTTTTGACAACAGCTCTGCAGCCTTGATGATCATGCCGTTGTAACAGTAGCCGCACTGAAGGGCCTGTTCATCGATCATTGCCTGCTGCACTGGATGCAACGCGGGCACCTTCGAGAGACCCTTCTGCCTTGCGAACCATGACGATAATCCTTCGAGCGTGGTGACCGACTTGCTTCCGATAGACCCGACCAGAGTAACGCACGAACGCGTCTCGATGCCTTCGACCAGCACCGAGCAAGAGCCACACTGCGCAAGGCCACAGCCGAATCGCGGCCCCTGAAGACCTAACTCGTTCGACAGGACGTACAACAGAGGCGTATCCGGCGTGGCAATGATCTTCCACATCCGTTCGTTTACCCTGATACTCAGTTGGGCCATGCTGTCCTGCTTCCGGCGGGCTATTGCCCAAGTACCTTTCGAACCCACAATGAATTGCCGGTCCGACGAAAAGAAAATCCCCAAAACGCGCGTTTCCACGGGCCGAATAGCGGGCTCCGCCACATCAAATTCTCTATATCGCCTGGAAGGTCAGTGAAAAATGAGAACGATCCCGCATGTCAGCACTGGGCTGTGCCAACGGCAACGAACGATGATGGAGAGCGCCCGCATGTGCGTAAGCTAGCGGAGTCCCGTAGAAGTGTCAAGGCAGCGTACGTTCGTTTTGCAGCGTACGTTCGTTTGACCTTGGCCGATGGAGGCAGACTTTTAGGTGCGGCAACAGATGACGGCGGACCAGCGAGTCCAAAACAATAGTCAGTCAGATCCGCTCATAGTAATTTGGCGACGCATTGGGCACGGTAAAGGCTACTGGGCTTTGCCGACGCCAGACGCGGGTTTGGCAAGTTCCTTGTTGTATTCCTCGGTATCTCGCCGCACGCACTCCGTTCCGGAATATCCAAACTGGCCGCTTGCTCGCCATACCTTGATGCCATGGTACAACTACCCCTCGCGGGGTAGAATCAAACTTATCGTGGACAGGGACAAGCCCCCGTTGACCCTGTGCACAGGTCTTGCGCATCTGTTGCGGAGGGACCTGAAATGGCCCGACCCACCTTTCGGAACCTCTTTTTCATTTTAGTCGCATCGGTTGCTCTTGGCTGCCTGCCGAACTCTGGCTTCGCTCAACGTGGCGGAGGCGGGTTCCACGGTGGCGGTGGTGGATTGCATGGAGGTGGAGGTGGCTTCGGCGGTGGCGGCTTTCACGGTGGCAGCGGCGGTGTTTCTCGGGGCGGCCTTCAGGGAAGCGGCTTCCGCGGAGTCGGCTCGTTTAATCGGGGCGCGTATCGAGGCATGGCGCGCGGACCGAGCATTGTCGGCCCCTCCAGCAGACCCGGCGGTTATGGCTACCACGCGTACGGTGGTTACCGCAATTCGGGAAACGGGAGCCAGCGTTGGGCTGGTTCAATTCGTACGCGGCCAGCGGGCGCGCCCCTTTCGTCGGCGCCTCGTATCGCCGCTAACTCTGACGGTCAGTGGCATTTCTTTGCGGGCTCGCGCGGCGGCGCTGAACCGGGAGCTCGGGGCCCAGGCAATGCGGCACTGACGTTACGCAATAATTCCGACGAATCTGCGTGGCGTTCGTTCGGAACTCCCGCTGGCTCTACCTCGTTGTCCTCTCGAAGCCCCGCCTCAGCAGCGCGTCAGCCTGCTCTGAATACACCAGCGCCCAGAGTAAACGTCATCTTGAATCGGCCGGGCGATGGGTCTCCTACTCGAAGCTGGTCTGGACAAGGGCACCAGAGTTGGCAAAACACGCCCAGGTCGGCCCCTTCCGCACTCGCCAGTTCCCATGGCCCCTTGAGCTTGGGAGCCGCTCGATTTGGCGCAGTGGACTTCCACAATTCAGCCCTAGTTAACTCGCCATTCTCCTCCAAACTCCTTGCCTCAAATTTGAGAACTTTCCCATCGGTTCAATCCGATCGAACGGGATTTGCTAACGCATTTGCCGCCGGATTGGGCGGAGGAAGGTTCGGCCGCCCGATCAATCCTGGATTTGGGTTGAGTGTCTTCGGAGATGGAGATTTTGATTTTGACGATTTGGGATTTAACCGTTTCGGATTCGGTTGTTTTGGTTGTGGTTTTGGCTTCGGTATCGGTTTCAACCAATTCGGTTTCAGGCAGTTTGGTGATTTTGACTTTGACGATTTCGGATTTCGCCGTTTCGGACTCGGATGCTTTAGTTGCGGATTTGGCTTCGGTTCATTTGGTTGGCCGTGGGGCTGGGGTTCGTGGTGGGGAGCCGGTTGGGGTTGGGGCGGCTGGAATCCGTTCTGGTTTGAGCCCTGGTATAACCCGTGGTTGGGTTGGAACATGGGTTACTACGCGCCTTCTGTGATTGATTACAACGCTCCCTACGATCAGCCCTACAACGACTCTGTCCCTTATTCGCCTCCGCCATCGCCCGCGCCGGGCAATTCTCCGAATGCACCTAGTTCGCGACAGGCGACGGACGGCGTTGAGAATGCCGCAGCGGCGGTTTCACTTTATCTGGAGGACGGCACCGCATACTCTGTGCGCGATTGTTGGTTGGATGGCGGCCGACTGCACTACATCCTCAGCGACGGCGCCGAAAGTAGCGTCAGTCTGGATCTTCTCGATCTGCAACGCACCGTGGAAGAGAATGACAAACGTAGCGTGCCTTTTACCTTGAGGCCCAAACCCAAGTGACCAAGCCGGCCTCACACGAGGATTTAGAACGTGACTGGGTCACCCGCGAAGGCACCGCAGCTGCTATTCGAAAGTGCTGCTCTTTCTCAAACTTTATAAGTCGGGAACAGGTTACGGGGCATCAAGATCAGCCCTAGAATCAGCCTTGCGGAACTCAGGCCACGTTTCAGGTTTCGAACTCTGGCGGCACGGCAACCTCAGCGACGGCCTTTCGGGCCTTTCGGTGATTGTCTTGACGGACAGCTCGGAAGCGCGTAGTCTCCGCCCAAGTCGATCGGGACGACGTGAAAAATGAATGTCCCCTTTGAGTCCGAGACGATATGCCCGATTCGCCGAGCCCACTTCTCGCGAAGATCTTTTGTCAAAACCGCCTTGGCGGTCACCGCCGGTTTCCTCGCCGAATCAGGAAGCGCGCCCGCTACGCAGTACGTCAATAGTAGCGGTGGGCCACCTAACCGAAGCCAGACCAGCGAGCTTACCAACCTGAGCATCGATGCAGCCGGCCGGCTGGTACGCTTGAGAAAACTCTCGCCTGTCGAGCTGACCAATGCGTGCCTCGCTCAAATCGAAAAGCTCAATCCCGTACTCAACGCGTTCATTACGGTCACTGCCGATTCGGCGGCCACGGAAGCTCGGATGGCCGAAGCCGAGATTCGGCGGGGCAAGTGGCGCGGACCTGTGCACGGCATTCCGATCGCGCTAAAGGATCTCTTCGACACAGCCGGCGTGAGGACGACGGCAGGAAGCGGCGTTTTCAAAGACCGTATCCCGGCTCAGGATGCCGAGGTGGTGCGTCGGCTCAAAGCGGCGGGCGCCATTTTCCTGGGCAAAACGAATTTGCACGAGTTCGCCTTCGGCGGCAGTTCCCTGGTGACGTACTTCGGCGGCGTCCACAACCCTTGGGAGCACGGGCATATTGCTGGCGGATCATCCGGCGGGTCGGCCGCAGCCGTCGCAGGCGGTCTGTGTTATGGCGCGCTCGGATCGGATACGGCCGGCTCAATTCGCCAGCCGGCAGCGTACTGCGGCATTGTCGGTTTGAAGCCGACGTTCGGTCTGGTGAGCACACGGGGCGTGATTCCGCTTTCTTGGTCGCTGGACCATGTCGGACCGATGGCTCGCAGCGTCGCTGACACCGCGCTCATTCTTCAAGTGATCGCCGGCTATGATCCAGAAGACACCGCCAGCGTGTCCATGACGGTTCCGGATTATGCTGCAGCTTTGCGGAAGGGAACCGAAACGTTGCGATTGGGAATAGCGCGCGAGTTCTTCTTCGAGGGCCTCGACCCTGAGATTGAACGCGCAACCAACCAAGCCCTGGCCGTCCTCGAGAAATTGACCGCCGGTATCAGGGACGTCGCGATATCAGCCGGTACCCAAGAGCAGCTGCGATCGACCGTGCGATTGGCTGAGGCGTACGCTTATCATGCGAAGATGATTGCAACGAGCCCCGAGCAATATCAGCCGGAGACGCTGGCGAGGTTGCGGCCTGGGGCAGACGTCGACACAGTTACCTACATTCAGGCGCGGCGAGAGCTGGCGCACACGCGCCGTACCATCGGCCAAATCTTTCAAACCGTCGATGCGCTGATCACGCCGACAAGTCCCATCCTGCCGCCCGCCATCACCGAATTCAGCGGCGACAGAAATGGCTCCCTCGATTTCGTGAACCGTAATATCCGCAACACGTCGCCGTTTGACGTCTATGGATGGCCGACCATTTCCGTACCGTGCGGCTTTAGCGCCTCTGGTCTACCCATCGGCCTGCAAATCAGCGCAGGGCCGGGGCAAGACGTCGTGGTTCTGCAAATCGCCCACGCGTACGAGCAGGCGACAAATTGGCATACCAGGAGGCCAGGCCCGATCGGCTGAACGGATGACGATCGATCGTCTTCTGCCCCTGCTGCTCTCGCTGCTGGCCGCGCCTTTAATGGCGCTCTCGGGTGATGTGCTCCAGCATCACCTCAGCGGGTCCCGCGATGGTGCGTATGTCGATCCACTCATGACACGGAAAGGCGCCGCCGGAATACACCGAGACAAAACGTTCAACGCACCAATACAGGGGCCGGTTTACGCCCAGCCGCTGTACGTAAACAACGGTCCGGGCGGCAAGTCCACGTTGATCGTAGCGACGGAGCGGAACGTAGTGGTGGCGCTAGACGCAGCCACCGGCGCACCGCTTTGGGCAAAGACGCTCGGAAATCCGGTGCCGCGATCGCAGCTTCCCTGCGGCAATATCGACCCGCTCGGCATCACCGGCACTCCGGTCATCGATCCAAGTAGCCGTACCATTTACGTGGCGGCCATGACCACGCCTGACGGTGGAAGGACGAAGCAACACGTCGTCTTTGCATTATCTCTGGACGACGGCTCCACCCGAGCGGGATGGCCAGCGAATGTTTCCGGCCTGAAATACGGTGGTTTCTCGTTCAACTCAGCGGTGCAGAACCAGCGCGGTGCCCTGCTCCTCAATTCGGGCGTTCTCTACGTTCCCTACGGCGGCCATTGGGGCGACTGCGGCGATTACCACGGTTGGGTCATCGCCATTCCCGTAGCCGATCCGAAGAACGCAACAGCTTGGGCAACCGAGGGGCGCGGCGGCGGAGCTTGGGCACCGGGCGGGATCGCAACCGATGGTCGCTCGATTTTCGTGGCCACGGGTAACACCTTCGGTGCGCGCACCTGGATGGGTGGAGAAGCGATCATCCGTCTTGGTTTGGGCGCAAAGTTCAGCGGTAACTCAGTCGACTATTTCACTCCCTCAAATTGGCGTCAGCTCGACGATGATGACGCCGATCTGGGCGGCTCGGGACCCGTCTTGTTTGACCTGCCCGGAGCGACGCCGTCCAAACTGATCGTTGCACTGGGGAAAAATGGGATGGCTTATCTCCTCAATCGGGATGACCTGGGCGGAATGGCAAAGAGCAGTGAACTTCGAGGCGAGGGAGTTCAAAGCAACAAGGTTTCGAGCGGCGAGATAATCAACGCTGCGGCAGCGTACAAAACTGCATCGTCTGCCTACGTGGTATTCGCAACTAGGGGCACTGGCGTTGCCTGTCCGTCACGTCGGGGAAATCTCGTCGCTTTGCGGGTCGGTGCGTCTGCGCCTCCATCCATAGCGGTCGCCTGGTGCGCAAACAATATGGGCGGGGGATCGCCGATTGCGACTACGACTGACGGGAGATCGGAGCCAATTGTGTGGACGGTTGGCACCGGGGCCAGCAACCGGTTGCATGCGTTTGACGGCGAAAGCGGCGAAGTATTGTTTGTGGGTGGCACTCAAGAGGAGGAGATGAGCCGCGTGCAGAATTTCCAGACTCCCATTGTGGTCACTGGGCGCATTTTTGTCGCCGCCAACGATCAGGTGTACGCATTTACCATGCGATGAACATTCCGCCAGAATGCCAGAATCTCAAGGTGGGACGATGCCAAGTGACTGCGTTCGCAGCAATGGCCGTTTCAATCTGAAAATCGACCCTGAAGTATAATTGCCGGACTCTACTTGGAAGCTGATTTAGGCCATAGAACGCCCTGGTCCTCTTTTGTGATGGGTCCCAAACCTTTATAAACGAACTTCTGGACGCGCTGCCCTCGGTAGGTCTCCGTCACATAGATATTGCCCTTGGAATCAGTAGCGATGCTATGCGGCCCGTAGAATTCACCCGGCTGCCTCCCGCCCTCGCCGAAGGTGGTCAAGACTTCGAGGGTATCTCGAAGCAAAATGTGGATCCTGTCATTCTCACCATCAGCGAGATAAATATAGGTTTGCTTCGGGTCTTTTGAGAACGCGATATCCCAGGCTGATCCGGAACCTAACGTTCGTTTCGCGATGAAGCCTTCTTTTACAAATGTACCGTCCGTTTTGAATACTTGAATGCGGTCATTCACACGATCACAGACATAGAGAAGGCGATCGTTCGAGAGATCGGCGCAGTGGACAGGATTTCGGAACTGCTGCGCGGGCGGGGCATCCGGATTGTAGGGGCCCAAGTCGGTGTCTTCAGGTTTGTGCCCATAGGCGCCCCAATGCCGCTTGTATTTGCCGGCATCGGCATCGTATACGATGACCCGATGATTGCCGTAACCGTCGGCGACGTATACCTCGTTCGTTTCTTTGTCGATAAACGTCTTGGCGGGTAATCTCAGGTTCTCCACATCGTTGCTGCCTTTGCTCTGATTCGGCTTACCGATCTGCATCAGGAACTGTCCATCCTGAGTGAATTTCAGGACCATGTTGTCGTAGAATCGGCCGCCCCCGACTTGTCCCTCGTTGTCACCACCGCCCCCTTGGGGGCCGCGTCCATTACCGCCAATCCATACGTTACCCTTGTAATCGATGGTGATTCCGTGATTGGAATTCGGCCAATCGTAACCCTGCCCGGGTCCACCCCAATGTCGGAGGAGGTTGCCGGCCTGGTCGAACTCGAGAACAGGAGGAGCCGGAGCGCAACATTGAGCGATGGGAGGGTTGGTCGTGGCGTGTTTTTCACCTGGTTCCAGTGAACCTTGCCGATGGACGATCCAGACGTGGTCCTGCGCATCCACCGACACGCCGATGGTCATCCCGATGAGCCAATGGTTCGGTAAGGGCTTGGGCCAGAACGGGTCCACCTCGAACATTGGCGCTTGAGCTCCGGCAGCCTCTAGCGCGGCCCGCTTCCCGAGCACAACCGAGCCGATTTCGAGCGCGAGGACGAGCGCCATGAAAATTAAAGCTGCGCCGAGATTACGCTTCATACTTCTCCTCCTGGGAACTTCTCTCACCACATGGTTGCGGGCCGCCGTAACTGCAATTGCGATATTGTCTGAATCGAATCGTTCACTAGACGTCCTTCCTCAGAGAAGGACCCAGATGCCTCCGTGATTACTTCAAAAGAAAGTTTAAGAATGCAGGGACCGTAAAACTAACTGGCGGGATGCTACGCCGCACGGTGACCTCATGTCAATCGCGGCGTCTTCGGGGTCTTCCGGTTCCCACCGAGCTCGCACACGTCATGCCTGGAAGGCCGGTGAGCCGCCGCGATGATGGACCGCGACCGGGAGGTCGGTCGAGACTTGATCGAGGTCGTGAATGTTGAGCTGGCGATTGTCCTTCACCTTTGTGTCGTCGAAGAAATATCCTTCTACCCAAGTGCCAGGCGGCGTCTCGCGGGCCGTCGCGAGGAGTCTGTCCACAATAGTGGAGATCGTCATGAACTCCACCACGTACGGGTTGCCGACGAGCACTTCGTAAAGCAAGGTATTGCCGGGCGCGTGGTTGTGGCAGTCGACGAATCCCGTCACGACTGTCATCTGCCGGGCGTCAAACTCCTGCGTCCCTTTGCCGATGAGCGTCCGGATGTCTGGGTTGTTCCCCACAACGACAAAGCGGCCGGCTTTGACCGCCAACGCCTCCGCCTTCGGTGCACCAGAATCGGCCGTGTAGACTTTTGCGTTGAATACAACGAGATCGGCGTCCTGAGCCTTGAAGTCGGTGCTCTGCGCTTCGGCGGCCCCTGACGTGCTTAGCCATGGCCTGCCGACAACACCGACGAAGCCAGCTCCGGCCATGCTTATGAATTCTCTACGGCTGCGGCGGTGCTTGGTCATGGTTCGTCAACCCTCAGATCATTCTTCCCGCAGCACCTGTACGTGAGCCACGACACTCTCAGCGAGCCCATCCAACCGGTAACCGCCTTCTAATACCGATACGACATGTCCTTGGCAGAGTTCCCTCGCAAGGTCGACTACTATGCGGGTAATCGCGGCGAAGCCTGCCGGTGTAATGTCGAACACGCCGAGCAGGTCGCTCCTCATTCCATCGAAACCGGCGCTAATCAGAATGAAATCGGGTTTGAAATTTCGCGCTGCGGGGACGAGCTTGGTTTCAAAAGCTTCCAGAATCTGTGCATCACTCGTTCCCGGGAGTAGCGGAACATTCAGAATTTTCCCTGCACCATTACCAGCGCCGGTTTCCGCCGGAGACCCAGTGCCAGGATATGCTCCATAATGGTGAGTACTGAAGTAAAAGACGGAACCATCTTCATAAAACGTCTCCTGGGTTCCATTCCCATGGTGGTAGTCCCAGTCCACAATTAACACACGCCGCAAACCGTACTTTCTCTGGACATAACGGGCCGCGATGGCCACATTGTTGAAGATGCAGAACCCCATTCCCCGAGTCGGCGTGGCGTGGTGCCCTGGTGGCCTTACGGCAGCGAAGGCATTCTTGACCTTACCCCGCATCACGGCGTCAACCGCGTTAAGGACACCACCGGCCGCGAATTCAGCCGCCTCTAGCGAATCCGCCGACAAAAGCGTGTCGCCGGTGCTTAGTTCACGGAACCCCTGCACGTTCGACAGTTCCCGGCGAACCAGCGCGATGTATGATGGTTTGTGCACAAGCTCCAATTCTTCCTCAGTGACACGGCGTGGATGAATTGGGTACAAACTTTGCCTGAGGCCTGCCTTATCCAAAGCCTCGCGGATAAAGATCAGGCGCTCCGGCCGTTCCGGATGGCCCGCATTGCCCGACAGGTGTCGCAAATAAATGTCGTCGTAGAGCAGCCCCGTCGGCTTGGAAGCAATCGGTGAGGCTTTCGGAGATTGAGTTGGCATCGACTGGCAAGCGAAGACGGTCCCAAGCGCGAGAATGAGGGCACTAGAACTTCCGACAAACCGCTTCAAGGTTCTCCCTCGCTTTCGAGCGCCCCTCATGATACGGCTTAACGCTTGGTGTGACCAGCCGGTGAACGCGTTAGCTTCATGACTCCCGAAGCGATGATTCCCGGAGCGGCATTTTTAGCGCCTTTGATAGAGGCCGGCATTGAAGAAAGGGGCAAACGCGCTGATCACGGCAATGCGAAACGACTCCTGGCGGTTGATCAAATTCTTCGTCAATACGCCCCAGGCGCCCTGCGAATCGCGGATGCCCTGCATCCCCGTATATGCCTCAATCGCGTGGGAAAGCTCGGCCCCTCGGTCTAACACGTCGACTGCCAGCGCCTCAGGCAACAGGACCGCCCCAGACCGCCCGTAGAAGCCGCGGCCACCTGCATCGGAAACGAAAGCCCAGTTCTCGAGAAAGACCAAGCGCCGGTCGTTGTCGTGCCCATTTTCTTTGATGACGTCCAGCCCGCCTTCCAAGCCTACGAAATAGATCGACCGCTCGCTTTCGAGACGCACCAGAGCTTCGCAGCGCGCACGCGCTCCGGCCATCAACTCCATGCGGCTTTGAGGAGTGTGGCTGACGCGCGTCGCAACCTCGAATCCCCTCACCTCGAAACTCGCCTTCGGATGCAGCAGAGGCCCCAAAGCCTCCAGCGCCTCGCGGACCGCCTCGAGCTTCGGCGCGCGCTGACTGCCAACAGCAATGCGGATCGTCTCCATGCGCTAGGACGAATACCAACTCGGATAGCGAAGTTTAGCAAGGACTCGGAAAGAAGAATGGAGCGGCCGAGGGGACTCGAACCCCCGCCTGCAGCTTGGCAAGCTGCCGTACTACCCCTATACTACGGCCGCGTTTCGATGAAAAATTTATAGCACGCTGCCTTAAATGCCACAAGCCGCCACGAGCTATAACTTCAGCGGCCTGCCCCACAATCGAACGAATCAACCTACCTGCACAACGCGCGTTGACTTTACCACCGGAGATCTCTTTTGCCGGCGAGCAAAACTGGCGGCCTTGGCGCGGTCGGTATAGACGCGCGCAAATCTCTGCCCGTCCGCATAGTAAACGGTTACCTGCCAATGACGATGCTTTCGCCGCCTGTCTTTGCCAAATGCAGTGCGCTTTTTGGTTTTCTTCAAGATTTGTTCCCGTTGTGGTCACAGAAATATCTCAAGTTCCATTCGCCGCCGCAAGTATTAGTTAAAGTAACCCGCTACCCTCGAATTTGGCCCAGTTCCCGCGCTCTTCGTAGGTCTGTGCCTCTCTACTGAGAGTCTTAACTCATTAGGTAACATGCTGCGACGCACGCTGAAACATTTTCCCTCCCGATGCGTTCCATACTGTAGAAGATTTATCAATGGAACACCCTCCGGAACTCCGGCCGTTCCGGACGCGCGGCGGCGGGGTTTCTTCGAAATCCAGGCTGACGACGATCCATATCTCGCCCGTCACTCGAAAAATCACCCTGCTCGCCATTTGGTCTCGAGAGCCGGAATTGGAGACTGCCCGTTCGGCTTGAAAATCTCGCAAATTCCCGCGTGACTTTGACGCCACAGCCTCCGCTCGATCTTACTCGAAGTAACTAGGCTAACCTGCGCAAAACCTCTACCATGGCTTCGTGAGCCAACCGAGCGTCCATCGCCGCGTGTTAGCTTCCACGGCCGTCGTCATGGCCGGCATTCTGCTCAGCCGCGTCCTGGGATTTGTTCGCGAATGGGTCGTGGCGCATCAGGTCGGTTCCAATGCCATGACGGACGCCTATTACGCCGCTTTTACTCTTCCCGACTTCCTAAATTATCTGGTTGCCGGCGCATCGCTTAGTGTCACGTTCATTCCCGTCTTCACCAAGTACGCCGCCGAAGGCCGCGAAGACGAAGGCTGGCACGTGTTCTCCACCGTCATGACCTTCATGGGCCTGCTGCTCGTCGCCTTCGTGCTCGCCGGCGAAGTCTTCGCGCCGCAACTCGCACGCCTGATCGCTCCCGGATTTCCGCCCGAGGAAAAAGCGCGCGTCATTTTCCTCACGCGCCTGATGCTTCCCGCGCAATTCTGTTTCTACGAAGGCAGTATTCTCAGCGCTGTGCAGTACGCCAAGGGACGTTTCGCAATCCCCTCGCTCGCTCCCGTCGTGTACAACGTCATGATCATCCTGGGTGGCTGGCTGCTGGCTACCCGCATGGGCATGACCGGCTTTGCCGTGGGTGTCGTCGCCGGCGCGCTCCTCGGCAATTTTCTTCTCCAAGTCTACGGCGCAGTAGCTTCTGGCGCCCGCTTCAATCCCAATCTCGACTTGCTCCATTCGGGCTTCCGTTTGTTCGTTCGCCTCTCTATACCGATCATGCTTGCGCTCTCTCTTGCCTTCACCGACGATTGGATCATCCGCTGGTTCGGCTCCTACCTCCAGCCCGCTTCCATTACCTGGCTTAGCTACGCCAAGACGCTCATGCGCGTGCCGCTCGGCGTGGTGGGCCAGGGCGTCGGCGTCGCTTCTTTCCCTTTTCTTGCCCAGCTTTATTCCGAGGGAAAATTCGACGAACTGAATCGTCTGCTAAACTCCACACTCAAAGGCCTGATCGCGACGCTCGTGCCGATCTCCGCGCTGATCATCGCGCAGAGTGCGCCCGTCGTCTATCTGGTCTTTTCCCACACTCGCATGCGCCCCTCGGATCTCGACGCCACGGCCGCAACGCTCGTCTTCTTCACGCTTGGCTTATTTGGCTGGGGCGCGCAGTACATCCTGGCCCGCGGATTCTACGCCACGCGGAACACCTTGATCCCCGCCATCGTCGGCACTGCCCTAACCTTCGCCAACTTGCCCGTCTATTGGCTTCTCGTCCACCGCGCGCAGCATCTTGGATTGGCCATGGCCAGCTCCATTGGGATCACGATTTACACCGTGGTGATCTTTCTGCTGCTCGGCCGTCGCACACATAACCGCGAAGAAGGCGCGCTGGTACGGTTTTTCCTCAAGATCTCTGTGGCTTCGGCCCTGGTAGCGGCCGTCTGTTACAAACTGCGCCAGGTGCTCGAACCGCATTTGGCCTGGCACACCCTGCGCGGCTCGTTGTCATTGCTGGTTGTGGTTACTGCCGCGGGAATTCTACTTCTCGTAGCGATGGGCAAGCTGTTGGGCATCCGCGAACTCGACGAGCAGTTGGCCCGCCTGTGGCTCCTCGCACCCTGGCGCCGCTGGAAAACCCCCGCTTGAAACGTAACCCGGGATTGAGCTCCGGAAGTTTGTAGCTTAGGGCGGCCCCGCGTTCTTCGAGCGGCCCTGGGGATTTTTGCTTGTGATCGCGGCTTGAGCCGCGAGGCTCAGTTTTAGGGTTGAACCACGAAGTCTTACGCCGGCTGCGCCCGCTCCGGTCGGCGCTGCCGAAACGTCTGCCGCATTCGCGCCTGCACTTCCGCCGCGAATTGCGCGCCGCCGATGGTCCGCGAGCCGTGCTCGGCGATGTCCACCGTGCGCAACCCGTCGGCAAGGACCGTGTCCACGCTGCGTTCGATCGCGTCGGCCGCCTCCGGCAGTTGAAATCGCTCCCGCAGCAGCAAGCTCACGCAGAGAATCGCGCCAGACGGATTGGCCATATCCTGGCCCACAAGCTGCGGTGCCGTGCCATGAATCGGCTCGACAATCGGCGGGCCGTCGCCTGCGCTCCACGAAGGAATCATGCCGATGGAACCGGCAAGCGCGGCGGCTTCGTCGCTGAGGATATCGCCAAACAGATTCGACGTGAGCAGCACGTCGAATTGGTCCGGCCGCAGAATGATCTGCATGGACGCGTTGTCCACGTACACATGATCGACTGCGATGTCGCTCGCTCCCGCCGCGAGCCGCGTCACCGTCCTGCGCCACAGCCGGGAAGTCGCCAGTACGTTGGCTTTATCCACTGACGTCACGCGGCGCGCCCGAATCCTCGCCCGGGCGAACGCAAATCGCGTAATGCGCTCGATTTCCGGTGCGCTGTAGCTGGCCAGATCTGACGCGCGTTCGTTTGTACCCTCGCCTTCGCTCGTGTGCGCGCCAAAATAGATGTCGCCCACGAGCTCCCGAATAATTTCGAAATCGATCTTCGTGTCCGGATTCAGCCGCAACGGGCAGAGCGCGCGCAGCGGCGTGCGAAGCCGGATCGGCCGCACGTTGGCATAGGCGCCCAGCGCCTGCCGCAAACCGAGCAGGCCGGCTTCCGGCCTGCGGTTCAGCGGCTGCGAATCCCATTTCGGCCCGCCCACGGCTCCCAGCAACACTGCGTCCGCCTTCGAGCAGCCGTCCAGCGTCTCCCGCGGCAGAGGCTTGCCGCATTCATCGATGGCGACACCGCCAAACGGATATTCGATTAGGTTCAGATGAATGCCAAATTCGCTGGCGCAGTCTTGCAGGATGGCCGTTGCTGCGCGTATGACTTCCGGGCCGATACCATCGCCGGGAAGAACGGCGATAGTCCACTGCCCTGGGCTCATACCGCCACGTCCGAAATACTTGCGTTAGCGGAGGGACGCCCCGCCAAGCGCTTGATATCCTCGTCGGTGATCTCTTTCTTGGCGTCCGCCAGCGCCATCACCTGGCGATAGCACTCGCGAAGTTCGTCCTCGGATATGATTACGCCAAGCTCGGCCAGGCGCGCCCGCAACGCGTTGCGGCCGGAGTGCTTGCCCAACACCAGTCGATGCGCCGGAACGCCAACGGCTTCGGGCGAAATCACCTGATACGTAAGCGGATTCTTCAGGATTCCATCCTGATGAATCCCGGCCTCGTGCGCGAAGGCATTCGCCCCCACGACGGCCTTGTTGGGCGGCACGGACACTCCAGTAATCTCAGAAAGTAGCCGGCTCGTCGCATAGAGTTCGTTTAGCCTCAGCCGCGTGCCGGTCTCATACCGATCCGGCCGCACGGCCAGAGCCACAGCAATCTCTTCCATGGCCGCATTTCCGGCGCGTTCGCCAATTCCGTTGATCGTGCACTCCACTTGTCGCGCACCGGCCTTCACCGCCGCCAGCGAATTGGCCACGGCCAGACCTAAATCGTTATGGCAATGCGCACTCCAGATCACGCCCGGCCGGCCGCTCACCTTCGACCGTAGGGCGCGGAACATCCCGCCGTATTCTTCCGGCGTGGCATAACCCACCGTATCGGGAGCGTTCAGGATCGTGGCTCCTGCGTCCGCCGCAACCGAAAACGCCTGCCCCAAGAATTCGACGTCGCTGCGGCTGGCATCCTCCGCCGAAAACTCCACTTCCGGGCAGTGCCCCTTGGCATATTCCACCATCTTCCCGATCGACTCCAGTGCCTCCGTGCGCGAGATGCGCAGCTTGTGCTTCAAGTGCAGATCCGAAGTCGCCAGAAAGACGTGCACCCGCGGCCGCGCCGCGCGTTCGAGAGCGCCCAGCGCGGCGTCAATATCCTCGCGCCGCGCCCGCGCCAGCCCTGCCACGGTGCTGTGCTTGATATCGCGCGCCACTTCCCGCACCGCTTCGAAATCTCCCTGCGAAGCGATGGGAAAGCCGGCTTCAATCACATCCACGCCAAGGCTTTCCAGCCGCCGCGCCAGTTGCAGCTTCTCCGCCGTATTCATGGAAAAGCCGGGGGCCTGCTCGCCATCCCTCAGCGTGGTATCGAAGATTCGCACCATCTCCATCGACTCCTCCCACATATACCCACAGCACCCAAGCGCGACCCATGGACATCAGGCTGTCGCGCCGTCAACAAAGTCGCTTTTCACGCGTTCACAAAGTCCATCCGCGGCGTAATGTAACCGCGCTTCAAAAAAGAAGTTTGCAGCCAGGCCGCCAAAAAGTCCAATTTATACTTCTTGCCTCAATCATAAGATGTGTTTATATTGCGCGCTAGCGCTTACGGGCGCCTCGCGCATAACCAAGGTGGTGAACCGGGGTCCCCCCATACGCGCCGGTGTTGCGCGTCCTGGGGTGATATGGATCTCTCCGAACTCAACGTCTTCCTCACCGTCGCCCGTGAACGCAGTTTCTCCCGCGCCGCACAGAAGCTGTATCGCACCCAGCCGGCCGTCAGCATCACCATCCGCAAACTCGAAGACGAAGTCGGCGAACCCCTGTTCGCCCGCGGCGCCCGTTCCGGCCAACTCACCGACGCCGGGCGTCTCCTCGTCGGCTATGCCGAACGCATCCTGAATCTTCGCGACGAAATCCGCCGCGCCGTCGACGATCTGCGCACCGGCGGCCGCGGCGAGCTCTCCCTGGGCGTCAACGAAAGCTCCATCCACGCCCTGCTGCCCGTGCTGGCCCGCTACCGCCAGCTTTTCCCACAAGTCCATCTGGCCGTGCGCCGCACCTTTTCCCGCGACATCCCCACCGAGTTGCTGAACTATCGCCTGGACCTTGGCGTCGCCTCCTTCGTCCCCCGGGAGCCCCAACTCGCCTCGATAAAAATCTGTCGCGACAAACTCGCCCTGGTCGTCTCGCCCAAACATCGCCTGGCTAAGCGCGGCCTCGCCGACCTCTCCGAATTGGGCGAAGAAAATTTCGTCGCCCACATCGTCGAATCGCCATTCCGCCAGCGCGTCATTCAGCTTTTCGCCAAGCATCATGTCCCACTGCGCATGAGCATCGAACTGCCCACCATCGAAAGCATCAAGCGCTTCGTGCAGATGGATATCGGCGTGGCCATCGTGCCGCGCATGTGCGTGCGCTGGGAAATCGAGCAAGGCCTGCTCGTCGAGGTCAAAGTCCGCGAACTGCGCATGCCCCGCGATCTGTATCTGCTCTACCGCCGCCGCGAGCCGCTGTCGCACTCCGCCAAAGCCATGTTCGACCTGCTCAAGCCCCGCGGCACTTCATCCGGCGAAAAGTCCGCCGCGTCCGCTGATCAGGATTCCCCGGATTCCTGACGCTGCTCGGTGCAGATATTCGGTTCAAAGTCGTCCTTGACTCGCGCCTGCCGTAGACAACTGGTGGATGCATTCCTTCGAGTGTTCGACAGTGGAGGTCAGTTACTGCGAGAGGGGACACCAAGGTTGTGTCGCATATGTGGAACGGGCTAGTACCAAATGAGACGAGTCCGGAATGCGGCGCAAGCGGGTCTGAGGCTCTGGCATGGAGCCGGCTCGAACGATACTTCGACCCTAAGTGTCCGTATGTTTATGTGCGACAACTGCAAAAACATCGAGTTCTTCGCGTCAAGCTAGGCGGGAACCGGGGCTGAGCGGCGTTCGATCTGCTCCTGGATTCGCCGCCTGAGCAACAAAGGATCGGAGATGTCGGGAAATGGCTCCCACGACCCGCCGGTTCCCCGAACACTGACGCTCCCGTAACCCCACCATCGTCCGAGCAGCCCTTGCGTGACGAGAACGCTTTCGATTTTGTCGAGAAACAATTCGTCGGTCGCCACCGATACAATCCCTTTGCGATAAATTAGGCGCTTGTTTGTTACCGCGAATTCGAAACCATAGCGGCGCAATAAGCCCGAGACGAAAATCCCCGCTGCCACGGCCAGCAGAATCACGCCGCCAATCCACAGGAAGTCTTTCTCAAGCAGCAAAGCGATGCCAGCCAAGGCAAGAACGCCTGCCAGTGCAGAGGGGCCAACCAGCACCACCCAATGGCGGCGAGTGGTGTAGACGATACGTTCCCCTTCGGTCAAGCTCTTCTCGACGTATCTCATTTATCTCGCCTCACTAGCTTCGCCGTCACGGCTCTCGCTGCTCCATTTTTATTAGCGCCGGATTGCCCAGAGCTCCGAAGGGATTTAGCCCGGCATCCTTCTGGTGCTCTTTTGTAGCGCCGCATTCACCTTATCGCCTGCCGCCGTTAGTTGTCAGCGTACTTAATGGTGTTCCGAAGATCAACGAGTTATTAGCAGCATCGATCTTCGATCTTAGCTGTGGCCATGAGCGAAACGCCGTCACCTTCCAGCGCCCGCTCTGCTTCACCATTACCGCGGTGTACCGTGATGTTTCCGCTGGCAGTTCCTTGTCGTGCAAACCGGACATAGAGCGGTCGCCGTCCACAATGGCCACATCCGGGCGAAGAAACTGAATCTTTGGCAAGCCGGGATGCGAGTGCCAGCTGCCCTTCGCCGTCCCCGTCAACCACTTCTCGTAAGCAGCCTCGATGGCCGCGCGCCCTTCGTATACCGACCCATCGCCGCCAACCCAGTCGGCATCCTACGTCATGACGGTTGCAGCCGCGCTCGCGTCACCCTTACTCCACGCCTTCCCCTGGGCGTCCAGCACCGCTTGGATCGCCGCTTTCTCGGCCGAACTGCCGTCACGAACCCGGGGTCCTGAGCATGCTCCCAAGGCCGCACACAATAAGGCGGTAATGCAAAAACTCCCGCGCATACTTCCTCCGAAATGGAGCGCCGCAAATGTATTCTTGTTGTTTTTAGTAGTTTATACTAGGGCCTAGTACTAACAGGGCCTAACAAACGCGACTACAAACAAAAGGGTTTACGACGGCTTTAGGGACAAGTTAGGGACAAGCGGAGTTTCGGAAACGTGAGGCGCTCGGCGCGGACTGGGCGGCGCGCGGCCCTAAAATGAGGAGGGCCGGAACCTCGCGGCGCCGGCCCCGTTCGCTTCGTTTTGCTGCTCCCGCTATGTTACGTAATCTACGGTGTTGTTGTGATTTTTCAGGATCTACCGACCACTTGAGCCGGTAGTTTTTCACGAACGCCGTTCGGCTTGAAGAGGCAACAGCAGTTCGGACAATAGCGCTCGCCGGAGTTCGTTTTCGGTAGGCCCTCTAACTTATGTGGCCTAGGACACTCCTTTTCCCAGCGAGATCACCAAGGTAAAGTCGTAACCCAGATCAGTATCACGCCCGTTCCACTCAAGCAGCCTCCATTTCCTTTGCCGAATGTTCCCGTGCCGATCTATTTCACAATTCAACCCGGTGCAGCCTACCTCGATACTTCCGGCAGTTCAGGTGCGAAAGTCACTCAACTGTACTACCCGAACGCAGGAGATGCAGCACCCGGCACTCGTATTGACTTCTGGAATTATGACCCTGATCAGAAGGGCTGGTATATCTATGGGCAAGGTACGGTCGCACCGGATCGCAAGGAAGTGGTTCCCGATCCCGATGTCCTGATTTATGAATTCAGCGGCGCCATGGTCTCTGGGGGATTTAGTCCAGTGACGTGGCCTCCAATAGGGTGTGGGATCCGCAGATTGCTCGCACTCCTGCCCGGAGTTCCTCCGCAATCTCCGTCATCCTGCGGAGGTCCTGGAGGCGGTGGCCCTGGGGGCGCTGGCCCTGGCGGTGCCGGACCTGCGGGCGGTAGCCCTGGGAGCGGTGGCTCTGGGAGCGGTAGCCCTGGTGATCCTGCGGGTGGTGAGCCTGTAGATCTTGCAACCGGGTTATTTGAATACACGAAGACGGATTTAATGTTGGCTGACGTACTCCCGGCCTCGGTGGTGCGAACCTATCGCCAAGGTGACTCCGTCTCAAAAGCCTTTGGTATCGGCACATCGAACCTCTTTGACATCTTCTTAACTGGCAACACAAATCCCTACACGTATATGGAGCTTATTCTCCCGGACGGGGGTCGAATCCGCTACAACCGCATCTCTTCGGGCACCGGTTATTCTGACGCCGTTTACGTGCACAGCGGCACGACAACAGGTTTTTACGGGTCGAAGATTTCGTGGGTTGGCAATAGTTTTGGGCACTGGGTACTGACCTTTAAGAATGGGACGACTTATCTTTTCCCAGACTCGTCAAACGCTACTACTCCACAGGCCGCAGCCTTGACCGGCATCACCGATCGATACGGCAACACCGTGACGCTTCGTCGCGACAGCAATCACAATCTCATTTTGATCGGCACGCAAAGCGGCCACTGGATTCAGCTGACCTACGACGGCAGCAATCGAGTCACGCAGGCAGTGGATAACATTGGGCGGACCGTCAGCTATACCTACGATAGCGGCGGTCGGCTCTCGACCGTTACCGATGCCAAAGGCGGAGTTACCACACGCACGTACGACTCGAACAACAATATGCTGACGATCACCGACCCGCGAAATATCACCTACTTGACGACCCAATATGACTCCAACAACCGCGTCATCAAGCAGACGCTCGCCGACAACACTACGTATCAGTTCGCATATACGCTTGCGTCCAACACCAGCCAAACGCACTTTGTAACACTCGGTACCGGTTACACCGGGGGCGGACCAGGCGTGGATATATCAGGGTTCCGCGCTTGCTCGGGCTGTCAAGAGGCCTACACCCCGGAGATTTCGGAGACCGACGTCACCGACCAACGAGGATATGTTCGGAAG
>QHYS01000344.1 GCA_003223325.1 Acidobacteriota bacterium
TTGAGCGCCACTGCAGCGCGGATGAGATCCTTCAAGGCCGCCTCATTGACCTTGTCGCCTTCGTGGATGTCGATGGCGCGCCTGGCATTCCCGTCGATGCTGGAGTTGAATAGACCTGAAGGGTCCTTCAACGCAGCTCCCTTGGGAAATGTCATCTTGACGACGTTCTTGTACGTCTCTCCCGTGCAGACGATGCCGCCGTGGGACCAGATGGGATTCCCCATCCACTTCCACTCTTCGAGGATCTCAGGGTCTGCCTCGTGTATGATTTCGCGCACTTTCGCGAGCGTCTTCCCGCGCCAGTCCCCAAGTTCCTTGATCTTCTCGTCGATTAATGCAGAGGCAGATTCCACCGGGACGGGCCTTTTCATGTACAGCTCCAACTCTCGCACCTAATTTAGCTGCGCTCAGCGTAACCTGCAACCTCCGCGAGTGGAAGCCTCTTCTGGTTCGATAGCAGTTCGGAAAGATGGTGGCAACCCGCGCTGTAGTCGTCCCGTACACAATGCACAGTTTGAACAGCAACGCTTACCCTTCCTTCCATTGCACCTCTCGTAACTTATTGATTCTGTTTGGAGTCTGAAGGCCTCGTAAACAGGCCGCTCGCGTGCAATATGAATCCCGGATATTCGAAGCACACGGATAACAGAGGCTAGGTAAGTTAAGGAGAACAGGGCTATTAGCGATCAGTCACAGTGACGGAGTTAACAAGTGACGATGAAGCATGAACTGATCTTTCGGGCAGGCCCTAAGTATGGTCAAAATCAGTACGATAACTGAAGTCGTGTCGGATGCGCATTCATTGCTCCCATGGGTTCGGTGGCTCAGTCTTTGTCTTTCTGCCGGGCTGGTCGCGTTTGGTTTGATCCCCAGCCCGGCGAATTCACAGACGACGCTAGGGACGCAAACGCTCAACTTGGTCACACTGCCGGACGGATTGCTCTATGGGTTTCCGGACACCTTGACACTTTCCAAAGCCGGCACTGTTTTCGGCAGTTATACAGGTACCGTCACGGTCCAGTATCGAGTTCGAACCACGACAGCAATTGGTACGGGAAGCATTACTGTAAAGGCGACTACGGATTTTGTCTGCGCGTCGGGAGGCCCGTGCGTCGCCACACCGCCAACCGCAGGCGATGCACTCAACTATACCTGTACGGGAGCAACTCTTGGTAGCAATTGCACGGGCACCCAGACGGTCAGTACTGTGGTTGGAACAAACGTGGTCACGGCAATCCCCGCTGGATCGTGCACCGGTGGAGGAAGTCCTTGTACCACCGCCGATCCGAACACGGTGAATCTGAATTTCACGCTTACGGATGATCCGAAGTACAGGACGGGCTCTTATTCGGCAACCTTGACTTTTACGATTAGCACCACGTGAAAGATTTTCGGGAGATGAATAGATGATCAAAAATTTGCTGATTACCTCGATCCTGGTTGCAATTACGGTAGCCTTCACGTCCTTTCCAGCGAACGCGCAGTTGGGCAGCGGCACAGGGACTACAACCCTAAACGTCACGGTAGGGGCTGAAGCGGGTCTGACGGTGGCGGCAACCTCGAACCTGACGTCGGTCGGCACCAACTTCACCAGCTTTACTGGCTCAACGGCATTGACCTATTACCTTCGCACGACGCAGTCAACCGGTGCGGGCAGCATTACGCTAAAAGTGACCACCGACTTTTCTCCCACCGGAGGTCCCTCGGTTGCCACGCCGCCGACAGTAGGCGATGCACTCACCTATACCTCCAGCGGTACCACCCCCGGCAATAACGGGACAGGGGCGGTGATGGCTTTCACCAATGTGACCGCGTCCGCAAGCGCCCAGACGAACGTCGCTACGTTCGGAGCGGACAATCGTTCCCTGTTTGCGGGGAATAGCGAAACTGTAGCCTGGACGCTAACCAACGATCCTAAATACAAGACTGGGGCTTATGCGGCCACGGTGACCTTTACAATCAGTGCGACTTAATTCCAACAAGGAGAAAAGAAAGTGAAAAAGTCACTACTTCTATCGTTCGCCCTATTACTGATATTGCCTCTCGGACATGCGCAGGGGTTGGGCACTACCACAGTAACCAACCAAGTGAGTGTGACAGTGGCCGCCGAAGCTGCATTGACCATCGGTGCCTCTGCCACGACACTCACGTCGACAGGCACCAACTTTTCCGATTACACCGGTACGACGCCGTTCACTTACTTCATCCGGACTGGCAAAACCGCTGGCAGCGGTTTCATCAAGCTTCAGGTGACAACCGACTTCGCCCCCTCAGGCGGCCCTTCGGTGGCTACCCCGCTCACGCCTGGTGATACGCTCAGTTACACCTGCACGGTGAGCAGCCCTGGGACAGCCTGCAGCGGTTCGCAGACCTCTTCCACCGCGAGCCAAATGTCCGTGGCGACCTTTAGTACCGATGCTCATTCCGCCAAGGTGGGGAACAGCGCTTCGGTTACTTGGGATCTGTCCAACGATCCGTTGTATCAGACCGGCACGTTCACAGCAGTGGTTACCTACACGATCAGCGCATCGTAACGGAGGAAACGGCCCGGCTTACTTTTCGAGCTTTGAAGAGGTGGCGCTCCAGTTCGGTAGCGGATTGGCGTGGCTTCATGCAACGGAGAGGCCACGCCGGACAAGGCCAGCAGTGCAGCACTGGTGGTAGCAGTTAGACAGGAAAAGAGGAAAGTAAGTAACAATGTATGTTAGACAACTCACGATGATTGCGGCAGCCGCCCTCGCATTGGCGGTTCTGCCCCTGTACGCGACCGTCAGCAATTGGAGCGTGACTCCAAGTTCTGTAACGTTCACTTCGAGCAATCCAGCTGGAAGCGTCACAGGCATACCTTCTACGACTAATGTCTCTTTCAAGACAACATTTAGTCCTGCTGCCTTCACCGTCCATGTTAAGGCGGTGACCCCGAACTTCTCTGGGTGCAACACGCCTCCGGCGAGCGCGGTAAAGGTGTCGTGCTCAAGCCCTAGTGGCGTCACGTGCGCGGGCGCAGCTGCTCTTAGCAACTCTGGAAATGGCACGACTGTGGCCACTGGAACGGGCAATCACAACCCTGCGAGCTTCGTGCTTACATACAACTTCCAGGACTCCTGGAATTATCAACAAGGAGCGTCATGTTCAATAGGCACACAGATTGTTTATACCGAGCCTTAATCATTTTCCTCTGTCTGTTTCCCCTTGAGCAGCTTGCGCCCGTGGCCCACGCGCAATTGGGTCTTGGCCTCGCGCCCATGCGCGTCGAATTGCGAATGGCCCCCGGCCAGGAGTATTCCAATACCGTGAAGTTGAGCAGCCAATCGGGTGTAAGCACCCGCGTGCGGGCCGAGGTCCTCGATTTCGATATTGACGAAACGGCTACACCGCAATTCGAGCGCAACCTGCCGAAGGAAGCGCCTACCTCCTGCAAAAATTGGCTAAGCCTTAACCCCATGGAAATGGAGATTGAGAAAGATGGCTACTTGAATGTCCGTTACACGATCCACCTTCCTGAGGGTTTGGCAGAAGGCAGCTACAACTGCGCGGCGGGCTTCATAACGCTTCCTGCCGTATCCCAGGAGAAAAGTGGTGTGGGACTAAGCATGGCCGTGCGCATCGTGGCCGCATTTTACGTTGTGGTGGGCAAACCTGAAATCAACGGCAAGCTCGAAGAGATCAAGCTGGAGCAGGTAGCGGCCACAAAAGACCACGACGCGGGATTCCAGGCGATTGCAGTGCTGAATAACTCGGGCCGCATGTACTACCGACCCACTGGTACGGTGGATGTGCTCGATGTCGATGGCAATATCGTGGAGTCGGCAGATTTTCAATCGGTGCCCGTATTACGCGAGCGCAGCCAGCGATTCCTGTTCCCCATTAAGACGCATCTCGATCCCGGACAATACAAGTTGCGGGTACGGGTAGACATTGGCACAAGCGAACTCCAGGAGGGGAACGCCGACGTGACTGTCGACGCTGCGCCTGTCCAAGGCGCTCAGAATGGAAAACGGTAGAGCTTTTATGCACGCAGTGAAGGCGGCCCGGCCTGTGAAGGGACAACTGCCTCCTCCGCAACAATGACGTCCGGTCGCGAACCGCGCTTCCGTAAAAATCTGCGACGAGCCGCAAGGCCTGAAGGGAAATGAATTGCATTGGTTTAGACAAGGGTCGGCGCAAGCGGCAGGGACGGTCGCGGTGCTTCTGCTCTTCGCACTCGGGCTGCACTCGCAATCCGACGGAATTCTAGACGTGAGCGGAGCCGCCGACACAGGGACCCAGCCTGTGGGTTGGGCCGCACGTCCTTTTTGGTCTCAGACTGCCGGGCAGGCCGACGTGGCTTTCCAGGGCTATTACCTCGGTGGCAGCGGGCAGCGGCTGATCGACACTTCGGGCGCGGCAGTGAATCTCAAGGAAGTTCTGCCCGGAGTGGGATTGCTGCACGCCGCTTTTGAAGGCTATGGCGGCGGAGGCTTTCACACGGGCACGAGCTTCCTGGGGCTTGAGCAAGTGCCGCTATTCGGCTGGCACTGGGATTTTGTCGGCGGGGACTCGCAATTTTCTTCGAATCTCGTGCCCACCTCGTCTACGAACCTATACACGCCAGACATTTCCGAGCGCGGGATGCGCGTGGCGATGAAGCGCAAGGACCGCGCTTACCAGTTTTTCCTCGGGGATGACACGCTGCTGGGTGGCCCGCGGATTCCTTACCGCTTGAGCATGCCCCAAAGAGTGCTGGGCGCGAGTCTGCAGCAAAAAGTCGGCGAACGCTGGCAGATCGGCGTGCGCTTCCTGGACCTAAATACGAATCCCAGCGTTCTTGTGAACTACGCTAATTTCTTCTTGCCGGGCCATGAGTTCCAGAAATCAGACAGCATGGCGTTCCAGTCGTCGTACGACTTCACCAAAAGTGTGCGGCTCAGTGGCGAGTTCAGCTACGGCCAGGCATCACCCTTTACACCCGCACCGGTCGCGCAGGAGCCGATTTCATTTTTTGTGGCACCGTCGTGGGAAACAGACAAGTTCACGCTGCGCGGTAATTACGTATTCCAGAGCACGACGTACCAGCCGCTGCTCGGCTATTTTGTTGGGGACCGCAAGGGGCCGTTTGCCGAAACGCGCTATCGCATCACGCCGAAGATCGATCTGTACGGTTCGGCCAGCGCCTATTCAAACAACCTCGAACATAATCCCCAACTTCCGACCTTCCATAGCTCGGGGATCTCCGGCGGTGCAGCATTTATCCTGCCTTGGAAACTGAACGGCAGCGCGTCGATTTCGATGCTGCACCTGACCACGATGAGCCCTTCGCAGCCCGTGCCCCCCTCCGATAACTTGCAGATCAATCTGAACGTGAGCCGCACGATCCGGCGGCATACGGTGAGCGTGTCCTACATCGACATGAAGCTGAACAGCAACCTGCTACCGCAGACCCAGCGGTTCACGGAAGTCGGAGACACCTTCACTTGGAAGCGCCTGGTGCTGGGCGGCGCCGTGCGGGAACAGGTCTCGCAATCGACGGAGACGCGAAACACACTTTTCTTCCGCGGGTCGATCCAGGTAAACGTTAGGCGCTTTTCCGCATACGCTAACTTAGAAAAGGGCAACGACCTCGTGAATGAAAGCGTCTTCAGCACGAACGCATACTCAAGCACGGTGATTGGCTTCAGCGCGCCGCTGTTTCACGGGTGGAACCTGCAACTCGAAGGCTTCCGCAATAATTTGAACACCACCCTCAATCCTCAGAACGTCTTCCTGTTTCCGACGGCGGGTCTGGGGGCGACAAAATTGCCTGGATTTAATCAGTGGAGCGGGTATTTTCGCCTAGGCAAGCAGTTCCGCTGGGGGAAAAAGGAGTTGTCTACGATGGGCGGAATCGACCAATATGCCGCAGTGCGGGTGCCCCTGGTGGGAAATATGCAGGGAACAGTAATGGAACGTTCGCTCGCCGGGATGCGACCTGCCGCTAATGTCGCCCTAAGCCTGGACGTTTCGCGAACGGCCCTAACCGACTCTTACGGACATTATTCGTTCAGCGATGTGCCTGAAGGTCCCCACGTCGTAGGACTGGACTTGGATCAAATGCCCACCGATTACGAGCCCGGGCCGGATGCGACTGCGCAGGTGACCGTAGAACCGCGAACGCTTGTGCGAACCGATTTCAGTGTTGTGCGCCTGACGCATCTGACGGGAAAGATCGCGGCACCAGCCGACGCACAAATCGGAGACGTGGTGATTCGCTTGGCGGGAACGAATCGATACACGACTTCCGACGAGGATGGAAACTTCAGTTTCTACAATTTGAGGATCGACACACAGACTCTCCCCGAAGAAACCACCCTGGCGAGTCCCGCCAGCTTAGAGGTGTTAGTATCGGGCGAAACCCCGTCGCCCACAGCCATCGACTTTAGGCTCGAGCTCAAGCCTCAGGCGGAAAAACCAATTCGTCAGATTTTGCGGGAGCAGATTCATATAATTAGCCCCCAACCCCCTGCCACTTCGGCTCCTGCCAACGGCAGCGGTAAGTCTCAGAAGCGTGACGGCGGAATCAAACGCTAGAACGAACCCACACTGGAACTCACCTGTCAATTTTGCAGAGGTATAGATGCCTTCAAGAGACCATCGGAAGAAGCGGCACAGGCGTAAGCTTGCCCTTGGGCCGAGAGATTCCGAACCGAAACGGTGTAGCTGCCGGAAGCCGTAAAGATTTTGCTATCGTCCTTGGGAAACGCACAAGAATTGCTTGCCCACAGCTTCACGTTGGTTCCCTCCGCAAGCCGGATTTTCAGAACCACGTCTGTGCCGTGTTCTTGAAGCTGAATTTGGGGTTGGATAATCAATCTGACATTTCCTGATTGTCTCATCTGGCCTTGAGCTTCGGCATCCGTCACAAAACAAAATAACGTCGCACCTAACAAAAGCACAACAATCAGGCATCCGCGGAAGACAAGGGAGGTTCTAAAGTTAACCTTGGAATCGCGTGCACAGACAGAAGTGAATTGCATGACCGTCAACGCTCCTGGGCCGAGTCAGGTCGCTATACCCGATTGCGAGTCGCAGCCGATGGGGACAGTTGCCTTATATACCCCATCTTTGACCGATTTGCGGTCCCTTGAAAGCCACGCCACTTTTGTTGTATTTCCTGCGGGCATCATTGCTATCAGCCGGAATTTCCGTTTTGAGCTTCTCCTTGGCCCGAAAGCCTAGCCCTCCTGCCCCCTCGCGTAAAACGCAAAACGCGCTGGCCCCTTTGCGGTGGTAGTACGGCTCGCTTTGGCCGTTCTGCGCATCCACTGTGCTGATTTCGGCCGCCCCAGTCTGCCTCGCCGCTGACACTCCGCCTTTCATCCTATTCGAGCAAGGAGTGTCCCCAACAGACAACTGGCCCCTTGCTCATCCGCTTGAAATAAATCTTGATTGAGTGTCCTGACAACTTCGAGGCAAGTACCTCGCTCTGTAATCGACAGGATATAGGCCGCCAAACCAATGACGTTGCTCGGCAGCAAAGATCGCCCATACGCATATCATCGCCCATGACGTAGATCTGATTGGCAGGGCCGAACCTGCGGCCCTTCTGTTGGTGACCTCGCTGAATAATAAATTCGGCGATCATCGATCGCTGGCGGTCCGCCGGCTGTTTTTGCGAACATAACAAACAGCATCTTTCGGCGATCTTAAGTAAACGCTCGGTGAGCAGGTTTCCGGAGGAGGACAGCAGTTGCCGGCAGCGGCCTTGCCAGTCATGGAATTGAAGAAAGGGATTCCGAGTTCGATGAATGAGTGGTATTGAATTCCTTCCTTCGCCAGAAGCGCTGAATGCCCTTCTCGGGTGACTTGGCAAGCACATAAGATCCCATGCCTGCGCGGTGAGGCCATACCACACGTCGATCACAGTTCGATGCGGTAGCCCGTTCACCTACCGCCCTCGAAAACCCGCAGAGGTCTGTTGCCTTCTAACCGCCAAGACTGGACAGACCTTCTAGGAACGGTAAGCGATTGTTCTGTCCTTCCCACTGAAAACCTGTGCCTAGACTGTCTCCCATCAAACGCCAGGCGGACTGAGGGAAATCCCTCTGCTAAATCGCCTCGCTGAGGCCTCGCCCAACCCACCAAATTGGCGGGTGAAATCCCGCCGCGCTGGATTACCGTAGTCGGCCGAGATTCGCGGCCGGGCTGCACATGTATCGATCGGCTTTGCCAAATGCGAGCAGTTCCGCATCACTGCGGCGACGTTCCCTCTGTTCTACAGCGAGAGCCTTGGCTGCGAGACTCTGTGGATTTCCGCGAACCTGCGTTGGCTATCGTACTAAGCAGTTCTTCAACGTTGACAGGCTTAATAAAATAATCCGCCACGCTCAGGCGAATCGCTTGCTGCGCAGTATCAAAGTCGGGCGATGCCGTCAAAATAATGTTTAGGCATCTAGGCTGTCTGACCTTCATAGCCGCGATGACAGCAAATCCGTCTCCGGGTTTTTCAATATTCAAATCGGAGACGAGAACGTCGTATTTGCTAAGGTCTATCTGGGCGAGCGCATCACTCACGTTTGCGACCGCCGTTACCTCAAACCCGTGCTTCTTCAGAATGGGAGTTAGAGTGAGCCTGATGGAATCTTCATCATCCACGAACAAAAGATTTTTGGCTGAAGTCACGCGGTTCCTCCGGCATCCCAGGCAATACAATCTATCGGAGTCGAGGACTAAGCTTCCACGAGATGACTACGGATAGCTAGATTTCTACGGCCATAGGCCCTTACGGCTAGCGCAGCTTTGCCCATTGCTCTCTACGCGCGCAGAAGAGCGCATGTGGCGACCTGGGCAGCTTTTGGCAGCTCATGAAAGGCGTCTAGGACGTCAAACGCTCCGTCGTTCAACGCATCCGCCCATTCGGTGAGATCGAAGTTCCGGGCCAACAGAACGACCTCAAAGCGCAGATCGTAGTGATTGGCAACGTCGATCAGGCGTCGCCAAGATCCGTCACTCATCAGAGGCACGGAAACGACCACCTGAAATCGGCCCGATTTTGCAGCTTCACAAGCCTCTGTGATGCCTTTTGCAGTCTCCGACATAAACCCCACTCCCGCGAACAGGGTCTTCAATCGTTCCGTCTCAGAGTTGTCGTCATTGACGATCAGGATTCGAGTCTCCCTAGGAATGCTCAAAGTCAGGCCAGTAGAAGGTTCGGTCTCAACAGTTGTCTCCGGACCTCGTGTCTTTAGACTCATTTCGTACCTCCTTCATCTATTCTCTTTCTCCGCCAAACCGAGCTTTGTCGTAACCTGTCTGCTCTGTAGTTTCCATCTTTTGCGAGGCCTCTGCTTCGGTTTAGGCCAGTCGGGCTTGATGCACTGTCTCTGGGAAGTCGCTTTGAACTCAGTTTATCGGAGAAGTTCTCTTGGTGAGCCAGCCCGGCTGGTGAAGTCATACGGCTGTGGACAGACCAAGAAGGTTTTCCGGTGCCGCGGCTCTTCATATCATACAACTCGCGGTCGGCTGTTTGGAGGAGAGTTTCGAAGGTTTCGCCGTCCTGCGGATAGGTGCCTATACCTATACTCACGGAAAGTGGCGGCGGCTGACTATCCTTCGCTAGCTCCTTGCGAATGCGAGACGCGACAACGCCCGCAGCTCGCACAGTAGTTTCGGGCAAAATGACGCTAAACTCGTCTCCGCCATATCGGGCGACAGTATCGATCGCGCGGCAACAGACGCGGAGCGCATCGCCGAGCCGGCAAAGTGCTCGGCTGCCGACCAGGTGGCCGTAGTGGTCATTGATCTCCTTCAACCGATCCAGGTCTAGCAACAGCAGGGCAAACGATCGTCCGGTGCGCCCGGACCGTTCGATCTCCGCGTTGAGAACGTCAAACATCCGGCGGTAATTGCCCAAGCCGGTAAGTGGGTCGGTCATTGCCAAGAGTTGCGCCTGCTCTTCCGCCCGCTTGCATTCGGTGATGTTGAAGGCTGAAATCAGTGTGGTCGACACTCCATCGAACTCAATCATTGCCGCCGTGACATCCAAGCAACGCTCCGTACCGTTCTTAGTAAGAATCTTGAGCTCTTGGTGCGGGGCGAATTCGGCGTCCTCAGGGTGCACAGGCCATCGGCTTCCTATCAGTTCTCGACAACCAGAAGAGACAAGAGTCCCAAAATTCATGGTCAGAAGCTCTTCCCGTGTATAATCGGTGATTGTCTCAGCAGCGTGGTTTACGTAGCGTAGTTGCTCCCCCTCACAGATGAATATGGCAGCGCCCACGGCTTCCGCTAGTCTGTAGAATGTCGCCGCACTCTCTCGTCGTGTTGCCTCTCGGGCCAGCACCTCCTGTCCAGGTTCTCTGATGTTCGTACGCATTGCCAATACCCGTCACTTTGAACACACCGTATTGAAGATCGCGTTTCCTAGTAACCCCTTTGTATTGAGGTGCTCTAACCCCCTATATACATGGGCTTGATTCACCGTATTGGTCAAGGCCTTTATCGAGATGGTGTTCAAAAAAGCAACCACTTCTACTGCCTGGAATGTTCAGATGTGATCACTTCTGAGCTAGCACTGAAAAGGCTCCAGCCTTCGGCTTTTGCCTTCAAGATTTTGCTTGACTCTAACTGGATTTTGCGTTACCGAGAAAATAGCCACCCTGCTCTGTAAGAGGCAGTCGATGGTCACGCGACAGTCGACTAAGAAACATCCAGAAAGAGCTTCTTTCGATCCTCAAGCCTTTCTTGCCACAGTGGGCGCGGCAAGAACTATTACGCAGTGCCAAAAGGACTACAAGATCTTCTCTCAAGGTGATCCCGCCGAAGCCGTTTTCTATATTCAGCAAGGCAGGGTGAAGCTCAAGGTCCGATCCCAACAGAAGAAAGAGGCGGTCATTGCAATTTTGGGTGCGGGTGACTTCTTGGGTGAGGCATGCCTAATAGGTCAGACTGTCCAGGTAGCGACGGCTACGGCGATGGCACCTAGCTTTATACTTAGAATTGAAAAGAAGGAGATGCTGCGCGTCCTCCATGAGGAGCGCAAGTTTTCAGACTTTTTCGTACCGTACGTGCTTTCACGCAACATGCGCATCCAGGAGGATTTGGTCGATCAACTTTTTAACTCCAGCGAGCGACGGCTGGCCCGAACTCTTTTGTTGCTGGCCAATTACGGTAAGGAAGGCAAACCAGAAACTGTTGTTCCGGAGATAAACCAGGAAACCCTGGCAGGAATGGTTGGCACGACCCGGTCACGCGTGAGCTTTTTTTTGACTAAGTTCAAGAAGTTGGGCTTTATCGATTACAAACACGGATTGCGAGTGCACAGGTCCCTTCTGAGCATCGTCCTGCACGACTAGCGTTTTCATTGCAGGTCACAGAACACACTGGGCCTGCATAGCAATGTTGAACAGGCTCTGATTAGCCCTCTCGATGTCAACATGCCAGTGATGAACGTATGAACTCTTCGTCAGCAACTCGCGGTACTGAAATGCAGGCATCGGAGGCCAAGACTGCGAGCAACCGACAAGTTCTTCTGGGTATTGGTACATGAGGTTCTGGTCCGGATGGAAACAGACCCTCATCGTCGTGAACCGGGAGACCGTAGTTCGTTGGCACCATTCTACCTCGCCGCGATGGGCCGCTTTCATCGCTACAGCTTGGGAAACGTTCTGATGATCGCTTCCCAGCGTCCAACGGCGACGCACATAGCTGGCTACCACACCTGGCGGAACTTAGGGCTGTGGTACGCAATAATTCCATCCGCGCTCTCATCTGACAGAGAGGTTGGCACTTATCTTTTGAGCTTCTCTACCCCGTAAGACCAGAAAAGCCACAGAAAGCCTTCTCCATTCGGCTGTCTCTGTGCCATCCTGACGCCCCATGTCAGGCTTCTTCCACAACGCAGTACGCTCATTCACTTCATTCTTTGGCTTCGTTTTCGATTTGATGGGTGATGGACTTCGTTTCTTGTGTCTGACCGTCCGTTCGCATTCCGCCCTCAGCGCGGAAGTCCTGTTTCTTCGAAAACAGCTGGCCTTCTATGAAGAACGAGAGACGCAGCCACGAAGATTAAACAACTCCGCGCGTCTCTCACTCGCGCTATGGTCTCACCTGTTGGACTGGAAGAGCGCCTTGGTGATCGTCAAGCCGGAGACGCTTATCGACTGGTATCGCAAGGGCTTCAAGGTGTTCTGGAAATGGAAATCGCGGGTTGGTCGGCCGCGCCTACCTGAAAACATCCGCAAGCTCATCGTCCGGATGGCGCTGGAGAATCCGACCTGGGGGCAGGCTCGCGTGGCGGCCGAGCTGTCGGTGAAGCTCGGCATCTATGTTTCCCCGCGCACCGTGCGGACCTATTGGCCTCCCGAATCCGGCCCACGAGGACCACACAGAACCTCCTCGCAGCACTGGAAGACGTTTGTCCGCAATCACGCCCAGTCCATCGTCGCTTGTGATTTCTTCGTCGTCGTGACCGCCCGATTTCGAATTCTGTATGTGTTCCTCCTGATGGAGGTCGGGACGCGGCGCATCCTGCACAGCAACGTCACAGCCCACCCTACCGCCGAGTGGACCTTGCAACAGTTCCGAGAGGCGATCCCCTGCGATCATCCCTACCGCTTTCTTATTCGCGACCGCGACTCAATCTTTTCGCTGGAGGTAGACGACCAGCTCAAAGCATTTGGGCTGCGCGTATTGCGCACGCCCGCGCGAGCACCGCAGGCGAATGCCTACTGCGAACGGTTGGTGGGCACGGTACGTCGTGAGTGCCTGGATTTCATGATCCTGCTGGGTGAGAGACACTTGAGCAGGATCCTGGCCGAATGGGTTATCCACTACAACCAAGGCAGGCCTCATTCGAGCCTGGGGCCAGGCATTCCTGAACCTGTGGAGATGCGCCTCCCTCAACAACCTCACGCCCACGTCAGACACTTCTTGGTCAGCGATTGCAAGATTGCATCTCGGGCGATCCTCGGCGGCCTACATCACGAATATCGCTGGGAAAGGAGTGCGGCATGAAGGACAGACTGCTGAGAAAACGCCGCCCGTTGATCACCTCTCCGCTCGAGTGGCAGATGACCGCGGCGCCAGTGCCCCACCCGGTGATTCCCGTGCTGGCCGAACGCGGCGGCACGCAGCTTCAGACACCACGCCCGACCCTTGTTGTGGACACGCGAGAACAGAATCCCTTCAATTTCTCTCGCTTCCAGGGATGGTTTGCGGGAGTCGAAAAGAAGGCGCTCAAATTGGGTGATTACTCCATAGCTGGGTTGGAAGATATCTGTGTGGTGGAGCGGAAGGATCTCTCGGACTTGGTCCATTCGTGCACGGCTGACCGGATTGCCTTCGTCAAGCGTCTCAAGCTGATGGCACCGTATCCGCATCGGCTCTTGGTAGTCACGAGCACGCTGAGCCAGTTTCGGTACTCGACCACGTGTGGTTGGATGCTGCACACAAACGTCGATCCCAACCGAACCATGCAATTTCTAGTGGCTACTCTCGCCGGGTTGCAAGTGCCTTTCATCTGTAGCGAGACCCATGAACTGGGCGAGGAACTCGTCGGTTCGTACCTCTATCAGGTTCATCTCTACCACTGGCTGGAGTCCCACGATTACGGCCGGTTTCTGTCAGATAATGATCTATAGAGTGGGTCATGTCGCTTCGCGACACCCGCAAAGCATGAAAATGCACTCCAGATCGGCTT
>QHYS01000062.1:0-11605 GCA_003223325.1 Acidobacteriota bacterium
TGCGGCGGAGTATGTCGGGCACGGTAATCTTCCCGTTGCCCGCATCGAAAGCGACGCTCATCTGACCCTCCGGTGCCGTTCCCTTTTAGGGATACAGCCCTCTGCTACCTAAGCAAGCCTAACAAAATTCGACGCGAATGGCTACGCCCCCCCCGACCGTCTTCGAAGACACTGTCTAGCTCTCGCGCGGTTCCGGAGGCTCGGGGTGAATGGTCACGCGTGCAATTTGCGGAAATCGCTCTTTGACCCGGTCCTCGAGCCGCGCGGTGACGTCGTGAATCACCGTGATCGGCAAATTGCCATCCATGGCACAGTGACAGGAGAGATGGATCTTCCGTTCGACCTTCTGGACGCGGACTTCGTGGCAATCCTTCAGCGCGTGGAATTCGTCCCGCAACCCGTTCACGAACGCTTCCACATTGCCGGACAGGCCGAGCAGGTCTCCGGAAGAACGGTCGACAGAGGCAATATGCGCACCTAGTGGCTCGATGTGAATGTTCACCAGCACGCCGTTTGCGGTGCCGGCCAGCGATGGCAGCTTGCGAATTTCCTCTTCGAGATCGGTGGCTTGGCGGTGTGCCTCGCGAAGGCTCAAATGCTCGTCCACCTCCAGGTGCATCTCGACAAAAAGATTACCGTCGATCTGATGTGCGGAGAGGCTGTGAACGGCCAGTCCCCGCCGCTGGGCTGCGGCGCGAATGGAGTCGAAAACGTGCTCGCCGGCCTGGGCTCGCGGTTCGGTGTGCACCATGACATCCGCGGGAATAATCTCACCGACGCGCCGCTCCACCGCATCGCTGATTGCGTGCACCTGCTCGAAACTGACTACTCGCGGAATGCTGACCGTCACGTCCACAAAGTGACGATTGCCGGCTCTCCTCACGCGCACGCGCTCTGTGCTGAGCACGCCATCGAGTTCCTCCACGGCCCGCGCAACGCGTTCCTGCAAACCTTCCGGAGCTGTATCCAGTAAGGCTTCGGCGGTGCGCCGGCCCAGCCGCGCGGCCACCCAGATCACGACAGCAGCCACGCCCAAGGCAGCAATGGGGTCGGCGTAAAGAAGCCAGCTGAGGCCGGTTCGCTGGCCCACCCAAGCCATCCCCAAGCCTAAGATCACCACCGAGGTGCTCCAAACGTCGGTGGAAAAATGCAGCGCGTCCGCTTCCAGCGCCTCGCTCACGTGCTCTCGAGCCACACGTGCGAGAGCTCGAGACCTAAGCAGATCGATCCCCAGGGCGATGCCCAGAATGCCGATCGCCGACACGCTAGGCCGAATTGTGATTTGCCGAAAGAACAGCCTTTGCACCGCTTCCCAGACGATGTAGGCGGCCGTGAGAATGAGCAGGCCCGTTTCGAGGAACGCCGAGAAATTCTCGACCTTGCCGTGGCCGTAAGTATGATCGGCATCGGCTGGGCGGTCCGAGACTCGAACCGAGAGATACGTAATGATCGCGGCGATGAGATCCAGCGTGGAATGCAAGGCTTCGGAGAGCACCCCGAGGCTCCCCGTCGAGGCGGCCAGGAAAGTCTTTAGCGATAAGAGAACAATGGCCGAACCCACTGAACCGAGTGCAGCCATCTGCTTTGCCGACGTGGTGTTGGACGTGAAGATGTCGGTTCCCCAAAAGTCGTTTTGCTTTTTCGCTGATTATACGACGATGCCGGACCTATCGAGCGTCCGGTGCAGCTACAGCGCGCCACCTGCGCGGCTCGCGGCTTCGCGAACGCACCCGTCAGAAATGGCGCCGGTAGGCCGAAGCGCTTTATTGCAGTGGAGGCGGCGGCACGAGCGGCGTGCGTCGCGGCTCCCCGTGCGGCCCGCGGACTTCGATCTCTTCAAATAAGAGAGAGGGCGCAATGACATCGCTCGGAACTCCGCCATTCGCGCTCCCGAACGCGCCCAGTGCAGTTCCGGCCGTCTCCGCATCCTGGCTCTGCGCATAGTAGAAGACGGCGTTGTCGTTGCCGATGCCCAGCAGCGTGCGCAGATTTCGCAGCGTCAATCGCGAAATCATGGCTCCGCGAACCAGCTCCTCGCTCCCGTCCATCACGTTGACTCGATAGACCAGCAGCGGCATGCGGTCGCCATTGGGCGCTCCCGTAGCCAGCGTCTCCAGCGAATCGGAGAGCTCTTCCTGGCTGGAACTCGCGACCACCGGATTATCCATTTCACGCACGAGCAATCCAAATTTCTGGCCATTTTGCTTGCAGGCTTCGAGGAATCTCTTACGCAGGTCGGCGGACGATTCCCCATTGCTGGCGGTGAAAAAGAGATTGCTCACCATGGGGCGTGGCATGGCCAAAAATGCCGACCGACCGTGGCCGTTGGAGCGGTCAAAATCCGGTCCTGGCCGCCTCGACATCAGCAACTGCTTGAGCAGGCCTTCCTGTACTAGTGCGATTTTCTGGGCGCGCACGCCGTCCTGATCGACTTGATAGGAAGCAATCAAGTCGTGCCCTTGGAACTGCCGCGCCGTCGGATCATCGGTTAGGTCTACGGTCAAAGGCAAAACGCGCTGTCCGATGCGGCCCATCCATTCGCTCCGGCCGCCCAGCGCCTGCATCATCTGCTCGAACCGCGTGTTCATCGCGAGAGGCGGCCGGGCTCCGCTTAACGACGGCGGCAGCACTTGTGCCAGAAGCGAACCTGCGGCCGGCGCTTCAAAGAGCATCGGGCCATCGTAATCCTGTACCGTGGGAGCAGCTCGCAGGGCGGCTACTTCCTTGCCCTTCGCGTCGAGTTGCTGCCGCACCGCGTCCGCCCCGGGAAGCTCGGTCGGACGGTTTGCGTATACCGCCAGAAAATTGTGCAGCGGCATGCCGTCGGCGGCTTGCGTGCCCATGCTTGCTTCGATCGCCGCCAGACTGCGGCTGGTGCGAATTTGCGTTCCTTCCGTCGTAACGATATAGCTGGTCGTGTAGATGAGGTGATAGGTGACGCGCGAGTTATATAATTCAGCGTAGTTTTTCACAACTGCGGATACCGTTCGCGCCTCAGATTCCCAATTTCGCGTCGTCCAGTCTGGCTCAACCCGGGGCTCAACCGTCACGACGGGCGCCTCGCGCGAAAAATCGTCTACCGTGGGGGCGTTCGCAAGAGCGCGCAAGGCCGCCTGTTTATTGGAGAACGAATCGAGTGCCTGCTTATAGGCTTGATCGGTGGCCAGCCACAGGTCCTGCCGCAAAGAATCGTAGTCGCGATCGATCCCCACGGTTCCCGTGGAACCCAGGAAACCACGGAATCCCTCCGCGGAAAGAAAATTTGAACTGTCCAGCTTGTAATTGCCCACTCGCACGTCCACGCTCATGAAGCGATTGCGCGTGGTGCTGCTCGTAAGCAGCGCTCCAAATTCTGCGCTGATGACTCGCTCGTCCAGATCGAGCAGGCGATATTCGATGAAGTAAGGACGCTGCTGGCCCGGTAGCACAAGACGGTCTTTGGACCGCTCGAGCTCATCGTGCAGAGCCGCCAGGGTTTTGTCCGTTTCCCCGGCGGGAACCGGCGCTATCTGCCCCCCGCCTGCCTGGGGAATGGGCGCGGCATTTTTTCCGAATCCAATGACGGGCGCGCCACCAACTAAAACTACGAATGCAATCCACAAAATAGTTTTTTTAATTCGGCGACGAGTCATAGCTAATTTACCTTTGCCTGTGGGTCGGTTGTCTGAAGGTCGTGCGCGGGCGGCGGCAGGATGGGCGGCCGATCGGTCGACGTCTGCTTCTTCTGAACTTCCATTTCCGAAATCAGCAGCGGCGGCGCCGCAGCCGCGACCGGTACCGAACCGGACTCCGCGCCACAGTAGCCGTTGAAGACTTCGGGGGCATCGCCGGTAGCCATGATCTTCTGCAGCGAAACGAGCGGCGTGCCCACGATGTCCACTCCACGCACCAGTTCGTCGGGGCGCCCGTCCGCATAAACGCGATAGACCACCAGCGGCTGCACCTGAAACGCCTGCGGCTGGCTGCGGCCGGTGAAGGTAAAGCCCCCCGAAATATCATCGAACAGCAGCCCATACGGCTTGTTCTGGCGTTTGATTTCCTCGATGAACATATGCCGCAGCCGCGCGCTGGTTACCTTATAGCTGCTGTCCACTATGAGGTTCCCTTGTCGCGACTCGGGCGGTAGGCCCACCTGCCGGCGTCCGTGGCCGTTCGACTGCGGGAAACCGTTGAGCGGCTGCCGTGACATCTCGAAATTCCGCAGCACCCCATGGTCCACTAACGTTACTTTCTGCGCGGCGATGCCTTCATCATCGAAGGGATAATTGCCCAGCAGCACGGCCGAGCCCAGTTTCGCCGCCGTGGGATCATCGACGATGCTGATGAAATTCGGCAGAAGCAATTCGCCCACCTTGCCCGCAAAAGTCTGGCCTTCGCCGATATCCTTCTGCCGGAATCCTTCATCGCGGTGCCCGAAAACTTCATGGAAGAAAACGGCAGCGGCGCGTCCGGTCAGCATCGCCGGGCCCGCATAGGGTTCGGCCAGTGGCGCCTTCACTAGAGACTCCAATTCTTTCTGAAGCACGGCGCATTGTGCCAGCACGGTCTTGTCATCTGGAGCCCCCGCCGGATCGGTCCAGTCGAAGTTGTAATAGCGCTCGATGTCCATTCCATCAGTCGCCTTACCCTGAATGAAAAGCTCGAGCCTGTAGCGCACTTCGCCAAACTGAAGTTTCGTGTCCTCGCTCGTCACCTGATACTGGTTCTGCGCCTGCGCGGTGAACGTGACGATAGAGTTCAGGATCGCCGCGGATGCCCGGAATGAATGCGTGTACAGCCGCACCTTCTCTTCCCAGGGATGCCGATCAAGCGTGTAAGAAGCACGAGGGCCGTAATAAACCTGCGGCTTTTCCTGAGAAAAATCGGGAGCGCCTTGCGCCACCGTTTGTACCTGCACATCTTTGCCGGTCTTCACCTTGATGAAAGCCTCGGCGGCCGCCCGATATTGGCTTTCGGTTTCCCGCCACATAGCCCGCTTGAGCACCGCGGGATCGTCATCGATGGGCACAGGTTCTCCGAAGCTGCCAGGAAAGCCCGGACCGTCATTGCCAACACGATGCGTATTGTCGAGCTGGTAGCTGCCAACGCGCACCTGTCCCTCCAACCAACGGCTGCGCTGCTGTGCGCTGGAAAGCAGTGCCCCATTTGAGCCAGTCACTTCGGAGCGGTCGCTATCGGTGACGGTATAGCTGAGGAAGTAGGCCGGCGGATCAGTCTTGCCGATGACACCCATCTCGCGATTCAGTTCTTCCTGTACGGCTCCCAATAGCGGCGAGGGCGGCGCCTGAGCGGCGGGAGCCGCCTGCGCAGGCAATTCGGGCATTCGAGGAGGTTTGCCTTTTGCGGATGCGCTCGAGGCTGCCAATAGCAACGCGAGAATCGAAACGACGGTGCGTGTTAGTTTCAAGCGAGTCACTCCCTCGGCCCGAATCGCGGGCTGCGAATCCACCCAGTCTACGCTCGTTTGTCGCAAATCAGAACCACATCCCGAATTTCAGGTGTTTGCCTGTTGCAGACTCGCGCAGATCAGCGCGCAGCAAGCCGGATGTGCAGTGTAACTGATCGAGCTGCTTTGCGCCGAAATCGGTCAGCGCGGCGCGAGTTTTTGGACGTTAAACCTGTACCCTTTGGTTGTGGATGATCTCTTCCAGAGTCGCTATCGCCGAAAGCGCCGCGAGACGCGACGTACGCGGGTTCGATGGTGAGGGTACATTTTCTAGCAGGATGCGGAAGCGGCCAAAATCGCCCACCGCCTGAATTTCGTGCACATTCTCACTTCCGCCCGGCACGGCGATGACGCGAACCCGAATCTCCACCGATTTGCCCGCGGCGATCCGCAGCGAAGCCGCCACATTCGAGGTCGATGGAAAAGCCCGGCAAGCCTCTTCGGGTGGGCCCTCAAATAAAACCGTCGGCTCTTTGAGTCTGTCCAGATCGATTCTATGCTCGGTCACGTATCTCGCGCTCCGCAACGCGGCCAGCGGCTTCCGGCTGGTCAGGATCACCAGGCTCAAGCGTCCCATCGCTGCGGCCCTCAGCCCATCGAGTCCTGCGATGGCCCCGGAAGGCATGTGAATCCGGCAGCCTTGCCGCTCCGCTTCCCCAAACCATTCGTCATGCTCCAGCAAGCCGCCCACGCTCATTACCATCAAATCTTTCTGCGCACGCAGCGCTCGGGGAACAATTTCCGGCAAGGCACCTTGGCTGGCCGCCTCGATAATCAAATCCGAACGGCGCACTAGTTCGTCGATTTCTACCACCGGGGGCCGTGCCTTCAACTGCGCCGCAAGCTTTTCGGCTCGCGGCCGGTCCTGATCCGCGATGGCCACGAGAACCGCGCGACTGGGGTCGGCGTCGAGCGCCGTTGCCAGAATCTGGCCGATCGCGCCCACGCCAAGAAGACCAACGTTTAGAGCTACTGACATTAAGCCAGTTCCAGCATGCGCTGGATAGCGCGACGCGCCTTTCGCGCCGTTTCCGCAGGCACGGTCATCTGCGGAGAAAGCGTCTCCAGGGACCGGATGACGTTATCGAGTGTGATCGTCTTCATGAAAGCGCAAACCGCGTTCGGGTTCACGGGATAAAACGAGCGGTCCGCAAACTCATTCTTCAGCCGGTGCAGGATACCCATTTCCGTGCCCACAGCGAATTCTTGGGCAGGCGAAGTGCTAATGTGTCGCAGCATTCCTTCCGTGGAGAGGAAGAAAGTTCGATTGAAGGGCAGGCTGCCGTCGAGCGCCTTGGCCATGCAGGAACTCACGCATCCGCATTCCGGGTGCAGCAAAAGTTCCACATCGGGATGCGCCTTGAGCACTTCGTCCACGTCTTCCGGCCGAATCGTCCGGTGCACGTGGCAGAAGCCGGGATAAGCAATGATGTTGCTTCGTTCCGCCTGTCTAGCCACCACCTGCGCCAGGAATTTGTCGGGAAGAAATAGAATCGGCCGCTCGGCAGGAATCGCTTGCACCACTTTCGTGGCATTCGCGGAGGTGCAGCAGTAATCACTCTCGGCCTTTACTTCCGCGGACGTATTGATGTAGGCGACCACTACCGCGTCCGGAAAACGCGCCTTCCAGGCGCGCAGCTCTTCCGCGGTGATGGCCGCTGCGAGCGAACAGCCGGCGCGCAAGTCCGGCAGCAACACCGTTTTCGTGGGGCAGAGAATGGCCGCGGTTTCAGCCATGAAGTGTACACCACAAAAAACAATCGCGTCGGCATCGGTGGCCGCCGCGCTCTGTGAGAGGCGCAGCGAATCCGCCACGTAGTCCGCCACCTCCTGCACCTCGGGACGCTGGTAGTGATGCGCCAGGATGATGGCGTTGCGTTCCCGGCAGAGTTTCCGCACGCGCTCCTGCTTGACCAGAATTTCTTCAGCCGTGTCGGTGATCTCCTCGATCGGCGGAAGCGTATAGCGGTTTTCATAAGTTTCACGAGTAGTGGCTGCTGGGATCATGGCTTCTCCTTGGGGCCCGAGAATCTTTCGCACAAATCGAGCGCGCGAGCTGAATGCGTCAGCGCGCCCATGGAGATTGCGTCAACGCCGCAAGTCGCATACTCCCCAACATTGCTTTCGGAAATATTTCCGCTGGCTTCCGTCAGCACGTGTTCGAGCAGGTTGTGCGCACGCAGGTCTTCGATAATCCCGGCTATTTTCGCGGGGGACATATTGTCGAGCAGTAACAAGCAGGGGAAATCTCTGTCCGGTTCCTTTTGCGAGGATTCCTGCACACGACCAAATGCCTGCGCCGCCGCAAGGGCGCCTTGCTCGCTTCGCACTTCCACTTCAATAAAGGCCGCGGACTTGCGGGCCGGCCAGGCGCGTTCTACGGCGAGGCCCACTGCTTCTTCTTCCCGGTTTGCCAAGAGCGCGAGATGATTGTTCTTCACCAAGATCGCGTCCCATAATCCCAGCCGGTGCGTCCCGCCACCACCGATATGCACCGCACGCTTGTCCAGCAAACCCCAGGGGGTCTTTCTCGTGGCGACCACGTGTGCCTGGGGGTTGTGCCGGTGCAGCAGTTCCTGGAGGCGCTTTGTGCCGCTGGCGATGCCGCTCAGCCGTTGCAGAAGATTTAAGCCCACCCTTTCGTGCGCCAGCAGATCGCGGCGCCGTCCTTCGATCTCTAGAACGATGTCCCCGGCTTCAATGGCCTCGCCATCCTTCTTGCGAACCCTGATCTCCAGATCGTCGCGCATCAGCAGCCAGCAAAACTCGGCGACTCCGGCAATCACACCGGGTTCTTTAGCCTGAATCTTGGCACTTGCATGTTGATCCACTACGCTTACGTGCTGATCCGCTAATTGAAGAGCAGCAACCGTCAGATCGCCGTAACCCACATCGGAATCCAGCAATTCAGTCAGCAATACTCGAGTCGTCCGGCAATACTCGGGATTCCCCATGTGCAGACTCCCGCCGCGGAAAAGCGCTCGCCCTAACCGCTCCTGCCGTGGCGAGTATGCGGCTGTCTGTGCTGCTTGCTGTCTCATTTCAGCAGGATTCCCCGAGATTGCAGTTGCGCCTTGGCCCGCGCAATGATCCCTGGCTTGCCCGCTTCCACCGTATGCAAATGCACGCCGCGTGTCAGCGACGAAAGCAGGCTGGCTTTCGTGCTCCGCCATCGCCGCAGAAAATCCTGCACGTCGGCGCGCGACTCGATCATCAGCGAGCCGCGGATTTCGCCGTAAAGCGCGTGCTCCACGATTACGTCCAGGACACGCACGCCGTTGTCCACCAAAATGTGCAGCTCCTCTTCGGTGCGCTCCGGGCCGTGCTGGCAGGCGATTACAGCGCGGTGCGCGTCAGGCGTTTGCTTCGCCGGCAGCCGATACCCTTGCGGGGTCGAAAGAATGTCATTGCGCTCGGCGCGGAGTATGGCGATGTCCTGCACCACGCATTGCCTGCTCACTCGGAAACGGCGCGCCAGTTCCGTACCTGGCACCGGGCCGTTCCGCCCGCGCATCCATTCCAGGATGTGCCGGCGGCGCGTGCTGCCCAGAGGGGCCCGGCCACTTTGCTGGGACCGAACGAGCGCTCTCAGCTGTCTTGTCACCTGTATAGCACCGCTACTAGTCACGGAAATTATATCATGGCGCCGATGCTTCGCGCCGGTAACGGATTCGGTGCATTCCGTTTTGCTGGTGCACAAGACGTTCTCGCTATCGCCGATAATTGAGCTGTTATGCGAATGATTGGACTGCTCTTCGCCGCCCTCATCGCCATCGGCGCCTACTACTACTTCATCAAGCAAGCCGCGCCTGGGCCGGGCATGGTCGCCACTCAGGCCATCACTACGACCGGCGTGGAGATGGATCTGAACGCCATCGCCCAGGCGGAACGAACGTACTTCGCGCAAAACGGCTCGTATGCCGATCTCGACCAGCTCACCTCGAGCGGCGCGCTCACCATGGCGCGCAGCGGGCGCGATGGTTATACGTATTCGATTGAGACTTCGGGAAATGGTTTCACCGTGACTGCTAGCCACGCCGATCCTCCCGCAAGTTCCGGCGCAGCGCCCTTGCACTATCCGGCCGTCTCGATCAACCAATCGATGCAAATTCACCGGGAATAATGGCTCGTTTTCTTTTCTCGGCTTGCTCCCCTGTCTTCGCAGAACACGTCATTCCCGTGTGTTAGAATCAAGATGCGGATGGATGTGCAGATTCAGCGGCTCTTGCATTTGCAGGCTCTCGACGTGCGTTTGGCGGAACTGCGCAACCGCCTGCAGGCCATTCCTGCGCAACTCGCGGCTGTCGATGCGCGAGTTAACGGCGCTCGGCAGCACATCGCTGCAGCCAAGGAAGCCCTTACCGCAAGCCTCAAAGATCGCAAGAAGTACGAAATGGATGTCGACTCTTGGAAAGAGAAGGCGCGCAAATACCGTGACCAAAGCTTTGAAGTAAAAACCAACGAAGCCTATAAGGCCCTCCAGCACGAAATCCAGCACGCCGAAACGCAGGTAGCGCAAGCCGAAGACCGTCTGCTCGAACGAATGGTCGCTGGCGAGGAGTACGAGCGCCAAGTCAAAGCGGCCGAGCGTTCCGTGATCGTTGTGGAGAGCGAAGCACAGGCCGAGCGGCAGCAGATTCAGGCGGAACAGGCTTCTCTGCAACAAGAGCAGCAAGCCAAAGAGGCGGAGCGCCGCGAGATTGCTCCGGAAATTTCCGAAGAACTCCGCGACACTTACGAGCGGGTCGCCAGCCGCCGCCACGGAATCGGCCTTGCCGAAGTGCGTGACGAAGCTTGCAGTCTCTGCGGCGTGCGCATTCGCCCCCACGTATTTCAGGAACTGCGCCGGAACGACTCTCACGCAGTCTTTCAGTGCGAATCCTGCACGCGCATCCTCTACTACGTCGAGCCTCCAGTGGCCGTTTCGCCGGGCGCCGAGTCAAAAGCCAGCGCGGCAGGAATCACCGGGAATGAAGCCTGATCTCTGCGCCTTTGGATTCGCATGAAGAACCGCTCGAAACCTCCTTCCGGGAAGCTTTTATTCGACACGCCGGGAAGACCCGCGAATGTCTTTGTGGCCAACGTGGACGGCGCTTCGCGCGGCAATCCCGGACCGGCATCCTATGCCGTGATTCTCCGCGGCCCCGACGGCACCACTCGCTTCGAGGGCGGCAAATATATCGGCCAGGCGACCAACAATGTGGCCGAATACTACGGCCTCATCACCGCTCTCGACTATGCCGCGGCGCAAGGAATCGATCGCTTGCTCGTGCGTAGTGATTCGGAGCTGTTGGTTCGGCAGATGCAAGGGCGCTACAAGGTGAAGAGCCCGGACTTGCGGCCGTTGCATGAGCGCGCGCGAAAACTGGCGCATGGCTTCGCTTACTTCGCCATCGAACACGTGCCCCGCGAGCAAAATTGCAAAGCTGACGAACTCGCGAATATCGCGCTCGACCGCACCGGCTCTAAGGCCGGCGGAAACGCTGCACCAGGCGCAATGTGGGGCGCGAAACCAGCTGCGAAGTCCGATTTGGAAAATGAGAGCGGCACCAAGGCTTCCGCGCGCCGCCGCTCGGCAGGATTACCAGGCGGAGAGAGCCGGGTTCGCGCGCGTTACTCCGCCGGAGCGCTGCATCCCCTGGAACCGCTCGACCTCGCCGAAGGCGACACCGTGGACATCTCGATCCGCCGCCCGCGGAATCCTTCCTGACTGCACCGGTTTTCAGAACCGCATGAGCACAACGCAGACCTGGGATCCCGAGCGTTACGCGCGCAACGCGCGATTCGTAACCGATCTCGGCGTGCCCACGGTGCAACTGCTCGCGCCGCGCCTCGGCGAACGAATCCTCGATTTGGGCTGCGGCGATGGTGTGCTCGCGGCCAAGCTGGCAGGGATGGGATGCGAAGTTGTAGGAGTCGATGCTAGCGCAATGCAGGTTGCTGCCGCGCGAAAATTGGGAGTAGATGCCCGCGTGATGGCGGGCGAAGCGCTGCCGTTTCGCGAAGAGTTCGATGCCGTATTCAGCAACGCGGCGCTGCACTGGATGCTGCGGCCCGATCAAGTCATCAAGGGAGTGTGGTGGGCGCTCAGAGGCGGCGGGCGCTTCGTAGCCGAACTGGGCGGGCATGGATGCGTGGAGACGATCCAAGCTGCGCTGG
>QHYS01000062.1:11617-59255 GCA_003223325.1 Acidobacteriota bacterium
GAAAGCCGGATTCGTCATCTCCTATATTTCGTTATTCCCGCGGCCGACGCCGCTTCCCGGCGATGTAGGCTCATGGCTGGAAAGCTTCGCGGAAAACTTCTTGCGCGCGCTGCCCCTCGCCGAGAGGGCTGCATACATCGAGGAAGTGCGGGAGGCACTGCGCCCGAAACTATGCGATACGGGCGGCAACTGGACCGGCGATTACGTTCGGCTGCGATTCGCGGCCCAGAAGCCGCGGTGACAAATGAGACTTCTTGGGAACGAAAAAGCTCGCAGATTCCTCGTCGTCGCCACTTATCGCGGTTGCCACAGCGCAAGTCCACGGTATGTGGAACTTGCGCGCTAAATTCCACAGTTCACGCGGGAAGGGCCGAATTTGCGACGGCGGCAGCCGAATCTGCATGCCCGGCGACGGCTGCAAAATTTTCCTTCTTCAGGTAATAACAGCGGTAGAGCGTGTCGCGTTGCACGGGCCGATAGCCAGCATCAGAAATGATGCGCCGCAATTCGGCCTCATTGGTGCGATTGCGCACGCCTGCGGCGTAGGCGACGTTTTCTTCGATCAGGATGCTGCCGACGTCGTCGGCGCCGAACTGCAAGCCAATCTGGCAAATTTTGATTCCGGGGGTCAGCCAGCTCGACTGGATGTGGTCGATATTGTCTAGATAAAGCCGGCTGATGGCCAACGTCTTCAAGTAATCCGCTGCGGTCGCTTCCGGAACGCGTTTGCCGAGCGAGGTATTCTCGGGTGCAAAAATCCAGGGAATGAACGCGGTGAATCCGCCGGTGTCTTCCTGAATGCGGCGGATGCGCTCGAAATGATTGACGCGATGGCGATACTCTTCGCCGCAGCCAAACATCATCGTGGCAGTGGTGCGCAGTCCCAGCGCGTGCGCGGTGCGATGCATCTGCTCCCATTCATCGGCAGTACACTTCAGGCGCGAGATGCGATGCCGGATTTCGTCGTCAAGGATTTCCGCACCGCCGCCCGGAATCGAGCCCAGGCCCGCATCGCGCAGCCGCGCGATGGTATCCCTTACGGTAAGGCCCGAGACTTCGGCGATGCAGAGCACTTCCGGCGCCGAAAAACAATGCAAGTGAATCTGCGGGAAGCTCTGCTTGATGGAGCGCAGCAGATTTTCGTAGTAGTCGATGCGCAGATCGGGATGCAGTCCGCCCTGCATGAGAATGCCGGTGCCACCGAGGGCTATGGTCTCTTCGATTTTTTGCAGGATCGTGTCCAGTGAAAGGACGTAACCTTCCTTCGAGCCGAGCGGCCGGTAGAAGGCGCAGAAGGAGCAATATTCGGTGCAGAAATTCGTGTAGTTGATATTGCGATCGATCTGGTAGCTGGCTACGCGCGGGTCATTTTGCTTTTTGCGCAATTGATTTGCGGCCATGCCGATGCCGATCAGGTCATAGGAACGGAAGAGATCGAGCGCTTCCTGCCGGGAGAGGCTCATGGATTCAGCGGCTTCCTTGCGCGCTCTCAGCGTGCTCGGCGACTTCTCTATGCCGGACAGCTGCGAATTCGATGGGCTTGGCTCGCGGGATTAGTCCGGTGGCGGCGCATTCACGAAAATAATGTTCGAGGCCTTCGAGATTCGCTGTGTCGAGCGAAAAATCGATGTTGTCGCGCAGATAAATTTCGACATCGCGCGGCGCCAGTTCCAGTTTCAGCGCCGCAGCTTCGGCAATCTCGCCGATACGCACGAGGCCATATTCTTTGGAAGCGAGAAAATCGGCAACCACGTCCGGAGTGATGAGTTCGCGGCATCCCACCCAAATCGCCAGAACGCAGGGCTTGCCGGTCATCTGGCGCCACTGCTCGGCAACGTCATAGACGAAAAGCGTATCGACGCCCGGGACGGGCGCCTCGTCCTTGTCAGAAAGCAAATCACTGCCACAACATCCTTTCGCGTCCGGGGCTTTCGCTAACAGCGCATCGACCTTCAGGCGAATGCGCAGAGCCGGATCGCCGATCAGCAGGGCGGCATCGGCTTCCGCTAACATGGCCGCAGGATCCGGCGGGGCGTCGATAAATTCCGGCGCGATGCGCCAAAATCCTTTGCACAGCAGGCGCGTGAGCGCGACGGAGCTGCGCGAGTTTGTGTCCAGGGCGATGCGTTTGGCCTGTTCGATCGGTTTTTTCGCCAGCACCAGAATGCTGCGCACTTCGCGCTTGGCGGCCACGGCCATTTCCGGCAGCACCACCATGCCCTCCATGCGCTGATATTCGATGGCCGGAATGATAGCCACATCGACCTGACCAGAACGCAGCGCTTCGGCGCAAAGCGAAGGCACGGTGAAGGAGAGATTGTAGCGACCCTGAAGAGGCCCGTCGGTGAAGCCCCAAACCAGCGGCGCCGTATTCAAGAATTCGACGATCGAGATACGCAGTTTGCTCATGGGCTCTTTTATGCGCTGCGAGATCCCGCAGTGGCGAGACGTTCGAGCGCCGGATTACCCTCAGACTCCGGGGTCGCAATTAAGAATCGCCCACTATAGCACATGGGTTAAGCTCGCGATTGCCCCTGAGGTATCCAGGATGCCCGCCTGAAGGGCGCCACATCGGGAATCTCGATGGAGTAATGCCGCGTGTCAGCGGGTGCCTTTGTAATCGACGAAGAGGTCGGGAAATTGTTGTTTCAAAGCTGCGATCTTGGGCAAGTCGCAGATTTGAATATAGGCATGGTCCGGGTTCTTCAGTGCAAAATCCTGGTGATAGTCCTCCGCCCGGTAGAAAGCCTTCAGTGGGGTGACCTCCGTAACGATACGAGCCGGGAACACCTTGGCGGCGTCGAGCTCTGCGATGTATGCCGTGGCAATGCGCTTTTGTTTGTCATTCACGTAAAAGATCGCGGAGCGGTACGAAGTGCCGACGTCGGGTCCCTGTCGGTTGAGTTGCGTCGGATCGTGAGCCACGGAAAAAAAGATGCGAAGCAGCTGGCCATACGTGATTCTGGCAGGATCGTAGATCACTTCGACAGATTCCGCGTGGCCGGTGGTCTCGGTGATCACTTGCTGGTAAGTTGCGGTCTCGGCAGAACCGCCGGCGTAGCCCGCCGTAGTGCGGAGCACACCTTTGACGCGCTCAAAGACGGCCTGAGTTCCCCAAAAGCAGCCGCCCGCAAACACCGCCGTCTGCATTCCTGTGGCGCCGGCGAGCGGTGCGTCCAGCTTGGCCGGAGGAATCGGCGCATTCGCCGCGTTTCCAGAAACGGCCATGATAAAGATTGTAAGGCCGAGGGTCAGAAATGGGACAAGCAGGCGGGCGGGCATAAGGGCCTCCTCGAGTGGAATCTCTATTCCATTCTCCACTATACAGCAGGTCCGATTACGCTGGCGTCACTACTCTTTCGCGGGTGTCCCCTTCCCGAGGATATGCGCGACGTCCTGGTTGTTCTCGATACAGAAGTACTCCATGATTTCGGTGTTCTGAAGCAGGGGCGATTGCCCATACATCGTGAACGGCCGGGCATAAGCGCCGGGATCGTCAATGGTGACCTCGTAGTCTAGGTGCCCTGAATCAGGGCGCCGATAGCGCTCGATTACGTGCAGCTTCTCCGTATGCGGGTGGCCGATCCCATCAAACCAAAACTTGTCGTTGAATCCCACTGTGTCGACGACCAGCGTGTCTCCCTGCCATGTACCTCTCGAATCGCCGAACCAAGTGGGATCCAGGTCCTTGGGGTGGCCGCTGCCGTCCAGGAAGATCTGCCGGTAGGTATGCACGTTCCCTTCGATCAGGAAGAGGATGAGCTTAGGGGTCTGGATAATCTTGAACGGAAACGGAGACTGGCGTGGGATGCCCGAGGGCAGGCAACTCGCATTCGGGTCGTCTTTCGACAGCCGCTCCCTGGTGAGCTTGATAGCCCATGGCTGTAACGGGAGCTTCTCGCCGGGTTTGAGGGCGTTCGAAATATCACCCATAAACTTGGGCTCCGGCCCCCAAAGTCCGGACAGGTCTGGCTTGCCATCGGCGACTTGGCCTTCAGGCGTTCCAGGCTGCGCATCGGTACGCCTCCGCCCGCTGGATTGACACCTGCCGGTTCAGGTTGGCCCTGGGCGAAGGCAGAGGTCACTGAGAGAACCAAAAAGATCGCCAGGGAGAGCGCAGTCAGCATGGAGCAAGCAAGATCCCTTCTCATTGGGCTCCTCCTTGCTCGGCCGCTATTCCGGCCACCATCTTCCGGCCGTCGGAGAGCGTAACGGTTCTGGCATTGGCCATCTTGGTGCCGTCTTTGGCAGGGGCGACGAATATGCTGACCTCATCGCCGACTTTGAGGATATCTCTGGTCCAGCCCAACCGCCGAAGCGCGTTGGGGCTGGCGAGTTCCAGGTTCCAATTGGTGACTTTTCCGCTCGTGTCTTTTACATCGACATAGAAACGGGCGTGAGGGTTGGTCCACTCGACTTTGGTCACCACGCCGCGCAGGGTCGTCGACTTGCTGGGATCATATTGGGCTACGAACGCATGATGAGCGACCGCGGGGATCACGACAACGAGCAAACCAAGAACGCCGACCAACATACCGAGCTTATCTTTTCCCATGGCACGCCTCCGGCCTCGGATTAGCTCAAAGCAAAAGTTTCAGCGCGAATTGGATTGCCGAAGTTCTTTTTGATTCGGACAATTACTCCCGGAGTTCTACTTTTGATTCTCGAGGCCCACTCTTGTACACGGTTATTACGATTTTCAGAGCCAATTGTCAACCAGTTTGCCGCTTTGGGCCTCTTTGGACGGGCGTTCCAGCCCGAATTGTGACCGCACAAGATAGACGTGACCCCTGAATTCTTTTGGAACAGATCTTATAAGAGAGCTAATTTCTGAAGTGGCTAAGGGCTTTGGCGATAGGCAATATTTAGCCCTTTTCCGATGGGTATGGTAACGGAGGAGAAGCCCACCAGGCCAGCAACAAAATTCAGGTAGTCGGCAATTTCTTCGGGATGTGAGAGAACATTATCAGCCAGCAGGAGTACATCGGGTTTAAGTTTCGGTATTAGAATCTCGAGCTGTTCGGGCGCGCTGATGCGGTCGGCATCGAAAAAGACGCAATCGAAAGGCCCTTCAAGTGTTCTAACTGTGGCGGAGGCCTCGCCCCCCAGGAGAGTTACAGAATTCAGCAGACCTGCTCGCATTAGGTTTTTGCGGGCCATTTCCAGCTTCAGGGGGTTGCGCTCGATACTCACCAGCCGGCATTTCGTTCGAGAGCACAGTGCATCCGCCAACCAAATCGTGCTGTAACCATTGGATGTACCGATCTCCAAGATGCTTTGCCGGTGGGTTGCGCGAACGAGAATATGAAGCAGAGCGGCAGTTTCTGGCTCGAGGTTCAACATCTTTCGTTTACGGTCGGTTTCGCGTTGATCATTTTCTTTGCCAAAACGCTCTATTTCGAAGAGGAGCGCAGCGAGCTCCCGGTCGAGATTCATATCGGGCTTCGCATTAGGGGAGAAGGGCACCGGCCAAATCTCCACGGGGATGCTTCTGCAGTGAGCCAGCCTAAGGATACTACGTCATTCCTCAGCTGATGCGATGATTGCGCGCCGATTAGACTCTCTGCCCACGGATGTAGCACTTTTTCCATTCGCATAGCCTACCGCCAAGGCGAATTGACACAGCCGGCCGGGCGGAGCAAACTTGTTCGGCAAAAGGCAGGGGAGGAGAAAAATGAGACTTCGTTTCGTGACATTGGGATTGGCGGCGGCACTGATCGCGCTCGGCGGGGCGTTTGCTCAAAACGTGCCGGAGCAATTGGTCTTGAGCGGCAAAGCCGCCGAAAAGATTCAGGATTTCACCACTATCAATCTGGCTACCGCGGAGCGCATTGCGGAGTCGTGCGAGAAGGCCGCAACCGCGCAAGGCGTGCAGATCAGCATCATGGTGCTCGATCATGACGGCAACCATGTTTATTTTGATCGCATGGACGGTCAGGGCTATCTGAATATCATCACGGCCGACATGAAGGCGCGCACAGCGCTCATGACTCGCGCACCGAGCAAGCTGGTTATGAACCGGGTGATCCAGGATCCAAACGCGGAACTTCAGCTGATACAACTCGGCGAATTTGCGAATTCCGGCGGGCTTCCCGTCGTGGTCAACAAACAATTGATCGGCGTGGTCGGCGTCGGCGGGTCCGCGCCGCACCCGCCCGTTTGGAGCGATGAGATTTGCGGTCACAAGGCACTGGAGGAGGTGATCGGTCCGTCGGTGGCGCCGCTGGTTGAGGACCTACCGCCTCGGCAGAACCCTAATCCTGGGAATGCGCCAGTTCCGAAGTTTGCGACTGCCAACCCACCCAAAACGGCGCTACCAGCCGAATATGTAGTCGGCGGCAAAGGCGCGGGTAACGTTTTCGACGGCAATCAGATTTCGCTGGCAGCCGCAAAGAAGATCGCCCGCGTCTGCCGCGACTGGGCGGCCTCGAAGGGCGGCACGGCGTCGATCTACGTCCTCGATAATGCCGGCGAATTCGTTCACATGGAGCGGATGGACGGCCAGATCTTCAATAACATCCGCACGGCGTTGTTGAAGGCGCAGACCTCGCTGAAGACGCGCCAGCCAACATCCATTGCGAACGCGCAGCTCAAGAACAATCCGGCCGGGATTGCGCGGCAAACCACATATTTCAATCTCTTCACAAACTCCGGCGGCATCCCGATCGTTGTGGACGGGCAGATGATCGGCGCCGTCGGCGTGGGCGGCGGCGCGGGTGGGGGAGATGAGAATTGCGCCATCGAGGGGCTGAAGGCGACCTTCGGCGAGCACGTTACGCTGCCAGTCTATCCGACGACGGCGACCGAGGCGGGACCCCGGGGCTAAGATCGCTGCAGCCCGTGGAAAACGGCGCGCGCTGGGGATCGGTTCTCTACAACTAGCGCGCGCAAAAGCTGCTGCTAGAAGAATTGACTTCCCGGACCGGAAATCAGTCGGGTTCGGAGTAGAATCGCGCGACGGCATCTGCGATCCAGCCGGGATTCTCCCAGTCCGGATATTTCAGCTGAAATTCCGGCGACAGCAACTGTAGGGCCTCTTTGGAAGATTTTCCCTGAGCCTTGAGTTCGGCGACGCGTGATTGTAGTCCTTTCAGGTAAGACTGTTCCTTGCTGACAAGTCCGGCATCACCGACCTCGCCGTGTCCTGGCACAATCGTGACCTCGAACTGATTCAAGATGGCCAGCCAATTCTTCCCGCTCGCGTCTGGGTCGGGAAAGATAGGGAAAAAGCGGTTGAGCACCACATCGCCCGTGAAGAGAACTTTATCCTCCTCGATGTAGATGGCCGTATCTCCTCGCGTGTGTGCGGGCCCGACCCAAAACAACCGAGCTTTCACTCCGCCCAAATCGAGTTTCATCTCGTGGTCGAAGAGGATATCGGGCGGACGGGGCTTGACCTCCTGCAACAGGGCTTTGATTTCTGGAGTGCGATTACTGAAATTACGTATAAATTCGGGCTGTTTGTGAACTACCTCTTCCTGCTGCACTTCGGAGCGAATTACCCTGGCGCTTGGCGGGAACGCCTGAGCGCCCGTGACATGCTCCGGATGGAAATGCGTGGTCGTGAGATACAGATCGGCATTCTTGCTGACCTTGGCAAGTTCGCGGAGGACGACTTGTCCATTCCTCGGTCCCATGCCAGCATCCACCACCAGCGTCGCACGGCTTCCAACAATGATGCCGATATTCGGAACAAGATTCACACGCCCGTCCGGAATCACATAGACATGGTCAGATACTCGGACGGTTTTGTGTTCCTGCACCAGAGGCGCGGGTTGGCTCTGATTGTGACCGAGCGGGGCCGTCTCCTGCGCTTTGCCTGCAAGAGCGGATGCGCAGATGAGTCCGAATAACGCAACGATGAACCTAGTTGCTGACCGACGACGTTGGAGAAACGAAGCCATGGATTCCTCTCGGAAGCTATAGTGAAGTGCGACTCTGGTCCGGGGGTCAGGTCGCAGTATACACCCGAGCGCCTTCGTGGACCGCAACACCGCCGGAGAGACCGGAGAGATCCCTCGCTGGCACCCCAACGCGCGCAAAACCGGCTCGCGCCGGGGACCCCGCCTCGTTCCGGTTTGTCGCTCGGACCTAGATCCTAATCGAATCGCCGCTTGACAGGGGCGGTACGGTGCGGGTAGGTTCGCGGCGCTATGGACTTGGAGTACTCCTTTCCGTGGCTGGCCCTGCGTCTGACGCCCGGGCTTGGTGGCGCACGGCTGGCCGACAAGCTGCAGCGGCAATTCGGTTCACCGAAATATTCCACGCCTCGCTGACGGAGGTGGAGGCGTGTCATTTGGCGCAGCGCTGGAGCAGACGATCTTTTCGAAAGGCATTTCGCGACCGGCAAAAGGAACTGGCGCAGGTGCGCACGGCTGGCTGCCAGCTGATACATTGGGAGGAGAGCGAATATCGCAAGCGCCTGCTGGAAATTTACGCCCCGCTGCCCTTGCTCTATGTTCGCAGGAATGAGCAAGTTCTGAACTGTCATGCGATTTCTATCGTGCGGGCGCGACGTCCGACCCCTTATGGTAATCAAATAGCGGAGCGATTGGTGCGACCTGGCCAACCACGGGCCTGATCGTTGCGAGCGGACTGGCGCGAGGGATCGACAGCTCAGCCCACCGCGGCGCCTGCGCCGACTCGTGCGGAGGGACGATCGGCGTCCTCGGTTCCCGTATCGACGTATATATTAGAAGAGAACCGAAAGCTTTTCGAGGAGGTCGAGAAGCGCGGCACCATCATCTTGCATCGAAGAGTCCGATTCACGTCGACGAACTGGTGGAATCGACAGGCTTGAGTTCTTCGGAGATGCTCGCCGCGCTGTGCGAAATGGAGATGCGTGGGATCATCCGGTAGATGCTGGGAAGCTGTTTGTGTACGTTCTTATTTAGTAACGAGTTTTGCTTTAGGTAGCGGAAAGGAGAGATAGTTACCCGCAAGAGGGGTTTTCAGTCTACAAAAAGGACTTATGGCACGCTCACTGGTCATCGTCGAATCGCCGGCCAAGGCGAAAACGATCAACAAGTATCTGGGCCGCAATTACACGGTCAAGGCGTCCTACGGCCACGTGATGGACCTGCCCAAGAAAGAATTGGGCATCAATATCAAGCGCGGCTTCGAGCCAACGTACGAAGTCAGTCCCGAGAAGACGCACGTCGTGGAAGGACTCCAGAGGGCGGCGCAAAAGTCCGAGGCCGTCTATCTTGCGGCCGACCCGGATCGTGAAGGCGAAGCGATCTGCGCGCACCTGGCGGAAGTTCTGAAGCCCACTATGGCCGCGAAGAACGGTTCGAATGGGGCGGGCAAGAAAAAGAAGAGGAAGCCGCGCAGGGGACAAGAGGAGACCGAGCTACGGCGGAATCATATTTTCCGGGTAATGTTCAACGAGATCACGCCGCGAGCAATTCGCGCGGCCTTCGAGCATCCCGGGGAGATCAACGAGAACCTTGTGAATGCGCAGCAGGCGCGGCGCGTGTTGGATCGCCTGGTGGGCTACAAGATTTCGCCGCTGCTGTGGGACAAGGTGCGGCGGGGCTTGTCGGCTGGACGCGTGCAAACCGTGGCGCTGCGGCTGATCGTGGAGCGAGAACGCGAGATTCGCGCGTTCACGCCGGTGGAGTACTGGACGCTGCATGCCCAGCTTGCCGCGGCCGAGCCGCCTTCGTTCGAGGCCAAGCTCGCCAAACACAAAGGCGAAGACATCGAAGTCCATACGCAGGCGAAAGCCGACGCGATCATCGCGGCGGTAGAAAAAGCGCGTTGGCAGATTTCCGAAGTTACGCAAAAGGAGAAGCGGCGCCACCCGCAGCCGCCGTTCACGACCTCGAAGCTGCAGCAGGCGGCATACAACCGTCTGCGCTATACAGCGAAGCGCACCATGGTGCTGGCGCAGCGGCTGTATGAAGGCGTGGAACTGGGCGATGAAGGCTCGGTTGCGCTGATTACGTACATGCGCACCGATTCGGTGCGCGTGTCCAATGAGGCGTTGGGGCAGGTGCGTGAGTTGGTCGGGACGCAGTTCGGGCCGAATTACCTGCCGGAGAAGCCCAACTTCTACAAGTCGAAGAAGGAAGCGCAGGAAGCGCACGAAGCGATACGTCCGACGGACGTGGCGCGCAAGCCTGCGGAGGTGAAGCCATTTCTGAGCGACGATCTTTTCAAGCTTTATCAGCTGATCTGGCAGCGGTTCGTGGCTTCGCAGATGGTGCCAGCGGTCTTCGACCAAACGAGCATTGACATCACTGCGGGTGACTACCTCTTCCGAGCGACCGGTTCGGTGATGAAGTTCGAAGGCCATCTGGCGGCGTATCAAATCTCGACCGAGCGCGAAGACGATGAGGCTCCCGAAAGCGATGAAGGCCGCAGGCTGCCCCCCGTGACCGAGGGCGAAATCCTGCGGCTCGAAGCGCTTCGGCCGGAGCAGCACTTCACGGAGCCGCCGCCGCGTTATTCGGAAGCGACGCTGGTGAAGGAACTGGAAGACGATGGCATCGGGCGGCCGTCCACCTACGCGTCGATTATCTCCACGATCGTAGAGCGCGAGTACGTTAATAAGGACCAGGGGCGTTTTACGCCGACGATGCTGGGTGAAAAAGTGAGCGATCTGCTTGTGAAGAGCTTCGAGGATATTTTTGACGTGGGCTTCACGGCGCGCATGGAAGAGGAGCTCGACGAAATCGAAGAGGGCCGGCTGCGCTGGAGGGATTCGGTGAAGGAGTTCTACTCGCGCTTCGAGCAGGATCTGGAACAGGCTAAGGGCGATATGGAGTCGTATAAGGCTGGCATTCCCACGGGGCGGAAGTGCGAAAAGTGCGGCCAGGGCGAATTGCTCGAACGGATCAGCCGACTGGGATTTTTCCTGGGCTGCTCAAGATATCCGGATTGCGACTTCATCGAGGACCTTTCGCCCGAGGTCGGCGGCGAGGACGCAACGGAAACGCCCAGCTGCGATAATTGCGGACGCGAAATGGTGGTGAAGCGCGGACGCTGGGGCGCATTCCTGGCGTGTTCGGGTTATCCGGACTGCAAGACAACGCGGCGGCTGATTTCGGGAACGCGGCGTGCTCGTCAGCCCGACGTGCCACTAAACGAGAATTGCCCCGAGTGTGGATCTCAGCTCGTGCTCAAGCATGGACGCTACGGCGAGTTCATCGGCTGCACGGGTTACCCCAAGTGCAAATTCATCCGCTCCAAGACGCTGGGCATCAACTGTCCGAAATGTGGAACGGGCGAACTTGTCGAGCGCCGGGCGAAGAAGGGACGGCGCCGCGTCTTTTACGGCTGTAACCGCTACCCGGAGTGCGATTTCACCACGCCGTATAAGCCGATTGCGGAGCCCTGCCCGAAATGCGGCGCTCCGTTTATTGTGGAGAAGCGTACTAAGACCGAGGCTGTGCGGACCTGCCTGAAGGAAGGCTGCGACTGGGAAATCGCGGCGCCGGAGTCGGAACACAAAGAAGCCGCGCCTCAAGAGGTCAGCGTATCGGGTAAGCCGTGAGCGCTCGGCGGGCTGGAAAGAAAGAGAGATTCTTCGTCGCTGCGCTCCTCAGAATGGCACCGTGAAAAAAGCCGAGGGGCAGCGCTTGCGGGCACGGTAGAAGAATGAGATCGGCGATCAAGAAGTTTCTGGCATACCTGCGTTCGGTGCGCAATGCCTCGGCGCACACCCTGCGGAATTATGGGAGCGATCTCGAACAGTTCCAAGTTTATCTTACACCGCCCGATAGCCCTCCCGTGCAGCTTACAGACATCGATCATCGCGTGATCCGGGAATATCTCGGCTATCTGCACGATCAGCACCTGCAAAAAAGCTCCATGGCGCGCAAACTGGCGGCGCTGCGTTCGTTCCTAAAATTTTGCGCACGCGAAGGTATGGTGCGGGAAAATGCGGCGCGCCTGGTGGCTACGCCGAAGCTGCCCAAGCGCGTGCCCTCGATTCTCAGCGTCGGGGAGATGAACGCATTCCTCGACGGCCTGGCCACAGTCCCGAAACCTCAGGCGAAGCGCCGCTCGGCACGGTCTTCGGAGGCGGCGCAAGATTCGGCGCTGCTCCTCGAGCGCGACCGCGCGATTCTCGAACTGCTTTACGCTTCGGGGCTGCGCGTGAGCGAACTTACCGGTCTTAATAGAGACGACGTGGATCGCAAGAACCTGATGCTGCGGGTCATCGGCAAAGGGAACAAAGAGCGCATTATTCCCTACGGCGCGAAGGCGGAGGAAGCGTTGGGGCGCTATTGGCCGATTCGCGCCAAGTTATTGGCGCGTTCGGGGGAGGGCGCCGATGGGCGCGCCGTTTTTCTCAACCACTCGGGGCGGCGCATGGGCAACCGTTCGGTGGGGCGCGTGATGAAGAAATACGTCCGCCTGATGAACGTCAACTGGGACCTCCATCCGCATTCGCTGCGACATGCGTTTGCCACTCATCTGCTGGCGGATGGCGCGGACTTGCGCGCTATTCAGGAACTCCTGGGCCACAGCTCGCTCTCCACAACGCAGCGCTATACGCACGCCTCCATCCGGCAGCTAATGGAGGTATACGACAAAGCGCATCCGCATGCCTAGATTTAGCGCGAGGGCCAACGGAGAGCTTCGATCTCTTGCACCGGTTCGTCTGCACCGGTTCGTCGCTCGAGAGCCCGTCCCAAAGAACGTCTAGCGTGTCAGGGAGGTCCCTCGCTCACGCTGTTCGCGTGGAACGCCGATGCTGGTCGCATCGGCGCTTTACACCGATTTAACAGGCAAACAACGGCGTCCGTGAGATAAGCTCCGGCCTTTACACAGGGGTCTCAGCAACGTGAGGCGAATTTCGAGCTTTATGTTCCTGCGTGGCTTCGCTGTGCGCCACACGCGCATGTTTTTGGCCGTGGCATTGGCGCTAATTGCGGCCCCTGCAATCGACTTCGCGCAAACCGATGAGATCCAAGTCTACGACGCGGAGATTGCCGAACCGGGCGTCGTCAACTTGATGTGGCATCAGAACTTTACGCCGAGCGGGATCAGGGAGCCGGCGTTCCCCGGCGCGATCATCTCGGATCATTCGTACAACGGCGTTCCCGAATTTGCCTTTGGAATCAGACCCTGGTTCGAGCAGGGACTTTATATGCCAGTCTATAGCTTCTCCAGAGGGCGGGGTGCGACACTTGACAGTGTGAAACTGCGCGAACTTTTCGTCAGACCGCATGCGGGCGATCACACCTTCTTCTACGGCGTAAATTTCGAATTCAGCTACAACGCCTCGTATTGGGAAACAAGACACTTCACTTCCGAAATTCGGCCCATCGTGGGACTACATTTGCATCCGTGGGATATCATTATTAATCCTATTCTGGATACGGACTGGACTGGGGTCAGGAACTATACCTTCGCGCCGGCGATGCGCCTCGCTTACAACCTCCCCCCGAAATGGACCTTTGCCGCCGAGCACTATACCGGGTACGGGCCGCTGCATCAGTTCTTTACCGTCAGCGACCAGTATCACGCGCTGTGGGCCGTCGTGGATCACAATGGCAAGCTCCTGAATGTGGAAGCGGGCGTGGGGTTTGGCCTGACGCCTGCCACCGATAAAGTGACTTTGAAGCTGATGCTCTCGCGCGACCTGAATTCCCGAGGCGCCGCCTCAACGGATGACCAGAAACGGCCCGGCGCAGCGCCCTGAGTGTTTTTCGCTGCGAGCTTCCAGGTACCGCGCCTTCTCTGCTAACCTTCCCAACTATCGAGAGGATTTAATTCAAACAAGCGAGGTCTCTGCATGACCACGAGCGGCTTGGTTGAATATAAAGACGCCAGCTCGGAAGTGCGCTTGGTTTTTGATGACATCGTGGCCACGCGCCAAACCGACTGGATCAATACTTGCTGGAAGGCGCTGGCGCGCGACCCGGTGACGCTCAAGCGTACGTGGGAGTCAATCAAGCTGATCATGGTGCCGGGCGCTCTGGATGCGCTGACCAAAGAGATGATCTATGTGGCCGTCAGCGTGACCATCAGTGCGGGTACGGTATCGCCTCGCACACTGCCGCGGCGCGCAAGAAAGGCATGTCCGAAGCGATGTTCGCCGAGCTGATGGCGGCGGTGGGCATGGCGAACGAGACTAACCGGCTGGCCGCGGGCTACCAGGTGGAAATCGACGAGCAATTCAAATAGAGGCTATGGTGCGACCGCAAGGCTGGGTAGAATGCGGGGCACCGTCTGACCGGGGATCTCAACCCGCGAAGCCTCGGCGGCTGCGAGGATCAAAATGAAAATGCGCAGAATTCTGATTGTTCTGCCCGTCGTGATGGCAGCTTGCTCCGTTTTCGCCGCCCGTGTGCAAGGGCAAGGCAATGCTGGAATTACTTTTACCTCGGGGCCGCTAACCAAGGGGAAGGTTTTCAATTTCGAGAAGATCACCGAGGGCGTTTACTACGCCACGTCCACCGGCGCCATGATTACCGGCAGCAATGACGTAGTGATCGTGAACGACAATGATGTGCTGCTCGTGGATGCGGGCGTCACTCCCGCCGTGGCGCGAGCGCTTGTGCAAGACGTGAAGTTGCTCACCAATAAGCCCGTTCGCTTGGTGGTGAATACGCACTTTCATTATGACCATACCGACGGCAATTCCATTTTCGGGCCGGACGTGCAAATCATCGGGCACGAGTACATCCGCACGGCCATCTTGAACCTAGACGTGCTGCACCGAGAGCCTTTCAAAACTGCGCAAGCGAACCTACCGGACCAGATCGAGTCGCTAAAGAAGCAGATAACCGCGGAGAAGGATGCGCAACAGCGGGCGACGCTGCAGCAGCTGCTTGCAGCCACAGAGGCCGAACAGCGGCAATTCGCGGATATCAAGCCTACGCCGCCCACGATGACCTATTCGTCAAACCTGACGCTCTTTCGCGGCCAGCGCGAAATCAGGCTCCTCTTTCTCGGGCGGGGGCATACCCCAGGCGATACCGTTGTCTTATTGCCGAAGGAACGGATTGTGTGTACTGGCGACCTGATGGAGTCGCGGTTGGCGTACATGGGCGACGGCATCTTCGATGAATGGACCACCACACTCGATGCGCTGAAGAAGCTCGATTTCGACATTGTGTTGCCCGGGCACGGTGTGCCGTTCCACGAAAAATCCCTGATTACGGCGTATCAGAGTTACTTGAAGGACTTGATGACGCAAGTCGCCAAGCTGCGCGCGCAGGGACTTACCGCAGACCAAGCCGCGCAAAAGGTCGACCTTACGTCGCATAAGGCTGATTTCCCGCAGATCACCGGGCCAGGCGCGGATCTTCGAGGGATTCGGCGGATGTACCAATGGATGGACGAGCGCCGCAAGTGAGGACGAAGGCTGCGGCAGAACTTCGTGCAATCGTTTCCGATAGCTTAGAAAATCTTCGGGCGGTCTCTGAGCAAGAGGTCTTGTGCGATCGAGGTGTGGGTAAATAGGTCAAGAAGAAAATTCTCGGTCATCTTATCGACTCCGCATTCAATAACGAGCAACACTTCTTGCGTGCACGGATGACCGAACGCTTGGTCAAGACCGTTCCGCCCGGTCGCTTGAACGCCAAATGTGCGATCGGAGATAGTGATCCCGTCACACTGGAGTTGCTGATGAATGATTACGTCTTACACCTCGCCATCACTTGAGCCAAATGACGAAGGGCAAGCGGTTGAGTTCGATGTCACCAAGGGCCCAAAGGGCCTGCAGGCAGCGAACGTTACCGCCCTCTAATCCGAATGGCCTTACGCGAAGTGCATGATTTGGGTCGGACGATATGCCCGATCAAGATGTGCTGCTCAGTGCGTATCCGTTGATTGATTCGACCGGCAAATCGAGAAGCAATCAGCACCGGACACCGGACGCGCAATGACGCGCAATGACGCAAACGTTGACGGCGCGCGAGGCGGGCTCTATAATGCTGATTTCCCATTTGCAATCGGAGGCAGGATGTACGCCGTAATCCGCAGTGGAGGCAAGCAATACCGGGTCGCGCCGGGGGAAACCGTGAAAGTGGAAACGCTGCCCGGCAAGGTGGGCGGGAAGGTTACGTTCGGCGAAGTGGTCGCCGTGAGCACAGACGACCAGAAGCTCCTGACGGGCAGAGACGCTGTGGGAGCCACAGTTACGGGCAAGATCGTGTCGCAGGGACGGCACCGGAAGCTCACGGTGCTGAAGTACAAGCGCGGCGGACAGTACAAGATCCAGCGGGGGCACCGGCAGAATTACACGGCGGTTGAGGTTAGCGACATCGCGCTCTGACTCTTTTAGCGACAAAAGCCGCGTGATTCGGAAAGGGCTTTTGTCGCTCGTTGGGCAAGCTTCGGAGACGGTACCCTTATGGCACACAAAAAAGGCGGCGGATCGTCTGTAAACGGACGCAACTCTCCCGGACAGCGGCTGGGCGTGAAGCGTTTCGCCGGCCAGCTCGTCAATGCCGGAACCATTCTGATTCGCCAACGCGGCACGAAGCACAAGCCCGGCCTGAACGTCCGCCGCGGGAAAGACGACACGCTGTTTGCCTGCGTAACCGGCTATGTGCGCTTTCAAGACAAGGGCCGCTCGGGCCGGTTCATCAGTGTGCTGCCCCCGGAGCGCGTAGCAGAGGCCGCACAGCAGCCTGCGCCCTCCACGGCCGCAGCAACAGCCGTGGAAGCGCCTGCCGCAGATTGACCCCAGGTTCCTAGGCCGCGCAGAGCGCGGCCTTTCTTGCCCTTTTGCTAAAAGTGAAACTCTCTTGCGGGCTAACTAAGTGGTGTGAAAACCCACGATTTGAGGCCTCAGCGGCTAAGGCCCTTCTCATTCCGAGCGGCGTAATATGTCGCGGCTGAAGCCGCGACCCACAAAGTACAAAATCTCCAGGGCCGCTCGCGATCTCTTTCAACGTCGGCGCGTTCGCGCCGGCCACGAGCGCGCCCTGGGCTATAAAGGGGCGGCGAAGCCGCAGTTCAATTCGCCCTGCCAGTGTCGTATGCTTCTCTAGCTAGGAACGGGAAAACATCCGGAAAACATGTTTGTCGATGAAGCCAAGATTTACGTCAAGGGAGGCGATGGCGGAAATGGCTGCGTGGCCTTTCGGCGCGAGAAATTCGTGCCGCGCGGCGGGCCTTCGGGCGGTGACGGCGGCTCGGGCGGCAGCGTGATCCTGGAAGCGACGCAGCACGACAACACGCTGTTGCGCTATCGCTTCAGTCGCGAATTTCGCGCCGATCGGGGACGCCATGGCGAAGGTTCAAATCGCACGGGACATTCCGGCAGCGACATGATTCTGCCGGTTCCCGCCGGCACGATGGTCATCGACGACAACGGCGAACGGCTGGCCGATCTGACGCGCCCTGGACAGCGAGTGACTGTGGCGCACGGAGGCCGGGGCGGCCGCGGGAACCAGCATTTCGCCAAACCGTGGCATCAGGCGCCGCGCGAATCCGAAGAGGGCCAGCCAGGCGAGGAGCGCCACCTGCGGCTCGAGCTGCGGCTGCTGGCCGATGTGGGGCTGGTGGGATTCCCGAATTCAGGTAAATCCACACTGATCTCACGGATCTCGGCGGCACGGCCGAAAATTGCGGATTATCCTTTCACTACGCTCGAACCGCACCTAGGCGTGGTCTCGGGGGAACTTTCGGGGGCCGCTTCTGACAGAAGCGGACCGAGCGGCGCGCATCGAGATCTTGGGCGAACGTTCGTCGTGGCTGATCTGCCCGGGCTCATCGAAGGCGCAAATCAGGGCATTGGGCTGGGCACGCGATTTCTGCGCCACATCGAACGAACTCGCTTGCTGGCCCATCTGGTGGATACGAGCGACGCTTCGGACCGCGATCCCGTTCGCGATTTTGAAATTATCTGTGGCGAGCTCGCTTCTTTCAGCGGGGCGCTCGGGGCAAAGCCGATGATCGTGGTGGCGACGAAACTCGACGCCACCACGGACCGTTCGCGGCTGGAAAGGCTGCGCGAGCATTGCGCGGAGCGCAAGCTCGCTTTCTACGCCGTCTCCTCGGCTACCGGCGAAGGCATAGCCGAACTTGTGCGCGGCATGGCCGCCGCACTGGAGCGGCTTGCGCCGCCGGAGCCCGCCGAGGAAAGCGAAGCTGATTCTCAGAGCAAAGCGAGTGCCGGCGCGCCGTACTCGCCTGGTGAAGAAGCCAAGAGGGCTTCGGGCGCGGAGAAATTTTGAAAGCGGCGGAGCAAAGTTGAAAGCGAAGATCGCCGCCGCGAGCGGAGTGAAAACCGCCGAAGGCCGGCGCGTGGCGCTTTTTGGCGGCACTTTCGACCCGATCCACTCGGGCCACGTGGCCGTGGCGCGCGCCGCCGAGCGGCGTTTTCACCTCGATTACGTTTTCTTTATTCCGTCCAGCCGGCCGCCGCACAAGCCGGCCGCGGAACTTTCCGCCTACGAGCACCGCTTTGCCATGGTTGCCCTGGCGTGCTCGGCCCATCCGCGGTTTGTGCCTTCGCTGGCGGAGGCGAGCGTGAATGGCGCGGGTCCGCGCGTTTTTTACTCCATTGATACGGTGCGGCGCTTCCGGCAACAATTCAACCGGCGCGGCGACCGCATTTACTTCATGGTGGGCGCCGATTCCTTCCTGCATCTGCAAACGTGGAAGGATTACGCCCAGCTGCTGCAATTGTGCGATTTCGTGGTGGCCAATCGCCCGGGATTCCGAATTGGGGCGCTGCGTGAAGTGATACCGCCTGCGCTTCTGGCACCGGCAGCCGCAAAAGCCACCCGCGATTCGCGCGTGATTCGTCTGCGGGATACCGTTGTCTATCTGCTCGAAACCGTAGCAAGCCACGTTTCCGCGACGGACGTACGGCAGCGGGCCGAGGGGGGGCAGTCGGTCCACGGCCTTGTGCCGCCCCGCGTAGAGGAATACATTACTAAGCAGGCTCTCTACAGACGGGCCCTCTACACTTGAGTACGGAAACCGTTCGCCCCGAACTGCTCTCTGCCATCGAGGCCGCCCAAAACAAGAAGGCCGGCGCGATCACTGTGTTGGACCTGACCGGCCTGAGCGCGTTCACCGATTATTTTCTGCTGTGCACCGGATACAGCACGCCTCAGGTGGAAGCCATTAGTGATGCCGTCGAAGAAGCGCTGACGGCGCGCGGGCTGCGCCCGCAGCATCGAGAGGGACGCTCCGGCGCGGAATGGCTGCTGCTCGATTATGGCAGTTTCATCGTGCACATCCTTACCGAGCGCCTCCGCCTTTTCTACGATCTTGAGCGCCTTTGGCGCATGGGCCACCGCATTGACTTCGACGAGAGTGCGCCGGGATCGTCTGCCCCTGGGAATGCGGCCCGAGGCGTTTTGCCGTGAGCGAAGTTCCCGTCTGGATCGCGCACGATCCCGTTTCCGAGCATGTGCGCGAAGTGGCGCTTAAGGTGGCGGAAACTTCCACGACCATCCTGATCACGGGCGAAAGCGGCACCGGCAAAGATCAACTGGCCCGACTTATCCATGAACTGGGTCCGCGGCGCGACGCGCCTTTTCTGAAAATCGATTGCGCGAGCCTGCCGCAAGAGCTCGTGGAATCGGAGCTCTTCGGGCATGAACGAGGCGCCTTTACCGGCGCGGCCGAACGTAAATTGGGGCGTCTGGAGATGGCTGGCCCGGGAACCATCGCGCTCGATGAAGTGGCCGCGCTTTCCACTGCCATCCAGGCCAAACTCTTGCGGGTGCTCGAAGAGCGGAGTTTCGAGCGGCTGGGCGGCACGGAGACACTGAGCATCGATGCGCGCCTAATCGCGCTCACAAACGCAGACCTGCAGCGCGCCGTCCTGGCGCGACGATTCCGCGAAGATCTATATTTCCGGCTGAGCGTCTTGGCGATTCACGTTCCCGCGCTGCGCGAACGGCGAGCGGATATCCTCCCTCTGGCCGAGCATATGCTGGCGCGGCTCGCCACGGTTCATGGGCGCGACGGCGCTGTGCTGAACGACGCGGCGCGACAGGCGCTCGAGAACTACAACTGGCCGGGGAATATTCGCGAACTAAAGAACGCCATCGAGCGCGCGATTATTTTTGGCAAGGGCACAACGCTTTTGCCCGAGGACTTGCCGGAGAGTATCCGCACGGCCGATGCGGGAGCGGTGGCGGGCATGCGGTCTCTCGAAGATATCGAACGCGAGGCGATTCAGAAAACGCTCGAAGGCACGCACTACAAGATCACGCGCGCGGCGGAAATTCTAGGTATAAGCCGCAAAACATTGCTCGACAAACGGAAGAAATACGGGCTGCAGTAGAAACCGAAACGCAGATTCCTCGTCGTCCGCAGAAGCAGCGGCGACGGAAACCGGCGTAGGCGGGCTCCTCGGAATGACATTGAGGTTTTGCGCTCAGCAATGCGGATTCAACTTTTATTGCTGGGGAAAACGCGGCGTCCAGAAATTCGTGAGTTGATGGATGACTACGTGGCGCGCATCCGGCGCTACGCCGAGATTGAGATCCACGAATTGCGGCCGGACTCAGCGGCGAGCCGGAAGCGCCTGGACATCGGAGCAGGCGGAGCGGTCGTGCTGCTCGATGCAGCAGGGGAAAAGCTCAGCTCACAACAATTCGCGGAATGGATCCGATCATGCCGCGATCGGAGTGCGCGTGAGCTGATCTTTTTGTGCGGCGCCGCGGAGGGATTCCCAGAGGCGCTGGCTGGACGCGCGTCGTTGCGGATTTCCCTTTCGCCACTGACGTTTTCGCACGAGCTGGCGCGCATAATGCTGACGGAGCAGATTTACCGGGCATTCACAATTCTCGCTGGGCACCCTTACCCAAAATAGAACCAGCCGCCTTCCGCTCTCCCCTGGGCAGGCCCGGGCAGGCCGGGCAGGAAACAAACTTGACACCGGGAGCGCCGGTGGGTAGCCTGTAGGCATGGGAGAGTGGCAGATCATGTGCGCGTGTTGTTGTCGGATAACAGCGCCGCGGTGTGCCGGCTAGCCCGCTCTAATTAGCTCTCATTCGAGCCCACCGTCGGACGCAAAATTCGGCGGTGGGTTTTTTGTTAGGAATTGCAGGAAGACGAACGAGGATATGAAGGCTTCCAATTCACTGTGGCAGAAAGAGCTTGCCGGGAAAATGCCGGATGCTCTGGCCCGCGAGATCGACATTTTCGAGACCGAAATCACCCTGCGCAAGCAGGGCAAGCTAGAGGAGCGCCTGTTCGCCGAAACGCGGCTTCGCAAAGGAGTATACGGCCAGCGGTACGATAACGGTCAGAGACACGACGGCAGAAAAGTTCAGGAAATGGCTTACCCCTCCGAGTTGACGAAAGGCCTCAACACCATGTGGGATGCGCCGGGAATGCAGCGCATCAAAATTCCCGCGGGCGGATTAAACGCCCATCAACTCGAGACTCTCGCCGAACTGGCTGAGGAATATTCCGACGGCATCGCACACGTCACTACCCGGCAGGATTTTCAGCTCCACTATGTGCACATCGACGACACGCCCAGCTTGATGCGTCGCCTCGCCGCGGCAAATATCACCACGCGCGAAGCTTGCGGAAACTCAGTGCGTAACGTCACGGCTTGCCCTTACGCGGGCGTTTGCCCGGACGAAGTATTCGATGTTACGCCGTTCGCTCGCGCGCTCTCGAAATTTTTGCTGGGCCATCCCGATTGTCAGAACTTCGGCAGAAAATTCAAACCGTCATTCAGCGGCTGCGGTCAACACGCCTGCGGCCTGGCGAGCATGCACGACCTTGGCTTGATCGCGGTACAAGGAACGGAGAATAGAGAGAGGAAGATTGGCTTCGAAATGTACGTTGGCGGCGGCCTCGGCGCCGTCCCGTATCAGGCGAAACTCTTCGACCCGTTTGTTCCGCCCGAGGAACTGCTGCCACTGGCGCAGGCAATTGGGCGCGTTTTCGCTAAGTACGGCGAAAAGAAAAATCGCAGCCGGGCGCGGATCAAGTTTCTGATTCAGGATCTGGGAATCGAGAAATTCCGGAAGCTCGTTTTGGAGGAGCGCAAGAACCTGCCCCCGGATCCCCGCTGGACCGAATATGTCGAGAGCGCAGCAGCATTCACGGAAGCACCTCTCAAACCGGCCGGCAATAAGCCGCTTTTGGGCTCAACGGATTTTCAGCGCTGGCTCGAGACGAACACCCGTCCGCAAAAACAAGAGGGCTACTCCGTGATTACCATCGCCCTGCCGCTCGGCGATATTACTGCCAACCAGCTTCGGGCGCTCGCAGACGTCGCCCGGCGGTTCACAAATGAAACGATTCGCACGACCGTGGAACAAAATATCGTGCAGCGCTGGATCAGCCAGAATGATCTCGCTGAGCTCTGGCGGGCCCTTCAGGCCGCGGGTCTTGCTTATCCCGGTGCGGAAACGATCCTGGATATCGTCACATGCCCGGGCACGGATACCTGCAAACTGGGCATCTCCTCTTCCCGGGGACTGGCGGCCGAGCTGCGCAAGAGATTAGCGGAAAAGAATTTTCAGTTCGATGAAGCCGTCCAGAATCTGCACATCAAGATCAGTGGCTGTTTCAACAGTTGCGGCCAGCATCACGTCGCCGACCTGGGATTTTACGGCGTAAGCCGCAAAATGGCGGGATACGCGGTGCCACACTTCCAAGTGGTTCTGGGCGGGGAGTGGACGCATAACGCAGCGTCATATGGCATGCCGGTCATGGCGGTCCCCTCGAAGCACATTCCGGAGGTGGTCACGCGGCTTGTGGACCGGTACGCGGCCGGACGGAAGAACGGAGAAGCATTCAAGGACTTCATCAAGCGGATTGGCAAAGCGGAACTGAAGAGTCTGCTGGAGGATCTGGCGCGCTCTCCCGCCGATCCAACCGATCGTTCCATCTTCACGGATTGGGGCGATCCCCGGGAGTACAGCTTGGAGGATCTCGGCGTAGGCGAATGCGCCGGAGAAGTGGTGTCGGCCGTCGATTTCGATCTCGCGGGCGCAGAAAGGGAAGTCTTTGAGGCCCAGGTGGCATGGGACAACGGCCAAGCAGACACGGCGGGAAGACTCGCCTATCAGGCGATGCTGCTCGCGGCGCGAGGCTTGGTCAAACTCGAGTATCCGAATATCTCGCAGGATAGCGATCAGATCGTCGGCGAATTCCGGACGCGATTTTACGATACGCAGAAATTTTTCGATCCTTTCGCCGGAGGCAAATTCGCCCACTATTTGTTTGCCGCACAGCAAAGGAGCCAGCGGCCTCACACAGCCGACTCAGCGCGTTATCTGATCGACGAAGCGCACCTGTTTGTGGAGGCCGCCCACAGTTGCTATCAGCGAATGGGCAAACCGGTCGGCGTTTAGAGGCTAGTACGCGGTATGGCAGTCATGCAGCTTCAGCACGTCAACGTCAAACTGTTGGTAAAAAACCCAGAGGAAGTGGACCTCGGGCCTTTGATTCCGGTGTTTCACAGTTGGATTCAAGGGCAAATTATGGAAGAACTGCTACTGGACGTTGCCGATTACCGGCACGTTCCAGCGGGCCCGGGCGTGGTTCTGGTCGGACACCAGGCCAACTATAGCGTGGACAATACCGACGAGCACCTGGGGGTGCGTTATAACCGCAAGACCGTAGTGAACGGTAGTAATCAGGATGCCCTGCGCCAAGCGATGCGGGCGAGCCTGATTGCGTGTCAGCGGCTGGAATCCGAGCCGAGCCTCGAGGGAAAGCTGCGGTTCAACGGTCAAGAGGTCGAGTTCTTCATTAATGACCGCCTGCTCGCTCCCAATCGCGACGCCGCTCGCGAAACGTTCCATTCGGATTTCGAGACGTTCTTCGAGAAGCTGTTTCGCGGCAGCGAATATTCGCTGTCGTATACGAGCGAGCTGCGCAAACTGTTTGGTTTCTCCTTGAAGACCTCACGGGTCTTTGCTACAGCGGATCTTTTGGCGAACCTAAACGCCTGACAAGCGTCACCTCCCCGTTCTTGGAGACGAGCGGACGGTTCGAGACTTCTCCTTCCGCAAACTGCATTTGCCGTGCTTGACCTTTCGCCCACCCGCCGTCAGTATTCTTCTCTGTTCGAAGAGCAGTCATCGTTATCTCGCGCTATGGCCGAACAAAAAGGTTTGCTCATTATCTATACCGGCCCGGGCAAGGGCAAGACGACTTGCGCGCTGGGCACTGGCTTTCGGGCCGTGGGTCAAGGCCTGCGTGTGCTTATGGTGCAGTTCATCAAGGGCTCCTGGCATTACGGCGAACTGGATGCGGCGGAGATGCTGGGGACAGACCATTTCGAGATTCGGGCTATGGGCCGGGGTTTTGTAAAGATTGGCGGTGCGGAGACGGATCCTGAAGACATACGGCTTTGCGAAGAGGCCTGGGAGTTTGGGCGGGCGCAAATGCAGAGCGGGCGCTACAATCTGATGATCTTCGATGAGATCAATTATGTGATCAGCTACGGCATGCTGGAGGCAGAAAAAGTGGTCGCGGCCCTGGTGGCGCGGCCTGATGGTGTGCACGTGATCTGCACGGGCCGTAATGCACATCCGACGCTCGTGGAAGCAGCCGACCTGGTGACGGAGATGCGGGAAGTGAAGCATCCTTATACGAAGGGAATTCTCGCGCAGCGAGGAATTGATTACTGATCGCCGAGGTAACTGCAACCCCCAAAGGGCCTATGTCCTGGTTCAAGCGCTCGAAAAAATCGATTGAACAATCTACGCCCCCCGACGAGCGGCGCGTAAGGACGGAAGGGCTTTGGACGAAGTGCACCGGCTGCCGGGCCATCGTCTGGAAAAAAGACCTGGAGGCCAACGCCCACGTCTGCGCGAAATGCCAATACCATTTCCGCCTGAACGCGCGGCAGCGGCTGGAATTGCTGCTGGACGGGCGCTGGATCGAGCACGACGCGCAGATTGCTTCGAACGATCCCTTGCACTTTGCCGACACCCGCCCTTACGCCGAACGGCTCAAGGAAGCGCGCCGGAAGCTGAGTATGAGTGACGCCGTGCTGGCGGCGGAGGGCCTACTGGCGGGGCGGCCAGTGATCTGTTGCTCCATGGAATTTGGATTTATTGGCGGCTCGATGGGCGCGGCAGTCGGCGAGAAAGTGACGCGGGCAGTCGAGCGTTGCCTGGAGCGCAAAATGCCATTGGTGATTGTTTCCTGTTCGGGCGGCGCGCGCATGATGGAGGGCACGCTCAGCCTCATGCAGCTGGCCAAGGTGTCGGCGGCGCTGGCGCAGCTCGATGAGGTCGGCGTCCCCTTCATTTCGGTGCTCACCGATCCCACCACGGGCGGCGTCACCGCCAGCTATGCCATGCTGGGCGATCTCAACATCGCCGAGCCCGGCGCCCTGATCGGCTTTGCCGGGCCACGGGTGATCGAGCAAACCATTCGACAGAAATTGCCGGAAGGATTCCAGCGCGCCGAATTCTTGCTGGAGCACGGATTTCTCGACGCCGTGGTGCACCGCAAAGAGCTCAAGACTTATATCGCCAACGCCCTCGACTCCTTCCTCGCTTAGCGCCGAAAGTCTAAATATGAACTACAACGAGTCCGTGCGATATTTGCTGGCCCTCGGACGAGAGCTGGCTTCACCGCAGCAGGCTCGGGCGGCTAAATTTGACCTGCACAATATCCACGCGATTTGCGAACGGATGGGGCATCCCGAACGCGCCTATGCTTCCGTGCACATCGCGGGAACCAATGGCAAGGGTTCCACCGCGGCGATGGTGGCCAGCATCGTGCAAGCTGCGGGGCTGCGCTGCGGGCTCTACACTTCGCCGCATCTCTTGCGCATCAATGAGCGTATTCGCCTTGACGGCGCGGAAATTTCGGACGACCAGTTCGCGAAGTCCGTTACGCGGGTTCTTGCGGTCATCGAGGAGTTGCTAGCCTCGGGAAGACTCGCCGCGCATCCTACGTACTTCGAGTGCGTCACGGCCATGGCTTTCGATTTCTTTGCGCGAGCGGGTACGGAAATCGCGGTCATTGAGGTGGGCTTGGGCGGGCGGCTGGATTCAACGAATGTGATTGTTCCCGAAGTAGCCGCCATTACCCAAATTGATTTCGATCACGAAAATTTTCTCGGGCATTCCATCGAAGAGATCGCCGCGGAAAAAGCGGGTATTATCAAACCGGGAGCATGGGTGGTGGGCGCGGCGGGAAACCCGGCCGCGAGGGAAGTGATTCGGCGCCGTACAGTCGAGCAAGGGGCGCATCTGGTCGAGATCGATGAGGCCTGCCGAATCTCGCGGGTGAGTTCGGAAGACGGGCGATACCGGTTTCAAGTGGCCCTGTCGGATGAGCTCGGTGCCAAATCGATGGAAGAAATGGAAGTCAGTTTGCCGCTGGCCGGACGTTTTCAGGTGCGCAACGCGATCACAGCGATCGGAGCTGCTCGACTACTGGCCCTGCGCGGTTTTGCCATCAACGACGGTGCTATCGTGCGCGGAATCGAATCGGTGCGCTGGCCCGGACGCCTGGAGTTATTGCAAGACAAGCCAGCTGTTTATCTCGACGGCTCGCACAATCCGGCCGGGGCGCGCGAGGTGCTGGCCTACTGGTGCGACCACCTGGCCGGCCGCCGCATTCACCTCATCTACGGTGCGATGCGCGACAAGGCCATCGATGAAGTTGCGGGACTGCTTTTTCCGCGGGCCGCAACCGTGATTTTGACCCAATCGCCGCAGCCGCGTTCGCTTTCGGCAGAGGCGCTTGCGGAAATGACCTCGCATCTTGCGCGCGCCGTGGAGGTGATCCGTGAGCCCGGCGCGGCAATCGAACGGGCCCTCGAAATCGCCGAACCGGACGACGTGATCTTCGCGACCGGATCTCTATATCTCGTCGGAGATCTGCGCCGTCACTGGGACGCGCAATCGGGCGTGGAATACGGAGCAGCGAGGAAGACGACCACCTATTGACACGTTGAAGCCGAGGAACGAGTTTGCCGGTAGTTCCGGCGGATGCTAGGATACGCTGCCGTGCCAGCGCAGAAAAATCATAGGCCGCGGATCGGCGTACCTTGGCGGACCGCCGTCGAGGAAATGCAGCGCAGCCGCGGCGCTTACGAGAGATACTTGCGGACGGTGCGTGCAGCGGGTGGCGAGCCGGTGGAGATCTCACTTTCGCTCACACCCGCGGCGCTGAAGAGAATGGCCGAGTCTCTTGACGGGGTGATACTGCCCGGCAGCCCTGCCGACGTGGAGCCGCGGCGCTTTGGCAGTCTGGGTCACCCGCAAAGCGCGCATCCGGATAAACGGCGCGAGCATACCGATGACGGGCTGCTCCATCACGCTCTCGCCAGGGGCAAGCCAGTATTAGCCATCTGCTACGGTGCGCAACTTCTGAATGTCCATCTGCACGGCACGCTCGTGCAGGACATTCCGAGCGAATTACCAAACCCCATGGACCACGATGGGGGCGCCAGGCGCACCGAATCGCTTCATCGTATTCGAATCCAAAGCGGCCAGCTCGCTAAGCTGGCGGGGGGCTCGAGCGCGCGCGTAAACAGCTCGCATCACCAATCGGTGTGCAAGCCGGGGCGCGGCTTGCGTGTCGCCGCTCGCGCGCCCGACGGGGTCATCGAAGCGCTGGAGTGGACGGGCGGGCCCGGGTGGGCGTTCGGCGTGCAGTGGCATCCCGAGCGGATGCCAGACGACCCTTTTGCAGCGGCGCTGTTTCGAAAGCTGGTGAGGGAGGCACAAGGCGTGGCGGGAGAACCGAAGGCCCGCCCCCGGCGAGCACGGCGCCACCCGCGGCGGTCTAAGTCCTCGCGATGATCTCACTGGCGGGGAAGGCTGCATTGGTGACCGGTGGCTCCCGCGGAATCGGGGCCGCGACGGTGAAGCTTTTTGCCGAGGCGGGAGCCGATGTGGTCTTCAATTTTCATGGCCATCGCGAAGCGGCCACCCAAGTTGAATTGGAGGCGCGTAAGCACGGTACGCGCATCGAATCGCTAAAAGCCAACCTTGGACGGATGGCAGAAGCGAAGAAACTTGTATCTCATGCCGTGAGATGCTTGGGGCGGCTCGACATCGTAGTGGTGAACGCGGGCATCTGGAATGCTGAAGACGCTCCCATCGAAGCGCTGGGCGAGCGTGATTGGGATGAGATGATACGCGTGAACCTGAAAAGCGCGTACGGAGTAACGCATTATGCCGCGGCGCAAATGATCGCCCAGAAGAGCGGAAGAATCATCGTAGTCAGCTCGACGGCTGGTCAGCGCGGCGAAGCCTTCCATTCTCACTATGCCGCGAGCAAGGGCGCCGCGATCAGCTTCGTCAAGTCTGTGGCAACTGAGCTTGCGCAGTACCGCATTCTCGTGAATTGCGTTGCTCCTGGCTGGGTGGATACAGACATGTCTCGGCCCGGGCTGGCTAAGAAGGTAGGGGCAAAATTTGCCTGCGCGATTCCGCTGGGACGTGTGGGCACGCCAGCCGAGATTGCCGGGCCGATCCTCTTTTTGGCTTCCGACCTGGCAACCTTCGTGACGGGTGAAGTGCTCAATGTAAATGGCGGGGCGGTGCTGTGCGGATGAAAACGAACAAGTCCGTGCTGGGAGTTGTGGCCTTGGTCACAGGGATAGCTGTGATGCTCCTTCTGCCTTTGGCGCGCACCCAGAACCCGGATGAAATTATGCCCGACGCCAGCGCCGCCAAAGCGAAGGCCATTCTGCAGCAAGCGATTGATGCTCTAGGCGGCGCAACCTACTTGAACGTGCACAATTCAGACTGCACCGGCCGCTTCGCCCAATTCCAGCACTCCGGCGAGATTGGCGGTTACATCGAACTTCGCGAATACCGCGAGATGCCCGACAAGAACCGGGTGGAATACGATCCGAAGGCTTTGATCGTCGATCTCTATGCCGGGGACAAGGGCTGGACGCTCGACCGGAGCGGCGTCTCCGAGCTCCCTGCCGCGGATATGACCGACTATCACGAGCAGCTCAAGATGCAGATGGGCTATGTGCTGCGCAACCGCATGAATGACCGCGGCCTGTTTTTCCGCTACGGAGGCAGCGACGTGGTCGATTTGAAAGAGGCGGATTGGGTCGAGATCGGCGAGCAAGGACGTAACTTGCGGATCGCCGTGGGCCGCAGCGATCACTTGCCGATCCGCTCCGTACTGCTGCAGCGTGATCCGAAAACCGGAGAGAACTCGGAGCGCAGCACGTTTTATACGAGCTATCATCTCATCGACGGCATCCAGACGCCGTTTCGTGAATCCCGGTTCCTGACCGGGCGGCAGGTCTACCAGGTATTTTGGGAGAGTTGCGGCTACAATGTCGATCTGCCGGCGGACTTTTTTACGCGGGCTTCGCTCGAGCAGCGCTTCAGTCAAGAGCACGGCAAGAACCAGAAGAAAAAATAGGTTGTCGGCGCGCTGTTTCGGCGCGCGGTATAATTCCTGAATGCTAGCAGAGGGATTGGGCGCGCGGATACACGGCACCACAGTCTTGTGCGTGCGCCGCGATAGCAAAGTAGTGATGGCTGGTGACGGCCAAGTGACCATGGGACAACAGGTGATGAAACATACGGCGCGAAAGATTCGCCGCCTGTTCAATGATAAGGTGCTCGCAGGATTTGCGGGTTCGACCGCGGACGCTTTATCGCTTTTCGAACGATTCGAGGGCAAGCTGCAGGAGCATCACGGCAACCTGGCAAAATCGGCGGTGGAGTTGGCAAAAGAATGGCGCAAAGACCGCGCGCTTCGCCATCTCGAAGCCTTGCTGGTAGTCGCCGATACGAAGACCACGTTTGTGCTCTCTGGAGATGGCGATGTCATCGAGCCGGATGATGGAATCTGTGCCATTGGCTCGGGCGGTCCGTTTGCTCTGGCGGCGGCGCGGGCTCTGGCGAAGCACAGCAAACTGGGAGCCAAGGAGATCACGCAAGAGTCGATGCGCATCGCCAGTGAGATTTGCATTTATACGAATAGCAGCTTCACCGTAGAAGAATTGTGAAGTCTTCGGGACACAAGGACATGGTGATCTACCTGCCCGGGGAACAGCGGCAACCAGAACCGGAAACGCCGCCGTCGTTCGACGAGCTGACGCCGCGGGAAATTGTGGCCGAACTCGACAAGTACATCGTCGGCCAGTCGGCGGCCAAGCGCGCGGTGGCCATTGCCCTGCGCAACCGCGTGCGCCGGCAGAAACTTTCGCCCGAGCTGGCCGAAGAAGTTCTTCCCAAAAATATTCTGATGATCGGCCCCACGGGTGTGGGGAAAACAGAGATCGCGCGCCGCCTGGCGCGGCTGGCCGGGTGCCCGTTTGTTAAGGTGGAAGCTTCCAAGTACACCGAGGTCGGCTACGTAGGCCGCGACGTAGAATCCATGATTCGCGACTTGGTGGAGACGGCCATCGACATGGTCCGCGAGGAAAAGCTCGATGAAGTTGCCGAACGCGCGGAACAGGCTGCCGAAGAAAGGCTGCTCGATCTGCTGCTGCCGCCATCGCCTCCCCCACCCGACGGCGGCCACGCCGCGGCCGACAGCACGCGCCGAGAGACCGATCGCACACGCGACAAACTGCGCGCGCAGCTTCGCGAAGGCAAACTCGACCAACGGATGGTGGAAGTGGAAGTACGCGAGCGCTCCATGCCGGCTTTTGAAATTGTCTCTAATCAGGGCATCGAGGAGATGGATATCAACGTCAAAGACATGCTCTCCGGCTTTTTCGGCCAGCAAAAGAAAAAGAGAAAAATGACTGTGTCGGAGGCTTTCGATTACCTGATCCAAGAAGAAGAGAACAAGCTGATCGACATGGATCACGTCACGCGCATCGCCACCGAGCGGGCCGAGCAGATGGGCATCATCTTCATCGACGAAATCGATAAAATCGCCGGACGGGAAAGCGGTCACGGACCGGATGTCTCGCGCGAGGGCGTACAGCGGGACATCCTGCCAATCGTGGAGGGCACGACCGTCAATACCCGCTACGGGATGGTGCGCACCGATCATATCTTGTTCATTGCCGCCGGCGCGTTTCACATCACTAAGCCTTCGGATCTGATCCCCGAGTTGCAGGGCCGCCTGCCGCTGCGCGTGGAGCTGAGCGCGCTGACCGAAGAAGACTTCGTGCGCATTTTGACCGAGCCAAAAAATGCGCTGATTAAGCAGTACGTGGCCCTGCTGGAAACCGAAGGGGTCAAGCTCACTTTCAGCGACGACGCCATCGCGGGCTTGGCGCGTTTCGCGGTAATGGTCAACGAGCAGACGGAAAATATTGGCGCGCGCCGCTTGCATACCATACTCGAGCGCGTGCTCGATGAAATCTCCTTTGAGGCTCCGGAGCTAAAGAAGAAAAACGTGAAGATCGACGCTCCCTACGTGGCCAAACAGCTTGCCGAAATCGCCAAGAACCAAGACTTGAGCCGCTATATTCTCTAGTTCCCGCGCCCATGACGCCTTCCGAGCCGCCAAGGTGGAGTGGATCAGCCCCATGCCAGGCCCGAGAAGCGCGGCTTCTATAATTCGCATCAGCGTGAGTCTCTTTATAGATGCCGCCTATAAATCAGCACTGCTGACCACGTTCGGAGCTTGGCTATTTGGGTGTGCCTCGCCCGATCTTCCGACCGCTCGTCACCCGGTTGTTCCGGTTCCCGTAAGCGATTTGAGTGCGCGACAGGTAGGGGATACGGTCATTCTGACTTTCACCCTGCCTGCGACCTCGACCGACCAGCAACCGCTTGCGGATATGCCCTCGGTGGAAATCTACCGGAACACGCCACAAACCACGCCTATCCCGAAACGCACGGCGAAAAACAGAAGCACGGCGCGGCTCTCCGATACCATCCCCTCCCAAACGGTGGAGCATTACCAGAAGAACGGGCGCATCGAATTTCCAGACAAACTTGATCGGCGCGAACTGGCGGAGGAAAGTGGCACCGACCTCATCTATACGGTACGTACCCGCGTGTCTCAGGCGAAGGCGTCGGCCGATTCCAATGCAGTTGACGTGCGGATTTATCCTGCACCCGCGCCGGTTCAAGGCCTGCGCGCCACGCTTACAGAAACGGCTTTGGTGCTCGACTGGAGCGCGGCGCAAGAAGCGCACAGCACTTCCACCGGCCCGGCTCGCGGATTTCGTATTTATCGTGCCGAGGTCGATCCGGCGACGGCCGAGGGCGCGGTTTTCGCTCCTTCCCAGGCAAAACTGATCGCGCCGCCAGAGTTGCTCGCGCAAACGACGACGACGGAGTACCGCGATACGACCTTCCAGTTTGGCCATACTTATTTCTATAGCGTTCGTCGGGTCTTGCAATTCGGCGCCGCCACTGTGGAATCGGCGGATTCCGCTCCGGCTGTTCTCACGGCCAAGGACATTTTTCCGCCGGCAGCTCCGCAGGATCTAGAAGCAGTCAGCGTGACAGCAACAAACGGAAGCTCCGCATCTGTAGAGTTGACCTGGAGCATCAACACCGAACCGGATTTGGCCGGGTATAACGTCTACCGAAGTGAGCAGGCCGGCATGCCCGGACAGAAGCTAAATAGTGAACTCTTGCTTGCGCCGACGTTCCGTGATATGTCCGTGGTAACGGGGAGAAGTTATTTCTATCGAGTGGGAGCGGTTGATCAATCGGGAAATGAAAGCGCTCTCAGCTCGGCAGTAGAGACCCGCGTCCCTGGGCCATAGTTTAGCCAGGCGAGGACCCATTGCCCCCTCGGCCGAAGATTACGAAGCTGCATCGATCATCCCAAGCGGCATTGAGGCTTGGTCTGGTTATCGGTGCGGCTTTGTCAGGAGTGGCCATCGCCTGGCTGCTTATCGCAAATCGCTTGCCGGCACTCGATCGGCTGGCACTCCTAAGGAATGCCGCGGCAGGGGCACTGGTTATCGTTTTGATGCTTGTACCTGTGTATCGATTCCGAAAGTATCCTTCGCACGCTTTCACCTGCGGCCTTACAGCATGGTCCATCTTGACGCTGATTTATGCCATTTTGCAGATCCCGTTCCCGCGGCTCGGGATGCGCATGGGTACGTTCCACTTCTTCATGTTGGGTACGGTTCTCTTGGGCTTAGCTTCGGCGCTGATCTGGGTCACACGCCTGGTATTAACTTTATGGCAAGGGTCTGCGGTACCGGCCCGCAAGCGAGCACACTGATAATCGTGTCCAATAAGGCCGCGGCGGTGACGGTTATCGGGCCGGAACAGCCCCGCAATCCCGCAGTTGCACCAGGTGTCGAACCGCGCAAAAATTGAGACATCACAAGGCGCGGGTTGATCTGTTGGGGGTTTGCACTCATGAAAATCTTCCTGGACACAGCAAACTTAGACGAGATTCGGCAAGGTGTTTCGCTCGGCGTGGTGGATGGCGTCACAACCAATCCAACGCTCGTGGCCAAAGAAAACCGGCCCTTTCGTGAGCATGTGCTGAAACTCTGCGAAATTTTGAAGGACGGGATAGTAAACGCGGAAGTGGTCTCCACCGATACTGAGGGCATTTTGCGGGAGGCGCGGGAGATCGTCAGCTGGCATCCGAACATCGTCGTGAAAGTTCCGATGATCGCGGATGGTGTGCGCGCCCTGAGCATACTCTCGAAGGAAGGTATTCGAGTGAATGTGACGCTGTGCTTTTCGGCGACGCAGGCGCTGTTGGTGGCTAAGGTGGGCGCGTATTTCGTGAGCCCCTTCCTTGGACGGCTGGACGATATCTCCGAAAACGGACTGACGCTCTTACGGGACATTCTGGAGATCTATCGCGCATACAACTTCACGACGCAAGTACTTGCCGCAAGCTTGCGTCATCCTATGCACGTCGTAGAGGCAGCTAAGATGGGCGCGCATATCGGCACTATGCCCTTCAAGGTCTTCCAGCAATTGTTCCAGCATCCGCTGACGGATAAGGGACTTCAAAGTTTCCTCAAAGACTGGGAGGAGGCGAGCGCGGTGCTCGGCAACATTGTCGAGCCATCCGTCCGCAAAGCCGGCCGTTGAGCCACGCATTGGGGAATTGGCATATCTGGGCTGTGAACGCGGCCAGTTTGGCCGTGTTAGGCGGCACTTTTATCTCTCGGTTGCTGGGATGGTCGCCCGATCCGGATGAGATCGAGCGGCAAAGACGAGCCTACTTGAACCAAATCGGGCGCATCGTCGAAGGGCAGGTCACAGACCTAGTGGAGGTAGCCGACGATAGTGCCCGGCGCAAAGGCAGCAAGCACCCCGACGGGCGCCGCAAGCTGGTCTGCTACAGCTACTCGATTTCCGGCGTGAGCTACGAAACGGCGCAGGACATTACCAGTCTCGAAGGTCGCGCCGGGCTGGAGCGCATAATCACCGGACTTCCCGCCAGCATAAAATACGATCCTTCCAATCCTAGCAATTCCATCCTCATCGCGGACGATTGGTCCGGCTTGCGCTGAATATTCGTGGGGACGTGGGCGGAAGAAGCGGACCTGAAAAAATGGGCCGCGCTGGCGATTGTGGCCGCGCTGGCGGTGACACTCACATTGGGATCGGTCATCGTTCTGGTGGGCGCCACCATCAGCATTTCGCGAATGCCCAATCCAGCCATGCGCGCGCTGGCTACCGTGGCGGAGTTGCTGACGGGAATGCTGTGGCTGGTCGGGACCGTTTACATTGTTACTCATCTAGCTGTGCTCATCTTCGGCACAGACAGCTCGCCCCGCCGCTAAGGCACTACCACAACTAAACGTGGTGCCTTCCTAAATTGGCTGCGAGGGAGAAGTGCGCGTTGAGGCTTCATGGACGTTCATGGACCAGTTGCAGATCGTTCGAACCCTGCTAGGCTAGAATCCTACGGCGAGGCGCCTGAGTGGCTACCGAGGAAAAAACGCGCCAAGAAATTGAAGAGTTGCGCCGGCGCAGCGCAGCCGCGCAAGAGGGCGGAGGGGTCGCGAGGCGCGAGCGCGAGCACAAAGCGGGCAAACTTGCCGCGCGCGAAAGAATCGCCCTGCTCCTGGATGAAGGCACGTTCGAGGAACTAGACAAATTCGTCACGCATCGCTGCGAGGATTTTGGCATGGAACAGCAGCGTCCGCCCGGCGATGGATTTGTCACGGGGTTCGGCCGAATCGATGGCCGGCTGGTTTACGTGTTCGCCCAAGACTTCACCGTGTTCGGCGGATCTTTGTCAGAGGCCAATGCTTCGAAAATCTGCAAGGTGATGGATCTGGCTATGCGCGCGGGTGCGCCGATGATCGGATTGAACGATTCCGGCGGAGCGCGCATTCAGGAAGGGGTGGCATCGCTGGCCGGCTACGCGGATATTTTTCTTCGCAACACGCTGGCCAGCGGCGTGATTCCGCAGATCAGTGCGATTCTGGGCCCTTGCGCGGGCGGCGCGGTTTATTCGCCGGCCATCACCGATTTCATTTTTATGACGGCCGAAACTTCGTACATGTTCGTCACCGGCCCCGAGGTGATCAAGACGGTCACGCACGAGGAGGTCACCAAGCACGAGCTGGGAGGTGCCATGACGCACAACGCTATCAGCGGCGTGGCGCATTTTGCCGCGCGTGACGATGCCGATTGCCTGGCCATGATTCGCGAGTTGCTCAGTTTTTTGCCGTCGAATAATCTCGACGACCCCCCGCGGCGCGCCTGCAACGATCCTGCGGAACGCGCCGACGCTTCGCTCGATGAACTCGTCCCCACTGACGCGCGCCTGCCCTACGACATCAAGCAGGCCATTCACAGCCTCGTAGATGACCATTATTTCTTCGAAGTTCAGGAGCGCTTTGCGAAAAACCTAGTCATCGGTTTTGCGCGCCTCGACGGCAGGCCGGTGGGCATCGTCGCCAATCAGCCGGCCGTACTCTCCGGCGTGCTAGACATCAACGCTTCAGTCAAAGGTGCCCGTTTCGTGCGCTTCTGCGATGCGTTCAATATTCCGCTGATTACGTTTGAAGACGTCCCTGGCTTTCTTCCCGGCACACAGCAGGAATTTGGCGGCATTATCCGGCACGGTGCCAAGCTGCTCTTCGCTTTTGCCGAAGCCACCGTGCCCAAACTGACCGTGATCACCCGAAAGGCCTATGGCGGCGCCTATTGTGTCATGGCCAGCAAGCACATCCGCACCGATGCGAATTTCGCCTGGCCCACCGCGGAAATAGCCGTGATGGGCCCGGAAGGAGCCGTAAACATCGTCTACAAGCGCGAAATCGAAAGCGCGCCGCAGGCGGAGCGCGAACGGCTGCGCGAGCAAAAAGTCGCGGAGTTTCGCGCTCGCTTCGCCAATCCGTATATCGCGGCGGAACGCGGTTACATCGATGCCGTCATCGAGCCCCGAGAGACGCGCATCCGCCTGATCACCTCCTTGCGCGCGCTGGAGACCAAGCGAGATTCCAACCCGAAGAAGAAGCACGGCAATATCCCGCTTTAGGACAATCCACACTTAAATTGACGACAGAAGAGCAGCTGGATATGATCGGCCCCGATCTTCTTCGGTCGGATCGGAGGTGGTAAATGCCAGGAAAAGCGAAAGCGGAAAAGTCGCCCGCGAAAATGAATGCGGGAAAGACGCCTTTCCGCGTCAAAGCCGAGAGCATCGAAGCGTGCAACTGTCAGCACGGCTGCAACTGCCAGTTCGCCGGCTACCCCAATGAAGGCAAATGCGAATTCATCGTCGGCTACGAAGTGAAGGATGGCAAGTTCGGAAACGTGTCACTCAAGGGCGTGCGCGCGGTCGTTGCGGCCAAATACCCCAAAGCCATTCACGAAGGCCACGGTCAGGTGGTGCTATTTGTGGATGAAAAAGCGAGTCAAGAACAAGTGAACGCTTTCGCGACGATTCTCTCCGGCAAAATGGGCGGGATGCCTTGGGAGGCGCTTGCCGGCACGATCGAACATTTTGAGGGGCCCGTCCGCAAGCCTGTGGAAATTAGCATTGCCGGCGAACGCTCGCAAGTGCGAGTTCCCGGAGCCGTGGAATTGCGCTTGACCCCACTGCGCGACGCGGTGTCCGGGAAAGACAAAGAAGTGCACATCGTCTATCCCAAGGGCGGTTTCTTCTGGAACGACGCTAAAGTAGCTACAACAGAGACGATGCGCGTCGAACATGGAAACTTCCGGATGGAATGGCCCAACCGCTACGCTGCCGCGGCCGAAGTCAACTGGACGAACCAAGCCTAGCCTTATGCCCACCACGGGCGTCGCTGCCACTTCTGCCCTCGAACGCATGATCCGCCGGGATCGGCTGATCATGGCGCTGGGGCTTCTCGCGGTCCTTGCTCTTTCGTGGAGCTATCTCGTAACCGCAAGCGCTGGTATGCGGAGCATGCTCGGCGAAGCCGAGATGCATGCGGCCATGGGAATGCCCGAAATGCAGTCTTGGACACGTGAGTTGGCTGCGCTCTTTGTTATGTGGGCCGTGATGATGGTGGGAATGATGCTGCCTTCAGCCGCGCCCCTCATTTTGTTGATACTCGCCGTATATCGTCGCCGAGACGATCGCCACACGCGCCTGAACAGTCTGTTATTCGTCACCGGTTACTTGCTGGCATGGACCGTATTCAGCCTGGCGGCTGCCTCCGGGCAAATCGCGCTCCACCGGGCGGGCCTACTCGCGGCGAATATGTCAGCTCGTTCGGGCGTCTTGACCGCAGCCATTCTTCTTATCACCGGCGTGTACCAATGGTTGCCCATGAAGAACGCATGTCTTGTCCACTGCCGTTCACCTCTAAGTTTTCTGAGCCATCATTGGCGGGAAGGACCCGCCGGGTCGGTCCGCATGGGCTTTCTTCACGGGCTGTTTTGCGTAGGTTGTTGCTGGGCTTTAATGACGCTCTTGTTTGTCGCCGGCGTAATGAACCTGTTGTGGGTGACTGCCATTGCCGGGTTCGTGCTCGTGGAGAAGTTGTCGCGGCAAGGATTGGTTCTCGGTCGCCTCGCCGGGATCCTCCTGATTGCCTGGGGAGCATATCTCTTCGTCCACTCTAACTAACTAGAGAACTTGCACCGCCAGTGGTATCCATTGCGCTCTAGAATGCACGTGCGTTCGGCTGCGGGATCATGTTGAAAAAGCTGCTCATCGCCAATCGCGGGGAGATCGCGGTGCGTATTCTACGAGCCTGCCGCGACCTGGGCATTACCGGCGTAGCGGTTTACAGCGAAGTAGATCGCGCCGCGCTGCACGTGCGCATGGCCGACGAAGCCTATGATATTGGGCCAGCCCCTTCACGCGAGAGCTATTTGCGCGTCGATAAGCTCGTGGATATCGCGCGCCACGCCGGGTGCGACGCACTCCATCCCGGATACGGCTTCCTGGCGGAGAATCCTGAACTGCCGCGTGCCTGTGCGGCGGCGGGCATCACGTTTGTGGGCCCATCGCCGGAGGCGATGGAGCAACTTGGTTCAAAGACAGCGGCCCGCGAACTTGCTTATCGGGCTGGCGTCCCGGTGGTTCCGGGGGTTCGCGAGCCGATCCCACAGCTCGAAGCAGCGCGCCGCATCGCTGGCAAGATCGGCTACCCCGTATTGCTGAAAGCCGTCGCCGGTGGCGGCGGCAAGGGCATGCGCATGGTGGCAGGCGCGAATGAACTTGCCGCCGCATGGCGCGATGCAGCCTCCGAAGCGCTCAACGCCTTTGGCGATGCGCGCGTTTACATCGAGAAATATCTGGATCGGCCGCGACACATCGAGATGCAAATCTTCAGCGACGCATACGGGAACGTCATTTATCTCGGCGAGCGTGAATGTTCGGTCCAGCGCCGGCATCAAAAGGTGATCGAAGAAGCGCCATCGACGTTTATGACGCCGGAATTGCGTCGGAATATGGGTGAGGCTGCGGTTCGCCTGGCGCTAGAGGCGCACTACACCAACGCGGGCACGGCTGAGTTCTTGGTGGATGGGAGCCGCCATTTTTATTTCCTTGAAGTGAATACGCGCCTGCAGGTGGAGCATCCGGTCACCGAAGCTGTCACCGGTCTCGACCTGGTCAAGCTGCAACTGCGTGTGGCTGCAGGAGAAAGATTGCCGATCACGCAGCAGGATGTGAGCTTGCGCGGGCACGCCATGGAATGCCGTATCTACGCGGAGGATCCGGAGAATCATTTCTTTCCTTCGCCGGGGCAAATCATCTCGTGGCGCACACCGCATGGGCCGGGGATTCGTCTTGACGAGGGCGTTTATTCCGGCTGGACAGTACCGGATGAATACGATCCGCTGCTAGCAAAATTGGTTGCCTGGGGCGCCGACCGCCCGGAAGCGCTGGCCCGTCTTAAGCGGGCTCTCCAAGAATTGCTAATCGAGGGAATCCGGACCAATACGGCGCTCTTCCAAAGGATTCTCGCCGACGCCGATTTCCAGAAGGGTGCAATTCACACGCGCTGGCTCGATGAGCGCCTGGCTCCTCTTTTGTCGGCCCGCGCAGCAGGCGCAGGCTCTCCCGGCGAAGCGCTCGAAATCAAAGTTGCGATGATCGCCGCCGCTCTCTGGCACCTCAACCAAGCCAAGCCTGCGAGCGAGCACCCAGCGGAGCCCGTCTCCCGGTGGCGGGAAGACGGAAAGCGAGAACAAATTTCGCGCGCTCCTGACCGCTAACAAATGAAATCCCCCGCCCGCCAATTTCCGCTAATACCTGGACTCTCCGGCACACCGACCCGAGACATATGAAATGAAATTGGAGGTGCGCATCGGAACGCTGGCCCGGCAGATCGAAATTCAGCGTACAGGTCCGAATCAATTTGCCATAGGCGGGGAGAACAGCCTACAGGTTGATAACAAGATCGATGCCATGGAAGTGGCTCCGAATACCTATTCGATCCTCGTGAATGGACGCGCATTCGAGGCAGTAGTCATACCCGCGGCAGAGGGAGTGCTGGTGCGTTGCGGCGGCAGGGAATTCCGGGCCACAGTTTCCGATCCTCGCGCGTGGCGGCGCGGGCGCGGCGCGTTATTCGGAGCGGAAGGAAAGCAGCAGGTAGTGGCGCCGATGCCAGGGAAGGTGATACGCATTCTCGTGAGCGCCGGTGAAACCGTGGAGGCAAATCAAGGTCTGATCGTGGTCGAGGCGATGAAGATGCAGAATGAAATCCGGGCGCCCAAACGGGGCACAATTGACCGCATATTCATTCGCGAAGGGCAGGCGGTCTCGGCAGGCGAGCCGCTGGTCACAATCACTTGAGCCGCGGCGAACAGTTCTCGAGTCAGGGCTGCGAGGGAGCAGGGACGCTTGCCGGAGCCGGCGCCGGCGCGCTAAGCGGAACAGGCGCGAGCGCGCTGCTGCCGAACTTGGGAATGGCGGGTAATTTCCCGTTCGATTCGATTACCTGCTGGGCGAGGTAATTGGTGACTTTAGCTCCGTCGCGCGCCTCAGCCATATACGCGGCTCGCAAGAGCTGCTCTTTGCGGTTCCGCAAGGTATCTCGAATGGATTGCTGCACCTGAGAATTAGAGAGTTCGCGCTGACCCGGCGCAGGATGTGGTAGCCGTCTTTGAGCGGGATGATCGGGCTCACCTCGCCCACCTTGAGCCCGACGACGGCGCGCTTCAACGCGGGATCGCTCTGGTTCAGGGAGGATTCGGGAACGTAGCCCAGATCCCCCCCCGACGAGGCCGTGGCCGGATCTTCGGAATAGTCCATGGCCAGCTGCGTGAAATCGGCGCCGTTCGCAAGTTGCTGCAAAAGCGCCGCGGACTTGCGGCGAGCTTCCACGTCCGTCGTGGCATCGTCGTTTTTGCGATTGTGAAGCTGGGGATCTTTATGCGGGGTCACCAGAATCTGCGCGATGCGGTATTGCGTTTCGGCCACGTTGAACTGCGGCCGATTCTGATTGTAGAAATCAGAAATATCCTGATCGGTTATGGCGATTTTCGCCACGACCTCGCGGTTCAGCAGTTTTTGCACAGAGAGTTGGCGGCGAATGTCATCTTTTAGATCGTCGGTGCTCACGCCGCGATCTTTGAGCGTCTTCTGGAATTCATCTTCTGTATAAGGGCTTTTGAATTCCGTAAATTTATCCTCAACTTCGCCATCGGTGGCTTCCAGGCCCAGCTTCCTGGCACGCTGGATCAGGATGTCGTTATTAATGAGCTCATCGAGGACGTTTAGCGTGAGGGAGAGGGCCTCCTCCTGGGATGGTGTGGGGGCCTGTGGGTTTAGACGGCTTTTGTAATATTTTTCGGCTTCGGTACGATGGATTTGATCGCCGTTGACGACCGCCCAAACGTCCGCGGTCGGCGGTGCATCATGCTTGCAACCGGCGGCGGACAGGGCTGAAAACAGAAGCGTGGCGGCGAATACTTTTCTTACCACGTCAAGACCTTACCGGAAGGATGGTTACGGCGAATCAAGCTGCCTTCTTCACGCGACCCGAGCGCAGGCAATTGGTGCAGACGCGTATCTGCTTGCGCGCGCCATTCACGAACGCGCGGACGCGACGCAGGTTGGGGTTCCAGCGGCGGCGCCGGGTATTGTTGGCGTGGCTGATCACATTTCCGTATTGCGGGCCTTTCCCGCAAATCTGGCATCTTTGGGCCATGCAAGCTCCTGCTTTGATTTGGAACAGGCATTCTAGCAGAGATTTTTCGAGCGAACAAAATCGGATATGGCGACATTGCAGCCATTAAGACACCTTTGCGTTATCCTGCTGCGCCTGACCCTCAACTTAAGATTTGTGGATAACCCAGGCCCTTGCACCAACCCGGGGGCCAGCGCACGCCGCTTTTGCGTCGGCGGGGTCGCAAACTGCGTGACGCCGCCGGGCGAATGGAGGTAGACTTCGCTGGCGATTCCACCCTGCCCGCATCCCGAGGATGCGCCTGAAAGTTGGAGCGGGGCCGCAAACAAATTTCACACGCAGGGGATCAACTATCGGCACAGTTGGATGGTTGGTTTTCGGAGGATGACATGCGAAAACTTGCTTTGATGATCGTTATCTTGGCGATCGGCGTGGGGATCGGTTTTGAGGTCTCCAATAGGCGGGCGCCAGTCGAGGGACAGGCGAAACCTGGAACAGGCTTTGCCGCCGTTCCAGGAACGCTTGGTTCGGAGGATCTCACCGGACCCTATGACGTGGTAAAGGGCTGGCCGAAAGACATCAGTACTTTGCCCGGAAACGAAAAGTGGACCTATGGCGCGGGCGAGAGCGTGTTTGCGGAAAGCCCCAATCGCATCTACATGCTTTTCCGCGGCGAGCTGCCCAAGATGGCGCCGACGAAGGCGGTCCTGCTGCCTCAACTCGGGCCCAGTATCAGCTTCCCCGTAGCAGGCTTCTGGCGTGACGCCACCGTCGCGTCTCTGCCGGGCACCGGCGGGACAGACAACAACATCTCGGAGTGGCTGACCGCCTGGGAAGGCAAAGCGCCCGACCTCGGCATCAAGGGCCCGCCCTACCGGCAGCTCGGCGTGGACGCAAAATGGGAGAACTGCCTCGTCGTCGTCGACGGCAACGGCAACATCATCGCAACCTGGAAGCAATGGGACAAGCTGTTCCGCCGTCCGCATTCGGTCTACATCAGCCCTTATGATCCGGACAAGAATGTCTGGGTGGTAGACGACAACATGCAGGTGATCTACAAGTTTACCCACGATGGCAAACAGCTCTTGCAGACCATCGGCACGCCGGAGAAAGAGGGCGCCGACGCTACTCACTTCAACCGGCCGACCTATCTCGACTGGCTGCCGGACGGCACCTTCTACGTCTCCGACGGCTACACGGGCACGCGGGTGGCGAAATTCGATAAGAACGGGAAGTTCCTCATGGATTGGGGCATCAAGGGCGGCCCGCGAGGCGGTGGCGACAACGAACCCGTCGAGACACGGCCGGGCTATTTCAGCAACGTCCACGGAATCGCGATCGATCAGAAGACCCGTCAGGTTTTCGTAAATGACCGCAACAATCACCGCATCCAGGTCTTCGACGAAAACGGCAAATACCTCCGCGAATGGAAGATTGATGCCAGTCCATCGAGCCTGCACCTGCTCTACATCGGCTCTGGCAACTCCATCTGGACCTTCGACCGCACGACCAACAAGATGGTTGAGTGGGACCTGCAAGGGCACCTGCTCTACTCTTGGGGATCAATGGGAGCTTTCCCCGGCGGCCTATGGGGCGTGCACGGCGTCAGCGTGGACCAGGACGGCAACCTGTACGTGGCGGAGGTCGATGCCGGCCGCGTGCAGAAATTCACTCCCAAGCCGGGAGCCAATCCTGCGTTCATGCTCGCCAAGCCTGTCTACTCCGCCTGGAAAGACTAATTCGGGCGGCTCTCACACATCAGCGGAGTGAGCTTTGTAGCCCAGGGCGCGCTCACACCTGCGTGAGCAGCGCCCCGGGGCTTTTCGCCTGGACTAATTTAGCTAAGCTAGGCTTGCTAAGAGGCAATCCGAAGTAGTTTGCTCATGGTGCCGCCCAGGATGGCTATGCGCTCTGCGTCGCTTAGTCCCGGCGTGCCCATGACGTGATCGACCGGCGTATTCGTCCAGGGATACGGATAATCCGTGCCCAGTCCAATGTGGTCCACGCCCACCACAGCGATCAGATGCCGCAGCGCTTCGGGCGTAAACACCAGCGAGTCCACATAGATTTGCCTCAGGTACTCGGTGGGTTTTTTCTTAAGCTTCTTGCTGCATTGAGCAGGAAACGTCACGCATCCGTGATCTAGGCGATCGGCATAGGAGGGCAAGTAGCCGCCTCCGTGAGCGGCGCAGAGTTTCAGGTTCGGGAAACGATCGAGCGTTCCTTCCATGATCATGTGCGAGAGGAAGATCGTGGTTTCCAGCGGATTCCCGATGACGTTGCCCAGCACGCCGTTTCCTTGCACTCGACTCCAGATGCCGGTCCCCATGGCGCTGTTTTGCGGATGCATGAAGACGAGGGCCTGCATCTCCTCAGCCTTGGCCCAAAATGGATCGAATTTGGGCGAGGACAACTCCTCGCCGGGGACGCTTCCTCCGATGGCCGCGCCGCGCAATCCCCAGCGCTTGATCCCTTCTTCCAATTGTTTTGCCGCCAGATCCGGAAACTGCAGCGCCACCGAAGCGAAGGCTACAAATCTCTCCGGATTTCCTGCCTTCACCATGGCCGCAAGCTTTTCATTCTGAAAATCGATCAGCCGTGAGGCCAGATCACGATCGGCCGAATACCAGAAGGCGTTGATGCTCACCGCCTGAACGTCTATGCCCATTTCATCCATTTTCTGCAGGCGCTCCGGTCCCAGGGGTACGTCAATATTGAAATCGCTCACGCCTTGGAGCTGCCTGCCCGTAGGCGCCGGACGATTGGCGGCACGTTCCAAAGGCGTGCCCTTGAGAAAATCAGTCACTCCCGGAACATCCAAGTGACAATGCACGTCTACGGTTTTGACGCGGCGCCCCGCGACCATCACCGGCGCGTGCTTCGCCCTTTTCGCGGGCTGCTGAGCCAATCCCATGGCACCGTGGTGCGGAAACAAAGCTCCCGCGGATGCGCCCGCCAAAGCTTTTAGAAAGTGTCTACGACTCGGCATCACATCCTCCTGACTCTAATCACTAAGCAGCTGCGAACATCATCTTGGGCCTTCGCGCAAGCAAATGTATAAACGTTGAGAAGCGCACTTCCACATAGCTTCATAACACTTTGATAATCAAAATAGAAGAGGCGCGGCCTGTCGGATAGGAATTGTCGCGCCTACAGTAATTCATGACACCACGCTGCCGCAGGCCTGGCGATAAGTCGTCGTTGAAGTCGTTGCGGGGGCAGGTGGAGAAATTTCTGGGAGTAGAGTAGCATTCAGTCATGCGTAGGATGGCAAGGCTGTTGCCGGCGCTCCTTTCGGTCGTTTTGGTGTTCGCGCCGCTTGCCGCTTCGGCTTGCGATTTATCCTGCTGGTTGCACCAGACGGACTCCCACTGCCACTCGGTGAGCTCAGCCACAGAAAATAATCAGACATCTGCTTCGTCCAAGATGGATATGAGCTCTGAGGCGGAGATGAGTTCTCACGGCATCCAATGCCACGGGGGGTCAGATTGCAGCGCGAGCGCCGGAACGCGTCCTCACTCGATGTTCGTGCAAATGGATATGATCCGCGACTCGCTCCAGGTCATGCAGAAGTTTGACGTGAGCGCCATGTTCAATTACTCAAAGAGGCTCTCCCCTTGCAGTCATGAGACCTGCAGTGAGGTCTTGGCCTCTGGGTCCGCTCCGAGCGCGAGCCGGAATCTGCCTGCTTATCTCTATTGCGCAGCGATTCATGTTTCAAGTCCCGAAGGTTTCTTGACGACGCCTCGTCCGACGGCTCCCGGAACGTCGCCCCATATCACTCTCGCCATCGATCCTCTCATAACGCTCAGGATCTAGAACTCTTCTCTGCAGTCAGTGGTCGGAAGTGCGCCCCTTGACCGTGTCGTAAGCGACGGCGTGCGCACCTTCTCTCTCAACACAGAACAGAGGCTGATGCGGAGATCTTCATGAAATTATTTCACAGTTTATTGTTCACGATTCTCCTTTTTCCCGTCCTGACCCGCGCACAGCAGGGTGACCAGCAACGCCAACCATGCATGCCGGGGATGAATATGCCGGGGTGCGAGGGCGCCGACCTGATAGTGATGCAGCCGCAGAATTTCTTGCAGGGGGTTGTCCGACATACGACCTCAGGCACCAGTGCGGAGCCGATTTCAACTCCTGTGCCCATGATCATGACCAGGAAGGGCCAAGATTTTTTTCGACGAATTGGTTCATGGGTATGGCCCAAAAGAAGGTCGGTCCGGGCGTTTTTACCAGCCGCGTCATGGTCAGCTTTGAACCTGCCACCGTCACCGACAGGCGCTATCCGCTGCTCTTTCAGCAGGGCGAAACCGCCTTTGGCGTTCCGATTGCCGACGGTCAGCACCCGCATGACTTCATTATGGAGGTGGCGGCGCTCTACGATTTGAAGCTCAGCGATAAGAGCCTTCTCTCATTCTATCTTGCCCCCGTGGGCGACCCTGCTATTGGCCCGACGGGATACGCTCATCGCGCTTCTGCATCCGAGGATCCGGTAGCGCCTCTGGGACACCACCAAGAAGATTCGACGCATGTCGCGGACGATGTGGTGACCCTCGGCCTCACCTATCGCATAGCGCGAATTGAGGCCTCCGGATTCCACGGTCGCGAGCCTGACGAGTTCCGCTGGGACATCGACCAGGGAAAAATCGATTCCTGGTCAACACGTTTGACGATCGAACCGCGGAAGAATTGGGGCGCGCAGTATTCCTACGCGCGCATAAAGAGCCCGGAAGCGCTCTTCGCGGGCGAAGATCAAGAGCGCATGACGGCTTCGATCATGTACAATCGTCCCTTCCACGAAGGGAATTTGGCCAGCACGATTCTCTGGGGCCGCACGCGCTCGCTCCAAGGCAATCCCCTTTTCAACAGTTATCTTTTCGAATCGACGATACGTTTCCGGGCGAGGAATTCCCTCTGGACTCGAATCGAAAATGCGGAACGATCAGACGAACTGATCCTAGGTGAGAATCCTTTGCCTCCCGGATTTCAGGAACGGCCGATCGGCCGGGTTCAGGCTTATACGTTCGGTTACGATCGTGACATCGAGCTCGCGTCGCATCTCGCGTCGGCCGTCGGAGCACAGGTTACAACCTACGGCGCGCCAGAGAGTCTGAAGGCCATCTACGGCTCGCGGCCAGCAGGTATCGCCGTTTTCTTGCGATTGCGGCCATCTCGCGAAGAGAAATAGGGCGAGACTGGTGGCGAGTATCTTGGCGGACCCGAGCGATCGATAAGCGCCGAAAGGCATGGGTGCAGTTCTCGGAACGATGGGAAAATTCTCTAGAATCAATCGAGGTTTTACCGTGGGCGCGTAGAATTCCAATCCTACGTTGAATCGGCGTCGCTTGGCATCAAAAGACGCCCTTCCAATTTCCCGATCCTCGACTCAGTTTCGAACAGCATCACTGAACCTTCGGACCACTCCTGACCAGAAGCACGGTCCGCGAAGTTCACTCGACCACTTACCGGCTGTTCATCATCTGTCCACCTGACCAGTAGTGCCCCGGCCATCGCAAGCATAACGTCTTTGCTCACGAAGGAGCGCCGGCGGGGGGCTCACTTAATTGCCAGCGCCACAAAGTTCCTTTCGCGTTCAGGGGAAACAATGCGTTCAACGAAAACGACAGCGAAACGAATCCGTACTTCGATGCTGGTCTTTTGTGCCGCCGTTCTCATCATCCTTGGCCTTTTCAGAACGGCATTTACGCGTCCGGCATATACGTCCAGCAACGTGACCACGCCGACCAGAGACGTATGCGCCGGTTGTCATAGCGGCACTGCTGCTGCTGGCGGCAGCGCGGTCGTGAACTTTCCTTCGGGCCTCACTTATACACCGGGTGTGGTGCAACACTTGAGCGTCAAAATCGCCGATCCAACTCATACCCGAGGCGGGTACTTACTAACCGCGCGCATGGCGAACAGCGTATCCACGCAAGCGGGAAGCTTCACGGCTACCGACGCCAACAGCGCCGTCTTTACGAAGGGCACGATCCAAGACATGGACGCGGTCAACTTTGCAACCTTGACCTGGAACTTTGATTGGAACCCTCCCGCGGCAGGTTCTGGCAATGTGAATTTCTATTTGATTGGGTATGCCACCGGTAATCCAGGTGGCTGCTGCAATGGCAACGGTGCTTACCTATCGACCGCCACTTTGACCCCAGGGGCCGCAGCACCTGACTTCAGTCTCTCCGCGTCGCCAAGTAGCCTGACCATCGCTCAGGGATCCAATGGCTCCAGCACCATCAGCGTCGTTCCCCAGAACGGCTTTAACGGAAGCGTTGCTTTGTCAGCATCTGGCCTGCCGAGTGGCGT
>QHYS01000062.1:59319-66607 GCA_003223325.1 Acidobacteriota bacterium
CTGCTGCAATGGCAACGGTGCTTACCTATCGACCGCCACTTTGACCCCAGGGGCCGCAGCACCTGACTTCAGTCTCTCCGCGTCGCCAAGTAGCCTGACCATCGCTCAGGGATCCAATGGCTCCAGCACCATCAGCGTCGTTCCCCAGAACGGCTTTAACGGAAGCGTTGCTTTGTCAGCATCTGGCCTGCCGAGTGGCGTCACGGCGTCCTTCAATCCTCCCTCTCCCACAATCACAACTACCACGGCCACAAGCTTGTTGAAGCTGACGGCCAGCAGCACCGCCACGGCAGGAATGTCCACGGTTACCATCACCGGAACCTCCGGCGGCCTGACTCATACGACGACGGTCGCTCTCACCGTGAGCGGCTCGACTCTCACAGCAACTCCCATGATGCTGTCGTTCAACTATCAGATCGGATCACCGGTACCAGGTGCTCAGCCAATTTCAGTCACTGCAAGTCCAACCAACTTGAGCTTTACGGCTTCGGCTTCGGGTGGGACGTGGTTACAAGTTGCACCGATGAGCGGTACCACGCCAGGGACAGTCAACGTCACCGCGAATCCGGCAGGTCTGACCGCCGGCACCTACAACGGCACAGTCACCATTGCCTCCTCGGGCGCTACAAGCCCACAGACGGTCCAGGTCACGCTCATGGTCAGCGTGTCATCGACGCGGCAACTTAATACGACGCCCGCTTCGTCACACCCCAATTTCTTGACCGACGCTAAAGGGAATTACAACGCAGTCTGGACAGATAGTACAGCGGGTGTGTTTTTCAGCCGGTCGACAGACAAAGGCACTAGTTTCCTCGCCAGCGTCGTGATTCCAGGCAGTGCGGGAGCGGCATTACAGCCGCAGATTGTGGTTGATGCCACCGGTAACAATGTCGATGTCGTTTGGGCGGAGTCCACCTCGGTGGCTGGTTCCTATAATGTCCTCTTCAGCCGTTCAACAGATGGTGGTCAGCATTTTGCGACGACGCCAACGTCCCTGACTTTGGCCGCTCTGCCCCTATCCGACGCTCCTCGGATCGCTTTGGAACCGAGCGGAGGCGTCGATGTTGTGTGGGGCCGGAATGAGACCTGGGCCATCCGCTCCGCGAACGGTGCGACCTTCCCGACACCGGCGGTCAAGATTTCCACGGCTGCTCAGGATTCCGGTGGGCCGCGCGTTGTGGTCGATTCGAAGGGCGCGGTCTATGTAGCGTGGACGGATGAGGTGAATAAGCTCGCCACGGGCTCTTATTGCCTGCAGACAGGGACCAGCAGCACCACGGCTTTCACGAACACCGTGGGCGGCAATTTCTATTTCAACATGACTGCGAGCGGTTCAACTCTCAACCCAAGGAATACAAAGAACCTTGCGAATACGGATTGGGCGGGTGTCGCTACGAAGTGGCCACTTGGATTCTTCGGTTGCTCCTACGACAACCTGATTCTGCTGGTGGATTCACAGGACAACCTGCACATGGTTTGGTCGGACGATATGCCCGATCAAAATGTGTTGGTCAGTGCGTACTCGACGGGCGGCTCGCGCATATCGTTCCCTACAAATCTCGGCTCGAGTGCAGCTGCGTCGCCTCATGCGATAGTCGTAAACAACAGCAGTGGAATTCCGACGCTCCACGCGGTGTGGTCAGATGGCCCCAGCGACCTGAACACGCAAGCGACACCGGGCATCTTCTACACACACTCCACCGATACCAGCGCCCCGTTCGGCCAGAGTTTTGCTACTCCGCCGACTAGGGTCGCTAATGCTAAGTCTGAGTTCCCGCAGGTGGGCGTCGATAGTGGCGGCAATATCGACGTAACCTGGCAACAAGCCGACTCCTTGATCCCGAACGAATTCGATGTTGTCCTCGCTCCGTCGTTCGACGGCGGTAACACGTTCCCGCTGTCAGTGCCGATGTCTATTAACCCGTCAACTGAGTGCCTCGGAATGAATACGACTGATATGACGCAGATTCCTCCTCCTCCTTACAATACCTGCGGCAGCGTCCTGCTACAGGTCGATTCAGTCGATGCTTCCAACTTGGTTTGGGTAGACTCTGGCTCCAACATCTTGTTCGCCCGCCAGACGATTCCGCCGCCTCCCAACTTCACGATGACTCTAAACACGCCCTCACAAACGGCGACATCAGGGACAGCGACGTATATGGTCACTCTAACTGCCCAGAATGGGCTCAACCAGGCAGTGACTATAACTTGTCCCAATGGACTGCCCGCGGGAGCGGGGTGTTTCTCCAGTCAAGTGGTTCCTTCAGCTTCGGGAACCTCGGCGGCAGTGAACGTCGTAATCGTAGGCACAGTGCCCGCGGGCACCTACCCATTTACGATCACTGGCACCGCCGGGAGCGTGACACACTCTGTCCAGGCCACCCTCATGGTCGGCAGCGGAACGACTCCAGATTTCTCAGTCAGTCTCACCTCGCCGTCCGTGAGTTCGTTGCAGGGGCAGACTGCGAGCTACGCCGTGAATATAGCTTCATCCAATGGCTTCAACCAATCCGTGAGCATTACTTGCGCGGGTTTGCCTAGCGGAGCCACCTGCGCATCGAGTCCAGGTTCAGTTATGGCGCCAGGATCAGCAACGGTCACGGTTGCGGTCCCCGGCACGCTCGCGCCTGGAACTTATGCGTTCACGATTACGGGCACGAGTGGAAGCACGAATCACTCTCAGTCCGCGATGCTCGTGGTGGGAACGATTAATGCCACTGTCGGGCCGGGCACCTCCGCAACAATCGCCGTCGGAAGTTCAGCTAATTTCACCGTATCGCTCACTTCGACGAACGGCTCCGCCGGACCGGTAAACCTAAGCTGCGGAGGCGTTCCGTCCGGCCTTAATTGCATGTTCAGCCCTTCACAGGTCAATGTTTCGCCTTCCAGTACCGCCACGACAACCATGACGGTCACAGTCACCGCGAAGCCGGTAGCCGCATCGGTCTACGGCTCGCCGGAGGCATGGCCCAATCTCTCGACGTGGAGCATTGTATTTTCTACAGTGTTCTTGATAACCCTTACTTTGCTGTTTGCTTATCGGCGTAATGGCGCTCTGCCTGCGGGTATGATCCGCGGACTGGCAGTTTTGGTGCTCATCGTTGTACTTGGTGCAGGACTGATTTCCTGTGGAGGTGCGACGAGCGGAGGGAGCGGCGGCGGTGGCGTCAATTCTGTCGCGACGCAGTTCATGCTGCAGGGCCAGTCGGGAACTGCCACAATTAACTTGGGCACGATGGCAATCACGGTACGGTAGAAGCGCAAAGGCAACCACGGCAACGTCCAGTTCGCGAGTTGCACCGCCGAAGGGAAAACGGAGAGGGTTAGCTTAGCTAGGCTAGCCTTGAGATTCGCGTGATGGACAAGATATCTGCAACAAAATGGGGCGCCGCCTGATTTCACGAAAAGGCAGGTGTTCTATTCCAGCCTTCGCACGACGAGCGGCTATACCTTTTGACCAAGCATATGTCCGCGAAGTCGTCGAAAACCTCGCACTCCATTGCGTAGATTCACTAAGAACCTAGGACTGAGTTGCGACCGGAGCTAAGTCTCTGTAGCATGAAATGGTCGTCCGTGCTTCACACTCGAATTAGGAAGGGCGTGTAGCTCAGTTGGCAGAGCACCTGCTTTGCAACTAAGCAGGTTAAATCACTTAAGTGCCGCATCTGGTGTCGCTTACACGCAAACGTACGGCGCAATCATCGCCTTGAATTGGACGGAAGGTGGACGGAACATGGAGTTCACAAACGGTCAAGAGCTGCGGCGCCTTCAAATTGAGGTCCTGCAACGATCCTAATTTGCTGATCCTAACCATTCAGATTCGAACTGATTCGAGGTACAGCGCAGGTTAGCTGGGCCGAAATGGGGAAAGTCCTAGTAGCGAGTGGTTTCCCGAGCTTCGAACGTGGGTTCGACCCCCACCGCCCCAACCAACCATCCCATTTGCTGAGAACGACTTAGCGATTTCGCGAGGCGGCAAAAGGCGGCAATAAGAAAAAAGGAGCTGTGGGTGGCGAATTACTAAATGTGGCCACCATTCGTGGCATTTTCGGATTTTGCTAAGATGCGGAGATGCCCGATTTCGTCATCCTTTTCGTCCATCTCATCGCTACCATTGCTCGACTTGCGGGGCCTGGCGGGATCCGTTCTGTAGTTGCCGAGTCTGTCCTCGTCAAACATCAACTGCTGATTCTCAATCGCTCGCGGAAGCGGGCACCCCATTTGCACGTATTCGATCGGATTGTCGCTGGTTTGTGCGTACTTCTCATGCGCCCCGCTCGCATCATCCGTTCTGGAATTGTACTGAAGCCTTCGACTCTCCTGAATGTCCACAACGCCTGGAAGAAACGAAAATACCGGCTCCTATTCTCGCCCCAGCGGAGGCGTAGACCCGGTCCCAAAGGACCCAGCAAGGAACTGATTGAGGCAGTTCTCCAGATGAAGCAACGAAATCCCACGTGGGGATGTCCACGAATCGCTCAGCAAATTGCTTTGGCCTTCGATGTCCAGATCGACAAGGATAGGATTCGCCGCATCCTCAACATTCATTACCAGCCGGACCCCGATTCTGGTGGTCCATCTTGGCTCACTTTCCTCGGCCACATGAAGGACAGCCTTTGGAGTCTCGACCTCTTTCGCTGCGAATCCGCGACGTTGCAAACACATTGGGTTCTCCTTGTCATGGACCAATTCACGCGTCGGATCATTGGATTTGGCGTTCAGCGCGGAATTGTGGATGGCTCCGCACTCTGCCGGATGTTCAATCGAGCCACTCGAAAACAGACTTTGCCGAAGTATCTGAGTACAGATCATGATCCGCTCTACAGGTTCCACCAGTGGAAGGCCAACCTCCGGGTACTGGAAGTGACGGAAATCAAGACTGTGCCCTACGTGCCGTTATCTCACCCGTTCGTGGAACGGCTGATTGGCACCATTCGTCGCGAATCCCTGGACCGCACGTTGTTCTGGACGACGACAGATCTGGAGACCAAACTACTCGATTTCAAACATTACTATAATGGCCATCGAGCGCATGCAGGGCTGGACGGGAGCACGCCAGAACCGAGCATGGACGGACCTCGCTCGCCTGTCAGTTTCAGTTCTTATCGTTGGCGGCAACACTGTCGTGGGTTATATCAGACACCCATGGCGGCATGACGTTCGGCAAACGACTGGCTGTATTTTCGCTTACGCATTTCGGGACTTATCGAACCTGCGATGGACAGTTGAATTCACGACAGATTGTGGAGGTCACGATAATATGAACGCAATGGATGCCGAAGTCACGCATCTCCGGATTCTAGCAAACCTGAAAACGCGAGAAATTGTGCCCCAATTTAATTTAGCAATTCGCCACCCACCCACCGGGTCGCCATTTCCAATCATCGCCTTGTCGACATCGAAGAGGGCCAAGTGAAATTCAGCTGGAGAGACTACCGCGATAACAATCAGCAGAAAACCATGCCCCTTTCGGCGGACGAGTTCATCCGGCGATTTTTGCTCCACATTCTGCCGAGTGGGTTCCACCGTATTCGCTACTACGGGTTCCTCGGCAATCGACACCGCAAGGAGAAGTTGGAGCATTGCCGTCAACTTCTGGGCATGACTCCTCGAAAGGAAAGCTCTTCCGAGCCCGCGACACAAGAGGATTATCGTGATCGATACGAGAGGCTCACGGGCCGCTCTCTTCGGGAATGTCCCGTTTGCCATCGAGGCCACATGATCAGCATCAAACGATTGCCCGAAGTTCCTTTTTCTCCAGCCGTCAAAGACACTTCATGACCGATCGTGTGCAAATCCAACTCGTACTCGCCAAAAACTCGAGGCCGTCGAGTTCCAGGACTGCTGTTGTCCCACAGCATGCAAAACCCATTGCGATCAGCCCAGCACTCCCCATTTGGCCCCGTGCAAGCCCGCCGAACACCCCGCAGTACAGCGCACCATGCTCGTTTCTATCATTACCAACCGCCCGTCCTCTTGACGTTGACTCCCAGCCACCAATCAAAACCCATAGGACACACGCTTCGCAGCGGTTTAGTCCAAAACATTTTTAGCTCACCGGCGCGGCTCGTTTACGTCTTCGCTCTGCTTACGCCTACTTGTCGCCACGCCGCCAAGCTAAAAATGCTCTGCCTTGAACGAAGCCGCTCTGCGGCGGACTTCTCAGGAATAGCAATATGGCGAGCGTGGGTGTAGGATGTCATCAGATCGTCCAATCGGAGCAATCGCATGAAAGTCCGCCAGCTCGTGCCGTCCCTGAGCCGCCGGCTCCTCTCCATTAGATTCCTCATGCTTGCGGCCGGCCTGCAGCAGCCGGTTCACGCGTCAGGCGTAGACCTCTCGAAGTTCAGGCGCATCGAGCCGCAGTACATCGCGGCGTTGGGAGCCCCCGGGGCTACCTCCGGCAATGGCGCGCAATCATGGGGCTTCTGGAACCAAGACCCGGGCCCGCGCGCTTGCAAGCTGGACCACTACGATCAATTGAAGGCGGCCGGCGGTGTGGCGCCGTCACAGTGGAAATTCGATCCTGCGGACTGGTGGCTGGAGGAACACGGCTTGATCATGGAGAAGCCGACCTTTCCGCTGCCCCCTGGGAAATACCTCGTCACGGGCGACCGCAAGGTGACGACTGTGCTGACAATTCAGCCCAAGGACAAGGACGGCAATCAGCGGTGGGAACTCGCCGACGGCGCGACCCTCTACGATGTCACCCATCTCGGATGCCGCTCCGCACGCTACACGCCGGCGACGGCTAACAACTCGTGCTCGCCCGCGAACGTTCAGACCAAGGGTTTTCCGGTGAATCCAGGAGCGGCCATGCCCGTCGTGAACGGCTGCCGCAAGCAGGACTATGCGGTTCTCATCGTCGTCGGGCTACCCGTCACTCACTGAGTGGCCGCACGCAGGCGCGACCGCTCGCCACGTTACCACGTCGACACCCGAACGCTACTTCTCCAGCGAGTGGCCGGAGCACCTCTTGTCTTTCCGTTCTGCCAGTAAACAAGACTGACAAAGAGAAAGGACCATACTGGCAAACAGGTCCACAGAGTCTGCGGAGACCATTCAAGAAATTTTGTGAGGCTCATGTCGTAGCCCACACCCAGAACGAAAACAGCACCCCATTTCAAGACCTTCTTCGTGACTTTTGACAGCGGCTGCCCACCCGCGACGGCTCTCACCGCAGCGTAAGCCCCATCCGTACACAACGAGTGTCTCAATGGGAGGAAAAAGAAGACCGAAGATGAGGTCTGCTGCGTCGATGTTTGCCAGCGGCATTGGAACGAAGCTA
>QHYS01000346.1 GCA_003223325.1 Acidobacteriota bacterium
ATCGCGTGTCACGGTGAAGACGAAGTCGGCGTTGGTGCGGTACATCTTGGTCAGATATTTCTCGACCATCTCCATCGTGATATCGGGTCGGCGCTTGACCAATTCCGGACCCCAGCCCTTCATATTGGTTTCGTAGAAAAGGTCGCGCATCTCCGGACGCGACCCGCTGGGCTGCGCCAGCACGGCCGCGACAACGCGATCGGGCGCCCGCTTCAAGAGGTTCCAGATGAAGGGGCCGCCGATGCAGAAGCCCATCACCATGAACTTGTTGATGCCCAGATGATCCATCACACCGAGCTGGTCATCTGTGTGTGAATCCCACGGCCGGTCGATCTCGAGCGGACCAGAGGACTGACCGGGATTGGCGTTGCGCAGGTCCGATGCGATGCAACGGTACTCTCCCTTGAACTCCTCGATCACGTTAAAGGGGTTCGTCAACCCGGCGATCGTCGAGTTCAATCCGCCGCCGGCAATGAGCAACAACGGGAAGCCGGAACCGACCTCCTCATAGTGAATGCGAACGGGACCTTTTTCGTAGAAGGACATGGCACCTGCTCCTTTCCCAGTCTGCTCGCCAAACACGCGCCGCACGGCGGCCATCGCCGTCGCCGCGGCGCCCGTTGCCAGAATTTTGCGTCTGATCAGATCCATATCGGCGTCCTCCTGATTCTTGTCATGGCCTGTGCGTGCGGCTCAACAGCGCCGGTGTGCTGAAGCCGCTGGTAAATTTACCGTTCTGATCCGTGGTGCGCAATCTTATAGCACAGGTTCTCTTGGTGCTGAAGGGGCCGAATGCCCGCTTGTGGCCATAGGAGAAAATTCCTGCCGGGTGAAATGGGGCGCTTATGGGGGTAACTCCGGCCGTTAATGTCGTCCCTTGCACGAGCTGGGCGAATCGCACGGTGACGAAGCGCTGGAGCCGCTTCCGTGGTCATCCCCGATATTGTGGGGGTGGCAGTTTCTCAACCTCTGGTGGCGACTTGCGCCATCGAGCCAAACAGACTCTGCACCATGTCCTGAGTAACGAGGCACTCTTACCCTATCGTCGCCGTACTACTTCGGTCATTGATTGGTGGCATGGAGGCCACCGGTATGAATACAAAGCTATATCCCGAAGAAAACGCAGTTGCACCAAGGCCGGAGTCCTGAACAGTCTCACTTGCGCGGATGCTCAGCGGGGATATCGTCACGCTATCGACGAATTCGTTGACTGGTATTGTTCAGAACCGCGCTTGGCGTTCAACAGGATAGTCGTCTTGCGTTACCGCTCTCACCTCGAATCCCGTCAACTTGCGCCGGGCACAATCAATCTGCGACTCGGCGCCGTGCGCCGGCTGGCGTACGAAGCGGCCGACTGCGGTCTCCTCAGCCCCGGTTTGGCAGCCGGGATTCGCCGCGTTAAGGGCGTGAAGAAACTCGGCATGCGCCTCGGGAACTGGTTAACAGGAGAGCAAGGCCACGCGCTGTGGCAAGCACCCGATAGTCATCGCCTGAAAGGAAAACGCGACCGAGCCTTGCTCTCCCTGCTCCTCGCGTGGGGCTTGAGAGTACATGAAGCAGTTTGCATTAACCTTGGATCGCCTTCAGCAGCGCGATGCCGTCCTGAGGTTACCAATACCCTCTCAACTCTCACATTCCAGCTGACTGAGTTGTAAAGTGCAGTATACTTTTACGATTAAGCGTGGTTAATATCCACCCAGTGTCAGCTTCAGCTTCAAGGTATGATCAGATGCACGACCTCGGAACAAGGATTGCTCCAGAGCTACTGTATTTTAGAGTCGCTCGGTTCTCGGGCTACAGGCGAGCAGTCCTCCTAGTTGTTTTCGTGATTGGTGGCTCCTTTATCTCCCCGACAAAAACAAAGGCCCAGGGGGAAACCACAAGTGCGATTGTCGGGCAAGTGACGGATGCAACTAACGCAGCCATTCCAGGCGCTAGGGTCAGGGTCACAAATCGCGAGACCGGCCTGGAGCGTAGCGCCAAGACTGATGAGGAGGGTCGGTTCAATTTTCCGCAGCTGCGTCCCGGCATCTACTCGGTCAAAGTTGAAGCGGACGGTTTCGAGTTGCAGCAGAACGACAATATCCCTTCTGGTCTGGGGCAAAAGCAGGAGGTCAATTTCAAACTCAATGTAGCCCATTCGGAACAAAGCGTTGAGGTTAGCAGCGAAGCGCCGCTGATGAACCCGGCAAACACCAATACATCCTCGAGTCTTAGTGGCGTGGTCTTGGCGGACGTTCCGAATCCAGGAGCCGACCTAACCTACCCGCTGCAGTTTGCCTCTGGCGCGCTGATCAATACGGCGGGCAACAGCAGCGATGCCGTCTCGGGTACGAATGGTTACGGCAACGTGGAGTTTAACGGTCTCCCCGCGGCCTCGAATGGTTACATCGTTGATGGTCTTGAAACCAACGACCCCCTCACCAACCTGAATATTGGTTGCGCTTTCAAGCCGATACTGGATTGCAGGCTCAGTACACGGACTCTATCAATCCCTTATTCGATTCGATCTCGTCACAACCTCAATATTCATTCGGGGCGGGATACACGCACGTTTTCTCACAGAACCTGGTGAACTATTTCAATCCAGGATTTACGTGGTACGAAAGTCTCTTCGGACCGAGCAACTATGCAGAAACGCTGGCGGCCTTTCCGATTGTATTGCAAGGCCAAGGAGCCAATGCGCCGTTTACCAACATCGGAGGGCTAGACAACACCTGGGTACAAGGAAGGCGTGCGACCCGTTTTTTTATCAATGACAACCTTGCCTGGACCCACGGCGCGCACGAACTGAGGTTTGGGACGAATACTCGACTTCTCCGGCTGAATGATTATGACTTCGGCTAAGGGAACGTCCCGACTGTGACCTACACGACGTTACCTCAATTCGTTCATGGGGTGGCCTCAACCGCACGGGAGACTTTTCCTGTTTCGCAAAACCAACCTTTCAACTTCCTCAATCTCGATTTCTATGTGCAGGACACGTGGAAGGTGACTCCCAAGCTGACGTGGACCTTCGGTATCCGCGATTCGTTCAATTCGAACCCTGCAAATCCGCATGCTCAAGTGGCACGCCTAAGTGGTTCTTTCGATTCAATCCCTCACGATGTCAACCAGCCGCTAAATGCTGCGATTGATACTGAACTAAGCAATCTCTTCTCCTCGACACCCCTCGCTATCCTGCAACCGAGGACAGCAATGGCCTGGCAGTTTGCCCGCAATTTCGTGCTCCGAACTGGTTTCGGATTTTTCAGCGACATTTTGCCAGGCAGTGTGGCCGACGCAATCGGCATGAATCCGCCGTACGTTAAGACATTTCAGGGCGGGCTGCGGGGGACCGTTGGCGGGGTAACGATCGCACCGGGCGTGCCGAACAGCGCGATCGATGCCGCCGTGGCTGCTAACCAAGCGTTCAGTGCGGGGTTCGCCCGAGGCGAAGTTTCCTGCGCCTCGCCGCAGGCGAGCCCTACGCCTTGTCTTCAGCCAGTCGCGCTTACTGCCGTGCCCGATGGCCAACTGCATCCGCCGTACTTTATGGAGTGGAGCCTGGGGGTCGAACATCAGCTTGGAAGCACGATCAGCGTACGCGCGCAGTACGTCGGCACTCGGGCTCTAAACATGCCCTACCTTACGCAAGCAAACGGTTATCAGACTGTCTGCCAAGGTTGTTTCGCTCCGTTTCCGTATTTTCAACCCACGGATCCCAGGTTCGCGGACGTGATGCAGTTCTCCACCGGCGCAAACAGTCACTATCACGGCCTTCAGCTGACGGCCATGAAGAGCCTGGCACGCGGTCTTCAGGGGACGGTTAACTATAATTTCAGCCGCTGCATGGATACGGTCTCGAACGGCGGATTCCTGCCGTTTTCCGCCGGAGGAATTCTGTCGCCACTGCCTGGAAATCTTGATCGCGATTACGGACCCTGCGACTACGACATCCGGCACAATTTCAACGCTCAGTACATTTATCAGCTTCCGATCAAAGTGAAGAGTCATCAGGTTGGCTACGCATTGAACGGCTGGCAGGTGTCCGGGACGGTGTTCTGGCATAGTGGTATTCCATTCACTGTTCTCAGCACACCGTACTCAGCAAAAGGAAACGGCGTTGTCCAAGGCGAGGACCTCAATTCGCGAGCTTTGTTCATGGCGTACCCCTTTACGAACACAACCCAATTCCAGGTGTGACGCAACCAGGCTCGATTCAGTTGCTCAATCCGGATGCTTTCGTATCAGCGGTTGATCCGAGCACTGGGGATTGCAATGGCGTTTCCGATCCGCAAAACGACAACCCTATCAATTGCCAGTTCGGAAGCTCAGGTCGCAACGCTTTGCGCGGTCCCAATTTCTTTTGGAGTGACCTCGAAATTACAAAGCTGTTTTCTTTGACCGAGCGGATGAAATTGCGGATCGAGGGTCAATTTTTTAATGTTTTTAATCACCCCAATTTTGGACTGCCCAGCACGGTATTGGCCGGCATTCCAGGAAAGCCGTCGACGCAGACCGGATTTGGTGCGTCTACTTACACCGTTTCTCCCCCGACCGGGCTACTCGGCGTCGGTTTAGGAGCCGATAGCTCGCCACGGATGATCGCGCTTCATGCACGTCTGGTGTTTTGAGGGATTCGTTCACCGGATTGCACGGTTTCTCGTTCGCAGGATTATCTGTATCTACGCCTCACATACCCTCTTCGAAGGACTTAAGGTTGCATTAGCGTCTGCTGCCGGTTGCGGCTGGATCACGAGGCACTCGGAAGCTACATTGCGGCGGGCTCTATATATAACTTGCAGATGGATTCTTGTGATTTAATTGTCAGCATGGAACAGACTCAAATTGGCCCGCGCCCGGTGGTTGGAGCGATCGTCGTGGCGAGCGGGCTCGCTGTGTCGTTCTTGCTGTGGCTGCTGTACGTGCATCATGCTTCGGCTGATTTCGCTGGACGCTGGATGTTTTTGCCGGCCCTCAACGCGCTTCTGAATGGATTGTGCGCGATTGCGCTCTGCGTGGGATTGTATTTCATCAAACATCACAATAGGGAAGCGCATCGCACGAGCATGCTGCTAGCCTTGGCATTCTCTTCCGTTTTTCTCATCAGCTACATCGTGAACCATGCACTCCACGGCGACACGATTTTTCCCGGCCACGGGCCGGTGCGCACGCTGTACCTTTCTATTGTAGCTAGCCACGTAATCCTTTCTATCGTCGCGCTGCCTATGGTGCTCACGACGTTCTTTTTCTCGCTGACGAGCCGGTTCGCGATGCACCGCCGAATCGCACGCTTCACGTTCCCCATTTGGCTATATGTATCGATCACCGGCGTGGCGGTTTTCGTGTTCCTCAAGGCGTACGCCTACTAGACGAGTGTTGATCCGGCCTGATTTAAGAGAGAGAGGCTAAGAAACCACCGTTGTGCGCCCACAAGTGACGTACGAGGAAACGACCGGTTAACTTCCGGTTATGTCGACAATACGCCCGAAACGTGGCGGACGCGAACCGAATCGATGCAGGGGCACGACCGTTTCTCTCCTTTACAGTCCAACATCCACAGCGCTACCCTTTGCGCAATCCCGAACATCGAGAGAGCATTTGATGAAGCCGGTTTCATGCGTCCCACGACAGCAACGATCAGTCATGCGCTGGAAGGATGACAAGCGGGGGCGAACGGTATGCGTAGTCGAGTCCAAACTTTCTTGGGCCTCCATCTCGGACTGCTTGATCATTCGGAAGATGTTCGCGTAGCGGCAATGGAAGCTCTTCAATGCATGGCGCGAAGAAAGTCGGACCCTCATGCTCTAACCCCTCTGCCACTATTGGCTCGTTTCATACACGCCTTTACTGGAGCCTCGGGTGTCGGCTCGCGACTTTCCAGTGCATGGTTGCTGAGTCCCTCGAGGTCGTCAAAGCTGTCCTGGAGTCAGGACGAGGCAGCAACAACCAATTTGAGGCGTGGCTCAAGATACTCCGAGATGTGAACAAGCTGGACATCTTACGTAAGGTGAAGTTCGCGAGATTATCGAAGGCTCGACGGAATATGATTGATCGCGTTCTCGCGGCAGAATCAGGCACGACATCTCAGTACGTCCTTAGTGGAGAGTGGTGGGCCCGCTAGGATTCGAAGCTAGGCGTGGGCGGATCGAAGGAGGCACCAACTTGCGATCTCAGATCAAGCTCGGACGAATCTTTGGAATCGAAATTGGACTGCACTATAGCTGGTTTCTCATCGCCCTGCTGATTGTGTTTTCGCTTTCTTCCGAATTTCGTACCAGCAATCCTCAGTGGGACGCTGGCGTTATCCTGAGCTTGGCCGTGGTGACGGCGCTACTGTTCTTCGTCTCGCTTTTGCTACATGAACTGGCTCATTCGATCGTGGCGGCATCAAGTGGATTGCCTGTGAAAGAGATTACGCTGTTCGCGTTGGGTGGCGTGTCTCAGATCGAGAAGAACCCAACGAGCGCAAGACTCGAGTTCTGGATGGCGTTCGTCGGACCACTGACCAGCGCTGTCATCGGCGGGATTTGCCTGCTGGTGGCACGGGCAGTTGGCGGAGCCTCGTCCGATCCGTGGATGGCCATGCTGCTTTGGCTCGGGTATATCAATCTCTCGCTGGCTGCCTTCAATCTGATTCCGGGATATCCACTCGATGGAGGTCGCGTGCTACGGGCGATCATCTGGTGGAACACCGGTGATGCAGATCGTTCAACGCGGGCTGCGGCGAAAGCGGGCCAGGTGGTGGCCATCGCGTTCATCGCGTTCGGCATTTTTCGGTTCTTTGGCGGCGCAGGGGTCGGAGGTTTGTGGATCGCGTTCATCGGCTGGTTTCTGCTGCAGGCTGCGCGTGAGAGTTATGTCCAAGTCGGCCTGGCTCACGCGCTCGAGGGTGTGCGAGTTGCTGATGTAATGACGCGGGACTGCCCTATGGTTGATGGGAGGCTGAATCTCCAGAATTTTGTGGAGCAGGAACTGCTTCGAACGGGACGGCGTTGTTTCGTCGTGGTTGAAAAAGGCGAACTGACTGGTTTGGTTACGCCTCATGAGATCAAACAGATCGATCGCGCGAAGTGGCCGCTTATGACGTTGCACGATGTCATGCGCCCTATCAGGGACCTACGCTCCGTCGCACCCGATGCTTCTCTCAAAAGCGCGCTGGAGTTAATGAGCCGTGACGACGTAAACCAGCTTCCCGTCGTCTCTAACGGCCACCTGGAAGGCATGCTGTCGCGAGCTCAGTTGCTCACTTACCTACAGACACATGCAGAATTGCGCGGTTAGAGGGTATCGGGGTGTGTTCCCGCGCACTCCGTTGGTCGTGTTTGCTCCCTCAGTTTTATCGAACGCGCGCAGAAGACCTTGCTCGCCTTCCCTCCTCCGCGCCAACGCGCATCCGATAAACCCGCTAAGCACCGTCAGCTTGCCCCCCATTTGCAAATCCAATACGCCGGCGCTGGACAGCGCGATAGAACCAAATCCACGCCTACGCGGGCGCATTTGCGCCGAGTTCACGCTCGAAACCAATGACGCCGCATGGGCTTGAGGGCGAAACCAGCGAGAATCGCCGTAGCGAAGTTCATTACGATAATGACTTCAAAAACAGGAATCCAGGAACCGCTTGCTTGGTGCAGAAGCGCGGCGATCGGGCCACCAAGAACCGATCCTAGGCCCTGTGCGGTATACAGGAGGCCGTAATTGGACGTGGCATG
>QHYS01000063.1 GCA_003223325.1 Acidobacteriota bacterium
CCAATCGTCAGGAGGGGAATACTGTTTACAGAACATCAACATGCTTGCTGAATTTGAGGACCTGTTTTCGCGGCTAGCTCACTGTGAACGAACTGCCGCAACCACAGCTATGGGTCGCTCGCGGATTCTGGAATACAAATCCCTGCCGCATCAGGGTTTCTTCGTAATCCAGGGTCACTTCGTCGAGATAGACATAGCTCTTCGGGTCCACAAAAACCCGCGCTCCATTCTCCTCGATTACTCGATCGCGATCGCGGGCCTGCACGTCAAGCCGCATCGCGTAAGTGAGCCCCGAGCAACCCCCACCTTGCACTCCCAGGCGCAAGCCCCCGCGAGCGGAAACACCTTCCTTCGCAAGGAGTTCTCGAATCTTCTCGGCCGCTTTTTCGGTGACGTGAATCATCTTCTCGTTCCAGACGCCCTCAAGTTATTTTACGGCCGCCTCAGTTCATTTTACTCAAATGCACACGTTCTTTGGCTGTTTCGTGGAGTGGCGAAAGCTCACGCAAGCGGCTGACCACCTCCACGACGCGCTGAATCACGTAGTCCACTTCCTCTGGCGTGTTGAATCGGCCAAGTCCAAACCGAATCGAACTCTGGGCCAGTTCCTCGCCCACACCCAGCGCCTTCAGAACGTAGCTCGGCTCCATCTTGGCCGAGGTACAAGCCGAACCGCTCGACACAGCCACGTCGTTGATGCCCATCAGAAGTGACTCGCCCTCCACAGAAGCGAAGCTTACGTTTAAGTTGTTCGGCACCCGGTAGGTCATGGAGCCATTGATGTACACCTCATCCAAGCGCCCGAAGATTCCCTCCTGGAGCCGATCGCGCAGCCCCCGCAGCCGCTCGCTTTCCTGTTCCATTTCGTTTTGACAAAGCTCCGCAGCCTTGCCGAAGCCGACGATGCCCGGAACATTAAGCGTTCCGGAACGCATGCCCCGCTCGTGTCCGCCGCCGTCGATGATGGACGTCAATTGCACACGCGGATTTCGCCGCCGCACATAAAGCGCGCCGCAGCCTTTAGGCCCGTAAATCTTGTGGCCGGTCATCGCTAGCAAATCGACGTTTTCTTTATTCACGTCTATGAGAACCTTCCCCACCGCCTGGACGGCGTCTGTGAGGAACAGAATCCCTTTTTCTTTGGCGATCTTTCCAATCTCTGCGATTGGCTGAATCACTCCGATTTCGTTGTTGGCGTACATGACGGCAATCAAGATCGTTTTCGGAGTGATCGCGCGCCGTAAATCATCCGGATCAACGCGCCCATCCTTGGCCACCGGCAAATACGTCACCTGATAGCCATACTTTCCCAGACGCTTACAGGTATCGAGTACTGCCTTGTGCTCGGTAACCTGCGTGATGATGTGATTTCCCTTTTCGCGGTACATCTCCGCGACGCCTTTAATGGCCAGGTTGTTGGATTCGGTCGCGCCGCTGGTGAAGATAATCTCCTTCGGGGCGGCATGAATCAGCTTAGCAAGCTGACCTCGGGCGCTCTCCACAGCCTCCTCCGCTGCCCAGCCGAAGGAGTGATTACGGCTGGCGGCGTTGCCGAATTTCTCATGGAAGTACGGCAGCATGGCGTTCATCACGCGCGGGTCCACTTGCGTGGTGGCGTGATTATCCATGTAGATTGGCAATTTGACGCCCATTTGCTCACCCCTATTCTACCGCTAAAGCTTGGCCCGGGCCACTCGAGTCAGGAATCTCCAACACTTCGAGTCACTTACGGTTCACAATTCTCGTGATCGTAGCCGACTCCATCGGGCGATTTTTCCTTACTTCGGGGTAAGTCTGCGATAAAATGCGATTTAATCTTGTCATGGAACCAGTGCTGGCCATCTATCCTGGTTCGTTCGATCCGGTGACCAATGGTCACCTCGACCTGATCGAACGGGGTGCGAAGATATTCGACCGGCTGGTCGTAGCGATCCTTCGGAACACCGAAAAGGCGCCGCTTTTCACTCTCCCCGAACGGACGGAGATGCTGTCTGAGGTCACCGCACCGTTTCCGAACGTCGAGGTCGAAAGTTTTCACGGTCTTCTCGTAGATTATGCGAAAAAGCGCAAAGCGCACGTGCTCCTCCGCGGCATCCGCGCCGTGTCCGACTACGAATTCGAATTGCAAATGGCCATGATGAATCGGAAGCTTCAGCCGGGTCTCGAAACTGTTTTCATGCTGCCGGCTGTGGAATATAGCTTCCTGAGCTCACGGTTGGTCCGCGAGATCGCACAACTGGGAGGCTCGGTTAGCGGTCTCGTTCCGGTCGCGGTTGAACGCCGCCTGCGCGCCAAGGTAATCTAGAAAGGAGTTTCAGGGTAGCCAAAATGACAGAGAGACTTGCGAATCGTGTCAATCGTATCACCGTCTCGCCAACCATGGTGGTTCTTGCGGAGGCAGAGAAACTGCGTGCTCGGGGCCTGGACGTAGTGGATTTTGGGCCGGGCGAGCCGGACTTCCCTACGCCCGCTCACATCAAAGAGGCGGCTGTCGAAGCGCTGGAGCGTAACCGCACCAAATACACCCCGACGGCGGGCATCGCACCGCTGCGCGAGGCGGTCTGCCGCTGGCACGCACAGCAACTTGGCAGTTCCCATGAGCCTGGTGAATGCATTATCTGCGTGGGCGGCAAGCATGCCATCTACAACGCAGTCATGGCACTCATCCAGGAAGGCGACGAAGTCCTCATCCCTTCCCCTTACTGGGTCAGCTTCCCCGATATCGTGAAGATTGCGGGCGGCGAACCTGTTTTTGTGCCCACCGACGCGTCCTCCGGCTTCGAACTCCGCGCCGAGCAACTCCAGGAGGCCCTAACTTCCCGGACGCGGATGGCGATCATTAATTCGCCGAATAATCCAACCGGCGCTATTATCCCCCCTGCGGAATTTGAAAAGATATACGAGGTATGCCGCAGGCGGAGCATCTGGCTGCTGAGCGACGAATGCTATTCGCATTTCACCTATGGCGCGGCGCGACCCTACTCAATTGCCAGTATTAGGGGTTCGAAGCCGCATCTAATCATCGTTGGGTCGCTCTCGAAGACCTTCTCCATGACGGGCTGGCGCCTCGGCTACGCGCTGGCGCCGAAGCCTATCATCGAGGCCATGCTGAAGGTGCAAAGCCAGTGCACCTCTAATCCCAGCTCGATCTCGCAGTATGCCGCTCTTGCCGCGCTCACTGGCCCCATGGATTCTCTGCCAGTCATGCTGGCCGAATATGCGCGGCGGCGCGCCCGAATCCTGGCCGGCTTGAGCGCCATTCCCGGCGTCTCCTGTACCGAACCTTCCGGGGCGTTTTATGCTTTCCCGGATGTGTCCGCGCACCTAGTCGACCGCTCAGGAGATTCGACTGCTCTGGCGCGGCATCTGCTCGAACGCGAACAGGTGGCTGTGGTACCCGGCGATGCCTTCGGAGCGCCCGGCTATCTGCGTATTTCTTACGCGACATCCATTGACCGCATAGAAGAAGGATTACGCAGGCTCGAGCGCTTCTTCGCCTCGGCGGCCGTCGCTCCGTGACCATTTCGCCTTCCCGTCTGGCGCCTATCTTTGTGCCTCGTATTTGGGGCTCCCGGAACTTGGCACCATTGTTTGACAGTGCGCCGGCCGCAACCGAACCAATAGGGGAGGTCTGGCTCACGGGAGACCGGTGCACTTTTGCATCGGGTCCCCTGTCGGGGCGATCTGTTGGCGAGTCTTGGACCGGGCTTTCAGCAGAATGGAAAGGAAGCCGGCTCGAAGCTAGCCAACGAATTCCCTTGCTTTTAAAGTTCCTCTTCCCGGAAGAAAAGCTCTCCGTCCAGGTTCATCCGGATGACGAATATGCCCGCCAGCACGAAGCTGCGGCGGGGGGAACGGGTAAGACAGAAATGTGGTATGCCGTCGCTGCACGGCCGGGCGCCGAACTCCGGCTCGGATTGGAGCCCGGCATCACGCCGGAAATTTTCCGTCAGGCGCTGAATGATTCCGATGTCGAGCGGTGCCTTTCGCGGCTCTCTGTGGAGACGGGAGATGCCTTCTTCGTTCCAGCGGGAAGCGCGCACACAATTGGGCCCGGCGTGTTGTTGTGCGAAGTGCAAGAGCATTCGGATATCACTTACCGCATCTTCGACTATAACCGGCCGCAGGCTGATGGTTCGAGCCGTCCTTTGCACCTTCGCCAGGCTCTTGATGTACTGCAGTTCGGACCCCAGCGATGCGGAAGGGCGCACGGCGTCCAAGTTCAAGTTCAGCAAGGATCGGCAAAGAAGACGTACTTGGCCGCCTGCCCGTATTTCGCCACCGAGATTTGGGAATTTGCCGCCGCCATGGATGGCAAAACGTGCCCGGATCGGTTTGAATTGCTGGTTCCGCTCGAAGGGCACGGCCGTATTCGCTGGCGTTCAGAATCAATGCCTTACCTTCCCGGCGAAGCCTGGATGCTTCCGGCTGCGCTGGGCGAATTTCAGCTCGTCGCCCGATCCGCCACCAGGCTGTTGCGCACATATGTACCCGACTTGGAGCAACTCTCGCGCGAACTTGCCGAGCACCGCCTCAGCGTGTCTCAACGCTCCGCTATTCTTCGCCAATGAGTTCGGCAGCGCCAGCCGCTCACGCGATCATTCTTGCCGGTGGACGCGGAACGCGTTTTTGGCCTCGAAGTCGCCTGCGGTCTCCGAAACAACTCCTCAACATCATTGGGGAGACAACGATGCTTGAGCAAACCTACGAGCGCCTCGCCCCGCTATTCCCCCCTTCACACGTTTGGGTGGTCACCAATCACAAGCAGGCTGCCGCCGTGCGCCGGCAGCTGAGGCACGTGCCTTCACGGCACGCGTTGATCGAGCCTTTCGGCCGGAATACGGCAGCGGCCATTGGCCTAGCCGCCGTGCATTTATCGAAGGAGGAAGGCGACGTGGATGCGCTTATGGCCGTGTTGCCTGCGGACCACTTCATCGGCAAACCCGCGCGTTATCGGCGGGTCGTTCACGCTGCTTTGAAGGTTGCAGCTCAGTGGGGCGCTCTCGTTGTGTTGGGAATTCCGCCTTCGCGCCCGGAAACCGGATATGGCTATATCGAACGTGTTCCCCGCGACCAGTCGCGTCAGTCCATAAAGGCTGGAGAACATGCCTCTGCAGTTCGCCGTTTCACGGAGAAGCCCTCCCTGAAGCTGGCCCGCGACTACGTCGCATCGGGCCGCTATCTGTGGAATGCCGGAATGTTTTTCTGGCGCGTATCCACATTCCTTGAAAACCTCGAGCGTCATTTGCCCAAGACTCATGCCGCCTTGATGCGCCTCGCGGACACAATCGGTACGTCCCGTTATGCGGCGGCGCTCAAGCGCGAATACTCACGCTTGGAAAATATCTCCGTCGATCACGCACTGCTCGAGCCGGCTTCGCGCGATCCTCGTCATGCTCGTGTCCTCGTCATTCCCGCATCTATCGATTGGAGCGATATCGGATCCTGGGCTGCTGTTTACGAACTCTTGGCCAAACGCACCGGAGCAAACGTTTCCACCGGCCGCGTGCTCACTCTCGATGCATCAGGAAATCTCTTCTGGAGTCCCTCTAAGTTCGTCGCCGCTGTTGGAGTGTCCAATTTAGTCGTCGTAGAAACCTCTGACGCGCTTCTCGTATGTTCCCGTGAACGGGCGCAAGATGTGGGACGCGCGGTGAAGTGGCTCGAGCTGCATCGCCTCCACAAACTGCTCTGATGGTCGTGCGTTTCGCGTGCGCCACTCGTTCGCATATACTGTGCCCGTGAATACGATCCGCTTTGGCACAGACGGATGGCGGGGCATTATTGCGGACGACTTCACAGTCGAAAATATCCGCAAGGTCGCCTTTGCCATAGCTCGCTACATCGTGCGCGCCGAGAAACCCGGGCAAGGCGTCATCGTTGGATATGACAACCGCTTCGGATCAGAACGGTTCGCGCAAGCTGTTGCCGAAACGATTTCCATGACGGCCCTGCCGGTGTGGCTCTCGACTTCGCCTTGCCCTTCTCCGGCAGTTTCATTACTGGTACGACAGCGCCGAGCGGCGGGCGGCGTCATGATCACTGCCAGCCATAATCCTTATCGCTGGAATGGAATCAAATTCAAGGCCAGCTACGGAAGCTCGGCATTGCCTTCCATCATCGAGCAGATCGAACACGAACTCGACACCGTGCAGACGCGTGGCCTTCCGAACCTGCCGCTGCGGCCCGGCCAAATTCATCCGCTCGATGTCCACGCGCCATATCTCGATACGATCGACAAGCTGGTCGATTGGGAAAGACTGCAAGCCGCCCGGCTGCGTTTCGTCGTCGATCCGATGCACGGGTCGGCCCGGGGGCTGCTGATTTCGTTGATGCGGCGCCATGGCCTCGCCTGTGATGAGATTCGCGGCACGCGCGATCCGCTCTTCGGCGGTGTCAATCCGGAACCAATCGAACCTCACGTCGCGGCGCTGCGTGAGGCGATTCGGCGCGGCGGCTACGATGCCGGGTTTGCCGCTGACGGAGATGGCGACCGCATCGGGGCCATGCACTCCGACGGCACATTCATCACTCCGCACCAAATCTTTTCCATCTTATTTTGGCATCTCGCCGGCACGCGCCAGGTCAGCGGCGACCTGGCCAAGACTTTCTCCACCACGAAGCTGCTCGATAAGATCGCCTCGCGTTACGGCCGGCGCGTTCATGAAGTGCCTGTCGGCTTCAAATACATCTGCGAGCTGATGCTTGAAGCCAACATCCTGATAGGAGGCGAAGAGTCCGGGGGCATTGGCACTAAGCTTTATCTACCCGAGCGCGACGCCACGGTAAGTGCACTTCTGCTCGCCGAAGTCATGGCCTGGCATCACCTGTCACTGGGCGCGCTGGTCGCGCATTTGCACTGCGAATTCGGCGAGCACCACTACGGCCGAGTGGATTTGGAATTGCACCCCGGGCAAAAAGAGCGTGCCATTGAATATTTCGCGGATTCCAATATCCACCGGCTGGGCGACTGGCCCGTGGTTCGCCGCGAAAATCTCGACGGCATCAAGTTATATGTCGGTGACGAGGGATGGGTGATGGTGCGCGCCTCCGGCACTGAAAATATGCTCCGCGTTTACTCGGAAACGAAACGCGTGGAAAACACGCAGCGGCTCCTGAATGAAGTCAGTGCCCTGGTGCAGGCATGGTGAAAAAATGAGGCGTCATTTTTACCATCTCGACGTCTTTACGGATAAGCCGCTGGCCGGCAATCCCCTCGCCGTAATCACTGATGGCGACGGTCTATCGCCGCGGCAGATGCAGGCGATTGCGCGGGAGATGAATCTTTCCGAGACGGTATTCGTGCAGAAGCCCACGGGCAATCGCGCACTGGCGCGCCTGCGCATTTTCACCACCAAATGCGAACTACCACTGGCCGGCCATCCGGTCATCGGCACGTGGTTTCTTCTGGCCCAGCTCGGCGTGGTACCGGCCCAGGAGGGCAGCGTTCAGGTCCTGCAGCAGACAAGCGCTGGCGTCCTGCCCGTCGAGATCATCTTCCATGAAGGTCGGCCTCTCCGCGTTGCCATGACCCAAAAGCAAGCGGAATTCCGGCCTGCGCGGATTGATCGTGGCGCCCTTGTTCGGGCGCTCGCCCTCGGCCCGCGTGACCTCGATCCGTCGCTGCCGATCGAATACGTCTCCACGGGTATTTTCAGTCTCCTCGTTCCGGTACGACGACCCGCCCTGCAAAAGATCGAGCCGAATCCGCCCGCACTGCGGCGCCTGCTTCGCGATTCGGGAACGATGGCCTACTGCTTCGCAGTCGAAAATAGAAATACCCTTTTCGCGCGCGGTATTCTTCCCTGGGAAATCAGGGAAGATGCGGCGACCGGATCAGCCGCCGGTTCGCTAGGCGCCTATCTGGTGCATCAAGGGCGCCTCAAGCTGGCTACTCTTCTGGAGATTCATCAAGGCATCGAAATGCAACGTCCCAGCCGCATACGCGTGGAGGTGCTGGCGCAGCATGGGAAGCTTGTGCCGCGCGTGAGCGGCACTGCCGTTCGGATCATGGAAGGTCTAATGGAAACTTGAATCGCGCAAACGGGCCCGTCCAAAGACCGGCCCGCCGTAACCTCACGCCAGAGAACTCCGCCTAACGCCTCTTGGCTACGTCCTGCCTACGGTCGCGACGATCCTGTCGTAGATCCTTACCATCGTGGTGGATGTCGCGCCTGTCCTGGTTGCGATCCAACACATCGTGGTGCATGTCCCGCTTGTCGGCGCGAATATCCTTTCGATCCGCCCTCACTTGGGAGCTATTGGCGCCGAACTGAGATTTGTCTTGCTGGAGCGGGCTTCGATCCGAGCGAATATCGCGTCGGTCTCGGCGAATATCGCGGTTATCCGTGTGGCGATCGCGCGCATCCTGCCGAACATCCCGCCGGTCCTGCCGGATATCGTGCGTGTCGCTGCGCACATCGCCCGGCTCGGCGCCGCTTGAATTCTGCGCCCACCCACTCGCCGCCACGAGGCCGACGATCGCGAACACACTAAGGCACATTTTCATCGTCATGAGCTTCACGATTTCCTCCTTTAAAGCGACGGAACCAGCTTGCACTAGGAAAAACACAGCTGTGGCTGAAAAGTTGCGCTGTGTACCAGGTTGTTCGTGGTGCGAGCGTACTAGCGGCCGGCGCTTCTGGTGCGGCAGTTTCCCTTAAGATCCGCCGTCTTGTTTTACTTTTTCCGGCAGGGCGTGCAGGACAGAATCGAGAACCCCATTCACAAATCCTGCTGCCTCTTCGGAAGAAAAGGTCTTGGCCAGCTCCACGGCTTCATTTACCACCACTTTGCGCGGCGCCTTGTCTGAGCGCAGTTCGTACACGCCTAGGCGCAGGATGGCGCGATCGATCAGCGCGATCCGTTCCAGGCGCCAGTTTTCCGTGTGCGCCGAAACCACAACGTCGAGTTCCGCGGCGCTTTTTACGACCCCCTCAAAGAGCTCGTTGGCAAAGGCCCGAGTGCTCTTCTCCGCCCGAGCAATGCGCCAAAAGCCCCAGCATCTGCAGCGCGTACTGTCGGGCCTTATGCCTCTGCGGCATTTTAGTGGCGCTTTCGCATGCGGACGGCAGAAAGGCGAGCGGCCGCCCGAAGCTGGCTCGATAGACGCGCCATCTCCAGCGCCGCTAGCCCTGCCTCATAACCCTTGTTCCCGCTCTTCAGCCCCGCTCGGTCGATGGCCTGCTCAAGCGTGTCGCAAGTCAGCACGCAAAAGATGATCGGCACGCCGGTATCCATTTGCGCGAGTTGTACGCCGCGCGCCGCCTCCGTGGCGACGTAATCAAAATGCGCCGTCTCGCCGCGCAGCACGCAACCGATGGCTATGATGGCGTCGTAACGCTGCGCCAGCGCCATCTTCTTGGCCGCCAGCGGAATTTCAAACGAGCCCGGCACGCGCACAAGGTCGGTTTGTTCCGCGGATGCACCGCCCTTCTCCAGGGCCTCCATGGCGCCGGCCAGCAGGCGCTCGGTGATGAAGCTATTGAACCGGCTCACCACTAAGCCGAAGCGCATTCCTGATGCATCCAACGAACCGCGAATCTCATGGGGCTGAAAATCGTCACTCATTCGATCTCTGCACCTGCATCAGGACCTGTTCATTTGCCCTGAAATTGCGCAGCGCGCTTTTCGAGAAATGCTCGCGTGCCTTCGCGCATGTCCTCGGTCGCGCAGCTCATGCCAAAGAGCGCGGCCTCCAAAAACAAGCCTTGCTCCTGGGGCATCTCCAGGCCACGCTCTATTGCTTCCATGGTAAGCTGCACGGCCACGGGACCATTCGCAGCGATCTTCTGTGCCAGAGAATGCGCCGCCGTCAGGAGCTCGCCCGGCTCGTAAACGTGATTCACCAGCCCGATGCGTTGCGCTTCTTCGGCGGAAATCATCTCGCCGCTCAGGCACAACTCGTGCGCGACAGCTTTTCCGCAGAGCCGCGCCAGCCGCTGGCTCCCTCCGTATCCAGGAATAATGCCCAATTTCACTTCCGGCTGCCCGAATTTTGCCGTCCGGCTCGCCAGACGAATCGAGCAAGCAAGCGCCAGTTCGCAGCCGCCGCCTAGCGCGAAGCCATTAACCGCTGCGATCGAAGGCTTGCCCAGCGTTTCGAGCTTATGCAGCACGGCTTGGCCGTGCAAAGAAGTCTCGGGCCCAGTAGTCGGTGTCAGGCGCGCCAGCTCGTTGATGTCTGCTCCAGCGATAAAAGCTTTGTCGCCCGCTCCGGTAAGAACTAGCACGCGAAGATCCTTATCGTTGCGAGCTTCGGTGAGCAGCGCATCCAGCTCATCCATGGTTTGCCGATTGAGCGCATTCAACACTTTGGGCCGGCTGAACGTGACCGTGCCGATATGCTCTTGCTTCTCGAAGATCAGATTTTGATAGGGCATGCGCTCAGGCCCCGCTGAATCTCAGAGGCTCTTCCAATCCACATGGTCAAACAAGCGTCACCGGCTTCGGATTTTCGGGATCGCCATAATCGTAAAAGCCGCGCCCGGACTTACGCCCGTTCCAACCTGCCATCACCATGCGCTTCAATAGCGGAGGCGGAGCAAAGCGGCGCTCTTTGAACTCGTCGTACATGATGTTGGCGATGTAAAACGTGGTATCCAACCCCACAAAATCGAGAAGCGTAAGCGGCCCCATGGGATGGCCGCAACCCAATTTCATGGCCCGATCAATATCTGGGATGCTGGCCACCCCTTCTTCTAGTGCGCGAACGGCGTCGAGCAAATAGGGAACCAATAGGCGGTTGACCACGAAGCCGGTGCGATCGCTCGTGCGCACGGCCGTTTTTCCAAGCCGGCCGGCAAGTGCGGCGACCTCCTCGTAAACCCTGGGATCGGTGGCAATGGTTCGGATGACCTCTGCAAGCTTCATAATGGGCACTGGATTGAAAAAGTGCAGGCCCACGAAGCGTTCCGGTCGCCGAGTGCCTACAGCCATTTCCGTGATCGACAGCGAAGACGTATTGCTGGCATAGATCGTTTGCGGCGGGCAAACTTTATCTAGGGCTCCAAAGAGGTCTTTTTTCGCTGCAAGTTGTTCCGTGATGGCCTCGATGATCAAGTCGCAGCCTGCCAAGTCTTCGAGTTTTGTTGTTCCCCGCAGCCGGTTACGCGCGGCGTCGCGTTCCAGGGCAGTTAGCGTCCCCCGCTCGAGCAGCCGTGCCAGACTCTTATCAATATTGGCAAAGCCTTTGTCGATCAATTCCGTCGAGACTTCTCTTACCGTCACCTGCAGACCGGCCTGGGCAGCCGTTTGCGCAATGCCCGAACCCATCAAACCGCAACCCACTACGCCCAGCTTTTCAATGGCCATTCCCATCACTTTCCCTTGAGCCTGGAGGCAATCACCACGTTCCCCCCGCGCCCCTGTGCTTCCCCTAAGCCCGCTTCAGCGCGGTTGATCAGCTCTGTGACAATGTCCTCGCTGTCATAATCGGGCCGAGCTACTGCTTCCGCTACGCTGGCGCTGAAACTGGGCGGCACTCCGCCGTCCCAAGGCGGCGCGACGTGCGCAGCAGCTTTCCGCAGCTTGTCCGCCAGGATTTGTGCCCCGGCCAACCCCGTGTCGGGGAGAATGAAGGCGATCGTCCAGGCCGTGTACTTGATCGCTAGGTCTGTCTGGCGGATAAGCGCGTGGAACGCGCGCGCGAGTTGCTCCACATAGCGTTCAAGTTGTATCTCGCCCTGCTGCCGCAGCACTTCAGGCCCGCCATCAATCTGTACTAATGTCAGTGCCAAAGCAATGCCATTGGACTTGGCGCGATGCGCCTCCGACAGGAGACATTCCTGGTAAGAGCTTCGCGCCAGCAGCCCGGTCTTTTCGTCTGCGACTCCCACCGTGCGCGCCCGCATGCGCAGGCGGGTGTGATTTACACCCAGAAGGATTTGGTCCCCTACCGCTTGCAAAAAGTAAGTTTCGTGCGCCCGCCATCGGTGCGCAGAGGCGTATCCAGCTACTACCATGCCTGCCTGGCTTTGGGTCTCACGATTCATCAAAGCGACGCCCAGGACCGTTTCGAGCCCCAGGTCCCTCAGAACCGGCGCCGCCGCGGCATGCAAAGGTAGTCCTCCCATCGCATCCGGCGCCGCCCGATCCAATTGGCTAAAGAGTTTCACTAGCAGAGCTCCGTTGGCGGGCTCGACATTCGGCGCGCAAAATTCCGAGGCCAGCTCAGGCGGTTTTCCCGCAGGGCCGATAACCGCGATGCAACGCGTGACCCGCAAGTGGGTTCCGATCTCGTTGATCCCGGCGGAAAGAATGGCCCGCGCCGAGGGCAGCCGAAACAATCCCCGGCTGATCTCGGAAATCTTGGCGAGGTCGCGCATGGTGTCTGCGGAATCTGCAGCAGGCGCCGCGGAGCTCGCGGCGCGCTCCGAGGACGACGCCTGCGGCACGGTGGAGCCTTCCGGCCACCAGTTCGCGAGCTGATAAAGGTTGCGCAAGCGCTGGTTCTGTTTCTCTTCCCCGGGAAAGACCTCGGCAATTTTTTGCAGCCGCTCCACCGCCTTGGCCTGCAACGAGTACTGGAGAAAAATTTCTGCCTGCACTATCAAATCCTCGAGCGTTGGCTGAGTCGTCGGTTGTTCGGAAGCGGGGAGCGAAGGGCTCTGCGCGCCCAGCAGCGGCGTTTCCGCACCGTGCTTGGCCGTTTGTCCCAGACGGGTGCGAATGTGGGAGAGAAAAGCAGGATCGCCACGGGATTCGATCTGGCTGAATCGCTTCTGATTGCGCGCGTCGTAGGGATCGATATCCACCAGCATTCCCAACGTCTTGGAGGCATTCTGCATGTCCCCGGCAGCGACATACAGATCAAACAGCCGAACCAGAGCGTCGAAATACTTGGTTTCGCGGTTCAATTGGGCATAGGTAACGGCCCAGAATTCGGCCAGGGGAATGGAGCCGCCGTGAGAATCCGCCAGAGCGTCGAGCCTGGCGGCAAAATCGTTCTCCCGGTGCGCCGCGCCCATTTTTTCCTGAGCCTTTTTCAGCAAAGCGACCGCCTCACCATCCTGATGCGCCGCCAGATAGCGGTCGGCCAGCTCGAAAATCCGGTTGCCCATCTCGGGTTGGTCGGCCGGGAGCCGTTCGACGACGTCGCGCGCGCGATCTAAAGCCCCAGTGAGCGTTAACGCCTCGCCAAGAGTTCGCAGGAATGCCTGATCCAGTTCGCCTCGGGCCAATGGTTCCAGCAACTGCATCGCTGCTGCTCCGTCTTTGCGGCGCAGCAGCGCCTGCGCACACAATAATGCTGGGCCGCGCTCGTTCGGCACGAGTTCGTGGGCCCTCATCATTTTCTTAAGAGCCCCTTCCACATCGCCGGAGGCCTCTGCGAGTTGACCTGCGCGGAGTAATCCGCGCGCGGCAAGTGCATTCTTGCCCAACTGCTCGGCCAGTTCCGCAATCGCTAACTGGCGTTCGGAATTATCCGGATCGAGCTGCGCTACGCGCTCCAAACAGTCGAGCGCGGCCTCTCGATTTCCGTGTGCCAGAAATAATTCCGAGGCGAACGAGTACTGCTCGACAGCTTCCTCCGCCCGACTTTGCTTCTGCAACAGCAAAGCGTATCGGGCCATCCGCGCCGGAGGCTGCTGGATACCCTTCAGCGCCCGCGTATAGATGGCTAGCGCCTTGTTTTCCTCGTGCATCTCGAAAAAGCGGTCGAAGAGCATGCCGTAATACTTGAGGGCGCGATCGGGCTGGCTAAGCCGCGTGTACAGATCCCCTAGCGCTTGCAAGGCCTCCGAGTGGCCCGGCATTTCGCTCAGAACCGCCTCGTAGGCCTCCACGGCGTCTTCGAGTCTGTTCCTCTCGAGACTCCGGGCGGCCCGGTCCAGTTGTTTGCTGACGTCGACGCTCATCGCTATCTTCGGAAATTTCCCGGGATCGGTCCTCTCGATTGAGGGGACGGAGCCAAACACAATATATACCGTTCGAGATTCTGCGGAAAACGTCCAGGCACACGGCAGGTGCCGCAACGTCAACTGATCCGCCGCAAAAGCCCGATCTCTTGGGGCAGTCGGGGCGCTCTCCTGGCCGCTCGCATCCAATTGTGGCAAACTGAGGTACTCTCAGGCGCTTTGCTCCCTCGTGGTGGCGAGCGGCACGATTGCTCGCGCCGAGAGAAACATATCCTCATGGATTCCCGCTTCATCCGCAACTTCTGCATCATCGCGCACATCGACCATGGCAAGTCGACGCTTGCCGATCGCCTGCTGGAACTGACCGGAGCGCTCAGCCAACGCGAAATGACCGCGCAGGTGCTCGATTCCATGGATCTGGAAAAGGAGCGCGGCATCACCATCAAAGCCAAGAGCATTCGCCTGCATTATCGCGCCTCCGACGGCCAGGAGTATCAGCTCAACCTCATCGATACTCCGGGCCACGTGGACTTTTCGTATGAGGTTTCGCGGGCGCTCTCCGCTTGCGAAGGGGCATTACTAGTGGTGGATGCAAGTCAGGGCGTGGAAGCTCAGACGGTGGCGAATACGTTTCTGGCCGCACAGCACAATCTGACCATCATTCCCGTAATCAACAAAATCGATCTGCCGGCCGCGCGGCCGGATGAAGTGAAAGCGCAGATGGAAAGCGTCCTCGCCCTCCCCGCCGCGGACGCTCTGGCCATCAGCGCAAAGAGCGGACTGGGAGTGGAGAAAGTGCTCGCGGCCGTGGTAACCAGCGTGCCGCCACCCGCTGGCGCGGCGGAGGCACCGCTTCGCGCGCTCATCTTTGATTCTTGGTTCGATGCCTATCGAGGCGCGGTGGTGCAGGTTCGCGTGGTCGATGGCTGCTTGCGTCCTCATCAGCAAATACGCCTCTGTTCCAATAACGAGGTCTACGAAGTAGAGAGCCTCGGCGCGCTCACGCCCAAGCCGGTGGTCTTGGAAGAATTAAGCGCCGGAGAAGTCGGCTTCGTGATCGCCAATATCAAGCGCGTGGCCGACGCGCGCGTCGGCGATACCCTCATCGAAGCGGCGCGTCCGGCGCCTGCTCTTCCCGGCTTCGAGGCCATCAAGCCGATGGTCTTTGCCGGGCTTTATCCCGTACAAGCTCACCACTACGAGGCACTGCGCGACGCGCTTGGGAAACTGCAGCTCAACGACGCCGCGTTCTTCTACGAGCCGGAGAATTCCGCCGCGCTGGGATTCGGCTTCCGTTGCGGCTTTCTCGGACTGTTGCACATGGAGATCGTGCAGGAGCGCCTGGAACGCGAGTTCGGCATTGACCTCATCACCACCGCTCCCAGCGTGCGCTATCGGATCACCACCACCGGCGGCGAGGTGCTGGAAGTGGACAATCCCACCAAATTCCCTTCGCCAAGCCAAATCGCCAAGATCGAAGAGCCGGTGATCACTGCGATGATCATCACCGGGGACGATTCCGTTGGAGCCATTCTGCAACTCTGCGAAGAAAAACGCGGCGTGCAAAAAGGTTTTGAGTATCTCTCGCCGGCGCGCGTCATGCTCACCTACGAATTGCCGCTCAACGAAATCGTGCTCGATTTCTACGATCGGCTGAAAAGCATTTCCCGCGGATACGCCTCGCTCGATTACCATCTGGCCGGCTACCGCGAAGGCGATCTCGTCAAGCTCGACGTCCTGGTAGGCGGCGAAGCCGTGGATGCGCTGACGCTGGTCTGCCACCGCGAGCTGTCCTACGAGCGCGGGCGCGAACTGGTGACTCGGCTGCGCAAGCTGATTCCGCGGCAGATGTTTGAAGATCCGCTGCAAGCCGCGATCGGCAGCCGCGTGATTGCGCGCGAGACGATCAGTCCCATACGGAAGAATGTCCTCGCCAAATGCTACGGCGGCGACATCACGCGCAAACGCAAGCTGCTTGAGAAACAAAAGGAGGGCAAGCGACGAATGAAGCGCGTGGGCCGCGTGGACATCCCGCAGGAAGCGTTCTTAGCGGTGCTCAAGGTAGCGTCTTCGTCGGAGGAATAGCCGCTCTCTTCAATCTGTTGTTTTTTTCGCGATCTCGCGCTCAGTTGGTTCCGCCTCACCTCTCTCCTGTTTCCCGCTCCGGGACTTCTCTCTCTTTCACTTCGGCGCTGAAGCGGCCGCGCGCGAGTCGTACGCGAATGCGATCGCCGAACGCCACCTGATCCGCGGAGTGCACGACGCGGCCGGCCGCGTCATAGCAAATCGCGTAACCTCGCTCCAACACACGCAGAGGGCTGCGCTCTTCGAGCTGCACAAGCAATTTTTCGAGGCGCTGACCTTTTTCCGTGAGCGTGCGGCTCACGCGGACGCCGAGCGCGGCGGTGCGCTGGTCAAGGCGCACGGCCGCCGCTCTCAAACGCGCCCGAAAATCGACGGTAGCGAGGCGCAACACCGCCGCTTCAAAACGCCGCTCGAGCGCTTCCAACCGGCCGCGAAGCGCGCCGCTAAGCCGTGCGCAGAGCTCGTCGGTATGCTGGCGCCTGCGGCGCAGCGCATCCTCCAAGCGCCGGGCGGCGCGATGCAGATCGAGTTCGCGGAGTTTGTGACTGGCCTGAAGCATACGATAGCGCAGCAGCTGCGCGATTTTCTCGCGCAGGTCGCAGAGCTGGCCGTCGAATTCCTGCCGCGTGCGGACGACCATTTCGGCCGCAACGGAAGGCGTCGACGCGCGCATATCGGCGGCGAAATCCGCGATGGTGAAATCGGTCTCGTGGCCGATGCCGGCGATAATGGGAATCGTGCACGCCACAATCGCCCGCGCCACAAGCTCTTCGTTGAAGACCCACAAATCCTCGAGCGACCCGCCGCCGCGCGCGAGAATAAGAACGTCGGCGAGCTGTTTGCGGTCGAAGTAGCGAATGGCCTGCACGACTTCGCTGGCCGCGCCTTCACCCTGCACGCGCACGGGATAAAGGACAATGTGCAGGTTCGGGAAGCGCCGCTGCAGGATGCGCACGATATCGCGTACCGCGGCGCCGCGCGGCGAAGTAATCAGTCCCACGCACTGCGGCAGCACGGGAAGCGGTTTTTTCCGCCCGGGATCAAACAGGCCCTCAGCGTCGAGGCGCTTTTTCAGTTGCTCGAAGGCGAGCTGCAGAGCGCCCAAGCCGACCGGCTCCACGTGTTCGACATAAAATTGGTATTGACCGCGCGATTCGTAGACGCTGATGGAGCCGCGCACGGTCACATGCAGGCCGTCTTCGGGACGAAATTTCAGGCGCGCCAGCTGCGTGCGAAAACAGACGCAACGCACCTGCGCGTGATTGTCCTTGAGCGTGAAGTAGAGGTGGCCGGATTGCGCTGCGTGCGCGTTGGAGACCTCGCCCTCGACGAAAACGTCGGTGAACTCGCCAGCGAGCAGATCGCGGATGCGCGCGGTGAGATCGCTTACCGACCAGACCGCGCGACGCGGCATGAGCGGAAGCTGAAAGGGTTTTGCCATGGGTGCTAATTATTTGCGACGAGTCGCGTGGGCCTGATTGATTTGCACGATCACTTCTCAGGTCTATTTCCGGAATAACGATACCAGCCACATCACGAGCGTCAGCACCACACTCAACAAGATGCACGTGACTACCGGAAAATAGAACGAGCCGCGCTTGCCTTCGATGGCGATGTCGCCGGGCAGCCGGCCGAGCCGGAAGGGTAGGCGCCCACTGACTAAAAACAAGCCGCCGATGGCCGCTAAAATCAGGCCGCCGAGCACCAGCCACTTCCCGAGTTCACGCGCCGGATCCATCGTATTCCAAGCCGCCGCCGACCCCACCTAAGGCAGTTAAGTTCGTTCCTCCCCCACTCACTTTTCTGTACCTGTTCATTCTGCGGCTACTGATCTTCGAGCATGCGCAAGTCCCCTTCATGCGCCGAAAAAGATCGTGCCGTTAAAGCGTTGCTTGAGAGGCGCCTTTTTTTCATAACCATATCATTCCCAAGGAGTTCCGCTTTAGAGCCGTGCAAAGATATCATTCTGAATTGTCTCGGACGCCACTTGGCATAAGAAGAGGAGACCAGCACGCTCGTGGAAAAGACAGTCCGGCGCCAATTCGAAATTGTGTGCTCGGTTCGACGGGCAAATTTCGAGCATATTCTATTGTAATATTGTACTGCACGAGTAAATAACCGCGGCCTGAAAAGCCAAGAGATCCCTCCTCCGGTTCCTCGCTCGAGATGACCATACGGATCCATTTGAGTGTCGGTAGCCACATTTAAGTTTGCACTAACGAAAGCGTATACTAACTTAACGCGCCGCGGCAGGGCTCAAAATCTAAACGGAGGAGCACCGGGAAATGGAAACGAAGTCGATCACCCACGAAGTGTTTCTGAATGCAACCCCTCATGAAGTATTCGAAGCCTATGTAGACGACACGCAGCACGCCGAATTCTCAGGCGCACCTGCAACCATCGCACGTAGAGCCGGAGGACGGTTCACCGCGTACGATGCGCATCTCAACGGAACAACGCAAGAGATTGAACAAGACCGTGCGCGGAACGAAGACTGCCGGGCAGGTTGGTGATTAAGGCAGAAGGGAAGCTTTCTCTGCGCAAGAGGACGGCTTGGAGCAAATGCAGGCTATTTTGAGAGCCCTCGCGGAGCCGCGCCGCGTCGCCATCCTCAAGTTGGTTCGCTCAAGGGAATTGCGCGCGGGAGAGATTTCCCGGCATTTTCGAACTACGCGGCCCGCTATCTCTCAACATTTGCGAGTGCTCATCAAGGCCGGATTGCTGACAGAACGGAGGGATGGCACGCGGCGGCTTTATCGCATCTGTCCAGAGGGCTTTGCACAATTGCGGAGTTTTCTCGAAACATTCTGGGATGAGAAGCTGGCCAAGCTGAAGTCGGCGCCAGAGGGGGAGATGACGGAAACCCTTGGCCTCTGATCCCATCGTCAAGGAAATCTACATTGAGGCGCCACCTTCGGTAGTCTTCATGTTTCTTACCGATCCCCTAAAGATGCTTCGCTGGATGAGAATTCGCGCCGAAATCGACCCGAAACCCGGCGGAATTTATCGCTTAGCTAGATCCAAATGGCCGAGACATAATTCGGAGCGAATATGTCGAGATCGTAGCTGACTCGCGCGTGGTGTTCACCTGGGGCTTCGAAGGGGGCGGCTATAGCGTGGCGGAAGGATCGAGTCGGGTGGAAATTGATCTGAAGCCAGAAGGTAAAGGCACGCGGCTTCGGCTGACCCATTGTGAGCTGCCTCCAGAAGCCCACGAACGACACGATTCCGGATGGAGTCACTATCTGGGCCGCCTGAAGACAGTCTCCGAAGGCGGCGAGTCGGATCCGATGGCCAACCCGAGCGTGCGCCACGGCTGAATCGCTAAAATTCAGACGAATCACCCAGCTGAACGCTGAATCCATCCGGATCCTTGACGTGAAAGCCCGCGAAGCCCTTTTCGTCCGCCTCTGGAGTGACTCCGCGCGCCTTCAGATCTCGAATGACCGATTCTCGGTTGAATTTATCTACCCCCAGGCAAAAGTGATCTACGAGCCCGGAATCCTTATCCTGTCGAAGGGTGAGATGACTCGGGCCAACCCCCAAACGTATAGCGCTGGGGTTGGCCGCTACTCGCTTCGGCAGGGCAAAGGCCCGCATGTAAAACTCTGTGGAGCGCTTTAGATCGCTGACTTGAATGGAAACGTGATTAATCGTGGAGGCCGCAAAGCCAGTATCCGCGGCCGATAGCGTTTCGCGTGCCACGGTCAGCATTGCCAAGCCCTGAATCAATTCGCGGCGGGTAAGCGCGCCGCTCTCGTAACGTCCCAACAGACTGGAAATGACGTGTTCCACAAGGACCTCCTGGTTCTAAATTTTGGTTTAATTTCGTGAAGTTTTCATTTTTGGTGGTTACAACCGAGCGGTAGTGGCTCAATGTTGTGTGGCCGGGCCCGATGTGTCCGCTACCGGGGTTTTCTGGTCCCTAGGCACGAATTTCCCAGCGCTTCCACCACCCCACCATGCACAAAGGCGGCGCACGCCGGGGACCCCGGTTCCGCGCTGCGCTAAGCTGTAGCGTCCCTTCGGGACGCCAGAGCTAACTAACCCACTACCCGACCGTGCAGGTAGATATACCCGACCCGGCGCGCTGTCAAGAACCGAAGCCCTGATTGTGAAGCTGATCGTTACAGCAGTTCGTGGGAGGCGAAGAGGTAAGAGATTTCGAAGGCGGCGGTTTCGGCGGCGTCGGAGCCGTGGGTGCAATTATTCTGGATGCTGGTGCCGAGGTCGCGGCGGATGGAGCCCGGCACCGCCTTGGCGGGATCGGTGGCGCCCATGGTGTCGCGCCAGCGGGCGATGGCTCCGGGCGCCTCGAGGACCATGACGATGATTTTGCCGGAGCTCATAAACGAAGTGAGCTGGCCGAAAAATCCTTTCCCGCGATGCACGGCGTAAAAGCCCTCGGCCTGCAATGGCGTGAGCCGCAGGGATTTGATGGCAACGATGGAGAAGCCGCCGCGATGAATGCGGGAGAGAATGTCGCCGGCGAGGCCGCGACTCATGGCGTCGGGCTTGATGATGGCGAGCGTGCGTTCGAACGTGGTTTCGGGAGACAAGGGATTCTCCTAATGCTAAATTTGCGGCGAATTCGGCACTGCTTATGAGAGATTCTTCGGTTCGCTCAGAATGACAAATTTCAATATCTTCGCGCCGAATTGCTCACCACAAAGAGCCGCAACTTACATCGCAAAACCCCCAGGGCCGCGCACCACACCAACGCGCGCAAAAACGCGGCGCACGCAGGGGACCCCGGTTAACGCGGGGCGCCCTAGGCTACAAAAGATAGCCAAAAGCAGATCCCTCGCTCGCACCCCCTTGCGTGGGGTAGGGCATAATGGGAGCGCTCGCTCAGATGACGGCTACTCGCACTACTTGCCTCAGCCTATATGCCGCCCTGATCGCTCGCGCCAGTGGCTCGGGACAAGAGAGCAGCGGTCGCGAGCCGTGACGGTCAGCGGGCCACCGATTTGCTGAGCGCGGCGGCCAGAGTCTGGCCGATATCGGCTGGACTCTGCACGCAATGGATTCCCGCGGCGGCCATGACTTCGTATTTTTCTTTTGCCGTGCCGCTGCCCCCACTGATGATGGCGCCGGCATGACCCATGCGCCGGCCGGGCGGTGCAGTCTGCCCGGCGATGAAGCCGACCACCGGCTTGCGCACATGGCCGCGAATGAATTCCGCGGCCTGCTGCTCGGCATTGCCTCCGATCTCGCCGATCATGACGATGGCGTGCGTATCGGGATCATCGTTGAAGAGTCGCATGGCATCGAGGAATGAAGTGCCGATGATGGGGTCGCCGCCAATGCCGATGCACGTGGATTGGCCGATGCCCAGATGCGTGAGCTGACCGACGGCTTCGTAGGTCAGGGTACCGCTACGGCTGACGACGCCGACGTGGCCTTCGCGGTGAATCTGTCCGGGCATGATGCCGATTTTGCATTTGCCCGGCGAGATGATGCCCGGGCAATTGGGCCCGATAAGCCGAGTCCGGCTGCCACGAAGCGCGGCGGCCACGCGAACCATATCGAGTGTGGGAACGCCTTCGGTGATGCAGACGACCAGCGGCAGACCGGCGTCAATGGCCTCAAGCATGGCGTCGGCGGCAAACGGCGGGGGCACGAAAATCGCGGCGGCATTGGCTTGAGTTGCGCGGACGGTTTCGGCGACGGTATTGAAAACCGGCACATCGTTATGCAACGTGCCGCCCTTGCCCGGGGTGACTCCGGCAACCACTTTGGTGCCGTATGCGATCATCTGGCTTGCGTGGAAGCCGCCTTCGCGGCCGGTGACACCCTGCACGATGACTCGGGTCATCTCGTTTACCAGAACGCTCACCGCGCACCTCCGGCGAGGCGCACGGCTTTCTCCGCGCCATCTTTCATGTTTTCGCCGATGGTGAAGTTGAGCCCGGAGTCGCGCAGAATCTGGCGGCCCTGCTCGACGTTGGTGCCTTCCATACGCACGACCACAGGCAGCTTCAATTGCAACTCGCGCGCCGCGGCGACCACGCCCGTTGCCAGCACATCACAGCGCAGGATGCCTCCGAAAATGTTGATGAAAACGCTGCGGACTTCCTTGTCGCTCGTCAGGATTTTGAAGGCGTTTTTCACCTGGTCGGCGGAAGCGCCGCCGCCCACGTCGAGAAAGTTCGCCGGAGCGCCGCCGGCGAGCTTGATGATGTCCATGGTGGCCATGGCGAGGCCCGCGCCATTGACCATGCAACCGACGGTACCGTCAAGCTTGATGTAGTTAAGCTTGTAATTCGAGGCTTCCACTTCGAGCGGGTCTTCTTCGTTGTGGCGATAGAGTGCGTTATCGTCGAAATTCATCTTGGCGTCGAGCGCGATCAGCCGGCCATCGTCGGTAACCACGAGTGGATTGATTTCCGCGAGCGAGGCGTCTGTTTCGATGAAGGCACGATAGAGAGATTGTAGAAAAGGCACGGCGGCCTGCGCCAGTTCGGCGGTCAGGCCGAGGCTGAAAGCGAGTTTGCGGGCGATGTATGGTTGAAGACCGACGGCCGGGCCGATCGTTTCGCTCAGAATGGCCGCGGGATTCTCCCTGGCGACTTCTTCGATTTCCATGCCGCCGGCGGCGCTGCCCAGGACGACCGGAGCTTCGACGGCACGATCCACAAGGACGCTGAGGTACAGCTCGTGCTTGATGTCGAGTCCCTCTTCGACCAGCAGGCGGCGCACGATGCGGCCGCCGGGGCAGGTCTGCGGCGTGATCAGGTTCATGCCTAGAATTTTGGAGGCGAGCTTCGCGGCTTCGTCAGCGGAACGCGCCAGCTTCACGCCGCCACCTTTGCCTCGCCCCCCGGCGTGGATTTGCGCTTTCACCACCACGACAGGCACGCCGAGCTTCTGCGCCACTTTGCGCGCGTCCTCGGCGGTGGTCACCATTTCGCCGCGCGGCGTGGGAACGCCGAACCGACGGAAAATTTCCTTAGCTTGATACTCGTGGATTTTCATGAGTCATCCGTGGGCCGTTGATTCTTCGACTGCCGGCCGGGTGCGGTTTCCTTCTCTTCGGAGCCGACGCGTCTCGCTCGATGCTAAAATTTGAGTTTGCTCAAAGTCGGCAAGTTTACTCTGAAGGCGGCGGCGCGAGCAAGGCCGCGCAGGACTTGTGAAAGTCAGGGGTTAAGAGCCCTGACGGGGAGAATCGGCGTATGTCAGGGTTAAGAACGCGACCCACCAACCCGCCCTCGGGACCGTGATGGATACGAGCGACTGAAAATGATTGCAGAGTCGCTGCGCAAAGTTGAAGCCGGAAGCAATCTTTCCGCGCAAGAGGCGGAAGAGGTTATGGGCGAACTGCTCGAAGGCCGCCTGGCGCAAGAGCAGATCGTTGGCCTACTAGTTTCACTGCGCGCGAAAGGCGAAGCGGTGGAGGAACTGGTGGGATTCGCGCGAGCCATGAGGCGGCGAGCGAGTCTTGGAAGCAATGAGGCGAAAATCTGGCCGCTTGTGGACACATGCGGAACAGGAGGCGACGGTGGCGGCACATTCAATGTGTCGACGGCAGCGGCGCTGGTGGTGGCCGGCGCGGGCGTGCGCGTGGCCAAGCATGGCAACCGGTCTTTTAGCTCGCGCTGCGGGTCGGCCGACGTGCTCGAGGCCCTGGGGGTGAGGATCAATATCGCGCCGCAGCGGGCACTCGCGGCCATCGATCAGATCGGTATCGGCTTTCTCTTCGCACCGAGCATGCACACGGCCATGCGGCATGCCGCCGCGGCGCGTCGCGAGGCGGGAGGGCGCACCGTTTTCAATCTGCTGGGGCCACTTACCAATCCGGCAGGGGCGACGGCGCAGGTGATCGGCGTCCCGGCGGCAGCGCTGGTGGAAAAACTGGGGCACGCGCTGGCGGAACTCGAGACGCAGCACGCGTTCGTGGTGCACGGGGTCGACGGAATTGACGAAATTTCGCTGAGCGACGAGACAGAAGTTGCGGAGGTGCGCCCACATTCCGTGCAGAGATATCGTGTGAAGCCGACGGATTTCGGGGTGGTGCCCGCGCGCCGCGAAACTTTGGCGGGCGGCGATGCGGCCACGAATGCGAAGATCATCCGCAGCATTCTCGATGGCGAACGCGGGCCGCGGCGGGATTTTGTGTGCATCAATGCAGCCGCGGCGCTGGTGGCCGTCGGCCGGGCGGCGCATTTCCGTAAAGGCACTCTCCTAGCGGCAAAAGCGATCGATGCGGGATTGGCGCGGGCTAAGCTAGAAGCGCTGATCGAATTTTCGCACTCTTAGCTTCCTCACAGGTTCTACCCAAAAAAGATGAGAGAGATTCTTCGCTCCGCTCAGAGGCTGTAACTTTATTCAAAATTCGCGCATTTTTCGCATCTAACCTCAATGTTTTCAGCGACGGTTTTCGCGAAAAATCAAAAAAGTCACAGCCTGTCAGAATGACATGCGGCGCCGAAGCTAAAGTGCGAGGAAGTTGCGCAGCATGTGCATGCCCACCTCGGTGAGCACGGATTCGGGATGGAACTGCACGCCTTCGAGGGGCAGCTTGCGGTGGCGCAGGCCCATGATGAGGCCATCGGTCTCGGCGGAGATTTCCAGTTCGCGGGGCAGGGCCTTTTTTTGGACGATGAGGGAATGGTAGCGTGTGGCCACGAAGTCCTGTGGAAGTTTGCGAAAAATGGTCTTGCTATCGTGATGGATACGGCTGGTCTTGCCGTGCATCAGGGCCGGGGCGCGCACTACTTTGCCACCGAATGCGTAACCAATGGCCTGATGGCCAAGACAAACTCCCAGGATTGGTAGTTTGCCCGTGAATTGGCGGATAACGTCAACGCAAATGCCGGCATTTTGCGGCTCACCGGGGCCGGGAGAGATCACGATGCGCTGCGGCTTTTTCGCGGCGATCTGATCGAGAGTGATCTGGTCGTTGCGGCGGACTTCCAGCTTTTCGCCCAGCTGGCCGAGGAATTGCGCCAGGTTATAGGTAAACGAATCGTAGTTGTCGATCAGCAGGATCATGATTATCCAAAAGCGGAGTCCTCGCCGTCCACGGGCTCTTCGGAAAGACGCGCTAATAAATTAGCTTAGGGCATTCCACGGAAAAGCAAAAGCAGATCCCTCGGCCGACTCCGTATGCCAAGCTCTGAGTTTGCCTACTACGAGTCGGGCCTCGCGACGACAGTGCAGGGTCAGCGTGAGCTACTTGGCGCGGGCGCTTCGCCTGCGGCGGAGGCGGAGCGACTGGCCGGCGGCCCTCAGGGGAGGCGACATGCCGTCACCGCCGCTATGTGCCACTTCCAGTGCGGCGATCAAAGCGCGCGCCTTATTGACCGTTTCCTGATATTCGCGCTCAGGAATCGAATCGGCAACGAGGCCGGCGCCGGCTTGCACGCAAGCCAACCCCTTTTTCACCACCATGGTACGGATGGCGATGCAGGAGTCGAGATTGCCGGAGAAATCGAGATACAGGATGGCACCGGCATAGATGCCGCGGCGTGTGGGTTCGAGTTCATCGATGATTTCCATGGCGCGAACTTTGGGCGCGCCGGAGACGGTTCCCGCCGGGAAGCAGGCTGCCAACGCGTCTAGACAGTCCACGTCGGGCCGCAGCCGGCTGCGGAGGGTGGAGACCAAATGCATAACGTGGGAATAGTACTCAACGAATTCGAGCCGTTCTACGCGAACCGAACCGTATTCCGAGACGCGGCCGAGGTCGTTGCGGCCCAGATCCACGAGCATGATGTGTTCGGCGCGTTCTTTGGGATCGGCGGCGAGTTCCGTGGCTAACCGGTGGTCTTCGTTCTCGTCCTTCCCGCGCGGGCGCGTGCCGGCGATGGGCCGGTAGTAGGCGTCGCGACCCTGTACCTTGAGCAGAAGTTCGGGCGAGCTGCCAACGATAGCCGTGTCCCCGAGTTTCAGAAAATACATATAGGGCGAAGGATTGAGGACGCGAAGAGCACGATAAATGTCGAAGGGATCGGCGTCTGTGCGCGCGGAGAATCGCTGGCTGATGACCACCTGGAAGACATCTCCGGCGCGGACATATTCCTTAGATTTGCGAACGGCGGCGAGGTATCGCGAGCGCGTGAAATTGGATTCTACACGTAGCGGCGCGGCGCGGCGGTGCGGCTTGCGCCGGTTGTCATCGAGGGGCAGCTCGAACAAGCGGCGCGTCTCGGAAATCTCGCGAACAGTGGCACGATATTTCGAGCGGAGGCTGCCGGGACCCTCGGTGAAGACGTTGCGCACGACCCAGACACGATGGCGGACATGATCGAACACGACCAAGCCGAGATAAAACATCAGGACAGCGTCGTCAGTGCCGATGTCGTTTTGCGAACGGTCTGGGATGCGTTCGAAAAGACGCACGATATCGTAAGCGAAGTAGCCGATAGCCCCAGCCGCCAAAGGTGGCAGGCCGGGCACGCGCACCGGGCGGTAACGCTGAATGCGATTGCGCAGGAAATCGAGAGGATTAGACTGCACCCAGGAGACACGGCTCTCCGATTCCAGCACACAGGCTCCGTTGACGTAGCGGAAAACTTCGCTGGGATTTGCGCCGACGAACGTGTAACGAGCGATCTTCTCGCCACCCTCCACGCTTTCCAGCAGACATGCGTAGCGGGCCCGGCCTGCCAGGCGCAAGTAAGCTCCTACAGGGGTCAGCAGGTCGGCTGTAAAGGTCTCGTAAACGGGAACCAGATTGCCTTGGCGGGCTAGGCGGCAAAAAGTCTGAAAATCCGGCTCGATCATCGGCGGAGGGATGTCTCTTCCTTTTGCAACGCGGCCAGAACGACTCGGCGCATGACGGTCTCGGGGGCGGACTCGCCCATCCATAACTCCCACTGCGCAACGCCTTGAGCGACGAACATGTCCACTCCCGAGATGGTTTCAATTCCTCTGCGTTCCGCGCGGCTTAGCAATTCCGTCTTGAGCGGACGATAGATCAGGTCCATCACCAGGCGGCAATTCAGCTCGCGGGTCTCGAGCGGCGAGCCGCCACCGGGATGCAACCCGACCGGGGTGCAGTTCACGATCGCATCGAAGGATCGACGTGCGATTACCCGCCGTTCGATCGCCTCGCCGCCAACGGCCCGTGCCAAAGCGCGTGCCCGTTGCGGACGGCGGGCCCAGATGCTCACCGAGGCGCCCGCGTGCGCCAGCGCAAAAGCGGCGGCACGTGCCGCTCCTCCTGCGCCCACTAGCAATACAGAGCTCGAGGGGAGAGGCAAGCGTCGCTCAATCGCCCGCAGGACACCGGTGAAATCGGTATTGTAACCGTACAGTTTACCTCTGCGCACGACGACTGTATTCACCGCACCGATTTCCGACGCGAGAGGCTCGCAATCATCGAGATGCCGCAGAATGCGTTCTTTGTGTGGGAGGGTCACACTGAACCCCGCGATCTGGAACGGCCCGATGGCCCTGATAAAATCAGGGAGGTCGCGTACGTGAAAAGGGACGTAGACGCCGTTCTTGTTGCGGGCCGCAAATCCGGCATTGTGCATCAGAGGCGAGAGAGAGTGGGCAACGGGGTCGCCGATGACCCCGTAAACCTTGGTCTGCGGATTAATCCCAGCTTTCGATTTGCCAAAACGACGCCTGAGGCGATAGACCCTCTCCATTTCATGGAAAGGAATTTGGCCAGGCGCGGTGCTTTGGGCGACGGGCGCGTAAGCGAGCGCGCTGCCCTGGCGGAGGGCCAGGACACGTGCCGCAAGCATGTCTTCGCCCATCGGGATGACCACCACCTCCGGACGAGCGCGGGCGAGTTCCAACAGCCGCCTCGCCTCAGTCAGCGAGCGACACGCCGCGGCTATTTTTATGGCGCTTCCGCGAAACGCTTCGAGACGTCTCAGTATCACCGGCAGGTTTTGCGGCAAACGCCTAAAATCATGTGCCGAGAACAGCAGCCGTGCCGGAGCCAGTGCGTCCTTCACTTGAACGGCGCTAAGCTGCTCCGCAGTTTCGATTTCGACGTCGCACCAACGGCAGCCCGCCACCACGGCTTGCTCGAGGATGGCCATTTGATCGGCCCCACTGCCTTTGAAGTGTCCGCCGGCCCGGCGGCGCCGACACGTGGCAATGAAGGTTGGTATTGTTTCTTCGCGGGCGAGCCAGCCGAGCAAACGGGCAATTTCCGCCTGACTTGACAGGAAATCCAGACGCAATTCGACAACATGCGCTCTTCCAGAGGTCGATCTGGCAGCCTTCACCTGGCCGATTGCGTCTGAGGCGCTTCGGGCTGCCACGACGGCACAGACACGGTCGTTTCCGAAGACACCTGGTCGCGGGAAGGCCCGCTTAAGGGGGCCAGGCCGACGCGAAGCAGGGACGTTAGCGTCGGCAGCGCGTGCGATGTCGGCCTCCGGGCAACTCTGTTAGCGTACCGGCTGCATCTGTGTGCGCCGACGCTGGGCGCTTCTATCATGTGGTATCGAAAGTGTAAAGCAAGAGGCGGGACCAGCTTGACCGGTCCTAGTACCCCTGCTATTTTCGATTCGATGCTCGGCAACCGGAAGCCTCGGACGACTCAAAGAGGAGAACGACGATGATGCGGAAATTTTGCCTTGTTCTTATTTTCTTAGGGGTTATGGCTTCTGTGTTACATGCCCAAGCAACACCTCGGGTAGTGCTGGAAAGCCAAGTATATTGCAGCGGAATCGTCACTCCAGATCCTGTTCCTACAGATACGTATGTGATCTCCGGGGAAGAGTCCTATTACCGCCTCACCTACAGCGACGGTAAGCTCGTCTTCCTAAATAAGGGTTCGTCGCAGGGTGTGAAGGTGGGCGACGAATTCGAAGTGATACGCGCTACGCCGATCGACTATGTCCAAGGTGAGTGGTTCCAATATCAGAATAGACTGCTCAAAGCGATGGGCACGACATATGAGGACGAAGCGCGGGTTCGGGTCGTTAACGTGCAGCCCAACACCTCCACCGCCGAAGTCGTTCTCTCCTGTGGTTATGTGCAACGCGCAGATTTGGTGCAGCCCTTCACGCCTCGACCGGCCCCTGTGATCAAGTCCGAAGAGGGCTTCGATATCTTTGCGCCTCCGAGCGGGAAAGCCAAAGCGCTGGTCGTCACGACCAAGCACTTTGGCCAGCTGGCGGCAAATGGGACGGTCGTATACCTCAACTTGGGCAGCGCCCAAGGCGTCAAGGTCGGCGACTACTTCCGGGTCTTCCGCTATCAGGGCAACAGCAGCGAAAACGCATACCAGACGCCGCGCGTCGCGTATGAGATCTTCGGCTTAGGCTCCACGCCTCGGCCTTACACCGCGGAGGAATTGCCGCGTGAGATCTTGGGCGAAGGAGTGGTGCTGCGAGTGAGCAAGAATGCAGCGACGGTATTGATCACGTTGAGCAGGAAGGAAATGTACCCCGGTGATTACGTCGAGCTTGAATAATCGAGCAAACCCAACCGGCCGGCCCGGAGGGTAGGTCCCTTGGCGCTACCGGTTCGCGCCTCAACATCCTACGGCCCGCGAACATCGCGCGGAGCGTTGGATTCACCCTCCAGCGAGCTGTCGGCCTAGAGGAACAAGGCTAATCTCAGAGAACACTTCCGCAGTAAATGCAAAAAGTTTCGTTTCTGGACCACGCCAGGCGCTGGGTTCTAACCTGGCCTTCCGGCAGGCCGCCTCAAGAAATTGAGTCGCGGACCAATTGTGTTCAAGGGCCACTTGCGGCAGAAGCAAACCGCGGCTGGCCCCTCGACTAACCACGATCCCGTGGATTCCGAGCTCAAGCCCTTCCGGACGTGCCGGCTGCAGTTCAGAAATGACTGAAATTTCGATTTCCAGCCCGGCTATTTCTTCCACGGTGAGAGGCTTGAACCGCGGATCCTGCAAAGCAGCTGTGATTGCGCATTGCGCGACCGTCTCCGCCAGGGCATGGGCAGCATCGATACAGCCCATGCATCCGCGCAAGCGCCCGTTAGAGCGCAGGGTCACGAACGCCCCCGCGGGGTCAGCTAAGCGGCCTACGGCAGGGGGCAGATCGGGAAAACGCATGGAGGAGACAGTTTCTAAGATAGCCCGGCGTGCCCGTGCGAGGAGAGCGTGCCGGTCTTCGTCTGACAATGGGAGATCAGAGCGTGGGTGCATCCTGTGCTTTTCTGCGGCGTTCGAGCAGCCGCAGATGGCGCCTCTGTTTTACGCGGTCGTCCACGTGACTCCAGAACTTCGAAAAATATTGAACCGCTGAGGCGACCGCACTCATCACCACCAGCCAGACAAGAATGGTGCCCAGGGGACGTACCTCGCTATGTTTCGCTCCCAGGATCACCGCACAAACTGCGATCACTTGCAGCACCATTTTTGTCTTACCCAGCGCGGAGGCTGGAATCGTGAAACCCTCCGCGGAGGCGATATTGCGAAGTCCGAGGACGGTGATTTCGCGGCCTATGATGATGACCACCATCCAGCCGGGGACGAGCTGCATCTGCACAAGCGAAATAAACGCTGCGGAAATCAAGAGCTTGTCGGCAATAGGATCGAGCAGAATGCCCAAGGTGGTGACCTGTTCCCGGCGGCGCGCGTAGAATCCATCGGCCCAATCGGTGGCCGCCGCGAGTAATAAAATCAAGACGCCCCAGACGGCGAAATTCATGGGCACGCTCAGGAAGACTATGTTTGGCTGGCGCGTAAGCAGCACTACGACCAAAAGCGGTGTGAAAAAGATACGTAGAATAGTTAAGCTATTTGGAAGGTTCATGGAGCACCCAGGCCAAGCACATCCGTAGATGCGTCAACCTAGTCTGAATGCTACTTCACTATAGTCTGCCATCGCTCCGGCAGTCAACGATCCCAAGCGACCGGTAGTGCTCTAGAACAGCACCAAGCGACGCCGACCATTGCGGGAGGCTCGCTGTGGGGCTTGTGCTCAACCAAGTCCGATCGGGATGGATTTTGGGGATACCCGAATTGTACTCAAAGTGTTAATAGCCTCGTGAGAGGCGATAACCAGCTTGAAAGCTTGCAAAATCGCACTATTACGGACCTGTTAACATGCCGCGTTCTACAAAATTGGCCGAAACCTGTGGATTTTCGTGTGGAAATCGTACTTTACTGTCAAGTTAATGGCGCGGGAGGCCATACGTTGACGGGACCGCCCACGCAACCCAATTCCCATCTAAGTGCTAGATAACATGGAAGTTGAATGTGGGGAAGCAGGCTGCAGCGGTGTTCTTCAATGGAAAATTGCCCGCAAAACGGCCGGAGCCGATTTGCACAGAAGTACAGCAACGCACTGAAGTAATCGCTTAGGCTTTAATGGAATAGAAACAAAGCCAAGACGCTGCCCATTTACGACCCTTCCATCGGCGTCAGGCGCAGGCGGCGCACAAGTGACTCGGGGAGCTCGGCATCAATGACCATCTTCGAGTCGCGAAGCTCGCTATGTAGCACTCGCCCCAGGCCGTGCACCAGCGCCAATTTCCGGCCTTCGCTTAGAGGGACTGAAAAGCGCAGCCGCCTCATGGGATCAACGGTAATCATTTCATCGATGCGGCAAAACAGCTCGTCGAGGCCCGTTCCCTCGAGCGCGGAAACAAAGACATTCCCGTTGCTGGTGGACATGGCCTTTCGCGTCTCGGGATCCAAACGATCGATCTTGTTGAAGACGTGCAGGCGCGTGCGATCGCTCACCCCAAGTTGGGCCAGAACCTTGTCTACCTCGGCATCCTGTTCAGCGTGATGCGGGTTCGATATGTCCGTGACTTGGAGAATCAAGGCTGCCTGTTGCACTTCCTCCAGCGTAGCGCGGAATGCCGCCAGCAAACCCTTAGGGAGGTCGCGAATGAAGCCAACCGTATCGGAAACTAAAACCCGGCGATGCGAGGGAAGACGAACTGCGCGGACTGTGGGATCGAGCGTGGCAAACATTTTCGAGGAAACCAGCACATCGGCGCGGCTGAGGACGTTAAAAAGCGTCGATTTCCCGGCGTTGGTGTAACCGACCAGGGCAACGGTGCCAAGCGGGACAGACTGGCGCGCACTGCGGCGCAGAGCGCGCTGCCGCCGCAGCGTTTCAATTGCGGCGCCGATGCGCCGCACCCGGTCACGAATGCGGCGCCGGTCAGTTTCGAGTTTTTGCTCGCCGGGACCCCTGGTGCCGATGCCGCCGCCCAGGCGGGAAAGTTCGGGATCAGCCCCCGCTAATCTCGGCAGCAGATAGTTCAGCTGGGCCAATTCCACCTGCAACTGGCCTTCGCGGCTGCGCGCCTGACGAGCAAAAATATCCAAGATCAGTTGCGTGCGATCGATCACGCGGCGCTCCACGCCCCTCTCCAAATTACGCTGCTGCCCGGGAGTGAGCTCACGATCGAAGATAATCAGCGGTGCTCGCCGGGCTTGAGCTTCGGCCCGGATCTCCTCAAGTTTGCCGTGTCCGACTACGCTTGCGGGATCAATGGCCTCACGCATCTGAAGAATGCTTCCAGCCACAACGGCGCCGGCGCTTCGCGCCAATTCCGCGAGTTCCTGCAGCGACTCGCGGGCAGTCTCGTCAGAGGGATGGCCGGGGAGGTGAGGCGCGCGTTTCAGACCTAGTCCGACCAAAAGAGCCCGTTCCCGAACGTCTGTGTTCGTTGGAGTCTTCATGCACACAAAAACGATATGCGCGGATTGGATCCTAAAGAGTCCGATAGGGGAGCATGCATCGAGCTCGTGTCGTAAGTGCCCATTGCCTAATTATACCGCGTCGCGAGGGCCCCGATGCCCGGCGCTATCCTGAGATTGCCTCAGCAAAGGCGCTAGGAAACCGAGCGCTGCTGCAAGAGTCTCCGGTGCGTCACCAAAACCCGCGAACCACTGAACGCCCGATTCCCGACGAAACCAGGTGAGTTGACGTTTGGCGTAGCGACGAGTGGCCTGGGCGATGGCCCCCACCGTATTCGAAACGGGCTGGCCGGTCTTAGATTGGGCCAGAAGCTCGCGATAGCCGATAAATTCGAAGAGCTTCGCGGCCTTCGGCGCACCCTCGGCGACGAGAGCCGCCACTTCCTCGCTCCAGCCATGATCGAGCATAAGTTGGACGCGTCTCTCGATGCGCTCATAAAGCGCTTGGCGAGGAGGGTGGAGACCGATCTTCAAAGCGGCGTAGCCTTGCAAGGCCCGGCGGCCAGCTCGATGCAACTCACTCAGGGGTTGCCCCGCCAGCAGACACACCTCCACCGCACGCACGAGCTTCTGGCGATCATTTGGCGAGATGCGTTTGGCAGCGGCGGGATCGAGGCGACAAAGTATCTTGTGCAAGTGTATGCCGCCGCGCTTTGCGCCGGTTGCATTGAGCCTCGCACGCAACCGGTCCGAGCGCGAGGGCGCATCGGTCAGACCCTCCATGAGCGCGCGAAAATACAACCCGGTTCCGACGGTGAAAATCGGTAGACGATTGCGTTGACGCAAATCCGCGAGCACTTCGAGGGCAAGCTTGCGATACTCACCGGCACTAAAGACTTCCGTGGGTGGGACCAGATCGATCATGTGGTGAGCAATATGGCGGCGTTCGTCCGCCGACGGCTTCGCCGTACCGATATCACAACCTCGATACACCTGCGTGGAATCGCAGGCGATAACCTCTCCGCCCAATCTTCCAGCCAGGGCGACCGCCAGCGCCGATTTCCCCGAAGCCGTGGGCCCGAGGATGGCCACGAGGGGCAGCGTGGATAGCTGAATTGATATCGCCGAGGAATGCGCGGGAATTAGCAAACTGATCCAATCGGCTCCCAGTAACGAATTAGCAGATAAAGCAAAACAGCGCAGCGAGAAAAAACGAGCCCAGGGCCTGAGCTTCGCGTGGCTTCATTGCGCGGCACTCACAGGCAAATTGTACAAAAAGATGAAGCGCAACTCGATAAAGGGTCCGCTGAAGGCCGCAGGCAGAGGTTCAAAGGGAGAAGAAGCGCGGATCGCGGAGTATGCGGCGCGATCGAGCGGTTCCTTCCCTGAAGAGGACATCAACTGCGGCTCGGCGTCCGGGACGGCGCCGTTGGTCATAATTCGGAATTGCAGGACCACGCGGCCCTTCTCACCCAGGTACACCGATTCTGGCATCACGGAATACCAGTTGCGTTTGACGCTAGCAACCACGCGCGCCAGATAATCGTTGAAGTCGACTCCTTCGGTCGGCGTGAGCAACTGCACGGCGCCGTAACCCTCGCCCCCTCCTCCGCCGCCGCCCCCATAGCCCAGTGGACCGCCGCCGGGTATGCGTCCGCCGAACGCTTCCATCCCATTGTTGGAGCTTTGGCGCGACTGCTGCGCCGACTGTTCAAGCGTGCGCCCGGGCGAACTGACTTGCGGAAGAATGAGGCGATTGGGGGCCTGGGGTTGAGGCTGGGGCTTCGGCGCATCGACACGAGAATACGGCGGCGTCTGCGGTTGCGGCTTGGGCGCTACGGGGAGCTCTGGCGCCGGCTCGGCGGGCGTATCGCGTAGCACGCGGTCCGGCTCCTTTGGCGCAGGCACCGGTTGAGGAACAACCGGCGGCGCCATCTGGCGCAAGATACGTGGATCGATGCGCATTTGCGGGCTGCGCGGCGGCGGTGGCGTCGGCGGCAAACCGCGCACGTCCGGAGGCATATAGATGAAATTGAGTTGCTGCCGCGCCAGATCGATTTGCGATTGTGTAGGCGGATGATAGGGAAAGAGCTTGGTCTGCAGCAGAAGAAAACTGATGAACAGGATGTGAAAAGCGATCGAGCCGGAGCGGGCGATCCAGTTCCAATCTCGCGGTGGAGTTTCCACGGGTGCCACCATGAGATTGACGTCACCCGTGGTGAGAACGTCGGGTTTGAGAACTTCCGGCAGTTCGAAGGGGGAGACGAGCCCTTTTGGTTCGAGTTCGACCACGGGCAACGCCGGAGGCACGGTGACTCTGTAATCGAGCACGGTAACTGGCGCGTATTCGGGATGGACCATCGCAGGATCGAGTGGCATCGCCGGAGTATCTCGGGGAACGAGGACGCGCGAGGCGAGCACGTCCAGTGGCAGGTGCGCAGGAATGGAGCTGTGCGTTTGCAGTTCCGAGCGCGGCAGATTCGCGGCTACGACCGTGCGTTCATCGAGCAGAGTCGTCAGGCGGCGCGGAGGGGCCGCATCCGCTTTCTCGGTTGCGGGGCGCACGTCACGCGGAACTAGACTCCTTGAAATCATCAATTTGCTCGAGGGGGTGCAAAGGCACCCAATTGGACGCGCTGATTGTGCTCCAGGATGCCCGCCATAACCCTGTCGGCCAGTTCCAACGCGCGGCGGCCAGCGTGCGCATCGACAAGAGGGGCGGTGCGATGGCGTACTGCGTCAACAAACGCGCGCAGCTCCGCGGCCAGGGGCTCCTCCGGGCGCGTCGGGATCGGCACAAAATCGAATTGCGGCTCAGGAGCAGGCTGCCGGACGCGAATGCGCAGCGCATCCTGCCGGGCATAATCCAACGAAATATATTCGTGCTCCTGAAAGAAACGGAGTTTGCGCACGCGCTCGGTGGAAACGCGGCTGGCTGTTAAATTGGCCACGGCGCCGGAAGCGAACTCGAGACGCGCATGGGCGATATCAACTTTATCGGTGATGACCGGAATCCCGAGGGCATGAATCGACGTCACCGGCGAATCGGCGAGAGCGAGGAGGATATCCAGATCGTGGATCATGACGTCATACACCACATCGATGTCGAGGCTGCGCGGGCTGAACACCCCCAGACGATGTACTTCGAAGTATAGCGGCTCCTTGATTATCGGCAAGACCGCCACAAAAGCGGGATTAAATCGCTCCAGGTGGCCGATCTGCAATACGCGGGCGTACTGCCGTGAGGCGTCGACGAGCAGATCGGCCTCGGAAACCGTAGCCGCAATGGGCTTCTCCATCAACACATCAATCCCCTGCGCCAGCAGGCGACAACCGATGCGCGCGTGCTCGTTGGTGGGCACTGCGACGCTGACGGCGTCCACGCAGCCGCTCAAAGATTCAAGATCGCAGAGGCTGGTACCAAATTGATCGGCGACGCGCCGAGCGCGTTCGGAATCGGAGTCCACGACCCCAACGAGGTCCACGCCTTCGATCTGGCGATAGACGCGGGCGTGGTTACGTCCGAAATCGCCGACCCCTACCACTGCAACGCGAACAACTCGCTCAGTCATCCGGCTTTTGCTCCGGAAATATCGTTTGGGCGAGGAGGCGGGGCACCGGGCGCGCCACTGGGTTGTGCATCCGGCGCAACAGCCTCCATGGCGATGCCCGCTTCGTCGGCCGCCTCGATGAGCCGCGGGCGATCGAAAAGCAAAGTGCGGCAGGCATCGATGGCGAGCGCCGTCGCGTGCGAACGTCTCATTACTTCGACCGTTCGCAGTCCCACGACAGGAACATCGAAACGCATATCTTGACCGGGCTTGGCAACCTTTACGACCACCAGTGGTTTGCCGACCGTAAGCCGCGCCGCGCGTTCAATGGTCTCGTCGGTTCCTTCCATGGCTTCGACGGCCACACAAGCGCGGTCGCTGATAACCACCGTCTGGCCCAAATCGAGACCGGCAACGCGCCGGGCGATTTCCAGGCCGTACGCAATATCAGCCGATTCGCTCGAATCCGGAGCACGCCGAGTGAGAACGCCTGGGTCAGGCAATAGCGGTTTAAGAAAAGTTGTCGAATCGACGAGTTGAATGCCTTCCTCTTCGAGCATGTGAGCCACGGCGCCGATTAACGAATCGGTATTTTTTCTGGGCAAGGAAAAGATCAGTTTAGCCAGCTTCCAGTCGGGCCGAATCGAGCTAAAAATCTTGGCGTGCTTCACCTGGCCGGCCATGACGGCCCGCGTGACACCCTCCTGATGAAGCAAATCGAGGGCGCGGCTCAATTCTCCCAAGCTCACCCAATGCAGCCGCTGGGCAATCGCCTCCAGTTCCGGAGAAGCTTCCTCCCGCAGAGCAATCACAGCCATTTCGATGCCCTGACTCCTTGCGGCTTCGAGAACTAAAAAAGGGAACCGGCCATTCCCCGCAATCAAGCCCCATTTCCCGGGAAGGGTTGCGCTTGGCGGGAACATATTTCCTTCGGAAGCTTCAGCCACTACTTGGTTACACCACGCTCGCTGGATTCCATGAAACGCATCAGTTCGGCCACATCCGCGGAGCCGTCGAGCGTGAGCCGCATCTGTTCGAGGGCCTGGCTGGTATTGAGCTTCGAAGTCAAAAGCAGACGATAGGCGCTTTCAATGGCGCGGATGCGTTGCGGGGCAAAGCCGCGGCGTTCCAGTCCGACGCTATTGACGCCAAAACACCGCGTCTGTCGCTTCGTGACGACCAGCGAGAAGGGCAGAACGTCTTGCGTAATCACGGTCGAAGCGCCGATATAAGCACAGCGGCCGATGCGGCAGAATTGATGCACGGGAGAAAATGCGCCGATGGTGGAGTAGTCCTCGACCGTCACGTGGCCGGCCAGAGTGGCGCCATTGGCAAAAATCGTGTGATCGCCGATCACGCAATCGTGGGCCACATGTGCCGAAGCCATGAAGAGATTATCGCTTCCAATGCGAGTCACACCCCCGCCTTGAATGGTTCCGCGGCTCACCGTAACGCACTCGCGGAAGACGTTGCGATCGCCGACCTCCAGGTGCGTGCGCTCGCCCGCATACTTCAGATCTTGCGGATCGCCGCCAATTCTGCAAAACGGATGCAACACGTTGCCGCGGCCCAGGCGCGCCGGACCATTCACTACAGCGTGAGGATGAAGAACACAATCCTCGCCCAGCTGGACGTCGTCGCCCACGACTGCATACGCCCCGATGCAGACACCAGCGGCCAATCGCGCGCCCGACGCAACTACCGCGCGGGAGTCGATTTCGGCTGGAGCTGCGGTGCGATCTAGAGTTTCGCTCATTCTCGATGTCCGGCCACGCCGGCCGGCTGGGCGGCCGTCGGCGCTTCCACCGGATCGCGGTCCACCATTTTGCACATCAGCGTCGCCTCTGCCGCGAGCTCGCTATTGACACTCGCTGTCCCGCGCAGTTTGCAGAAATTCCCGCGCCAGGAAACCACCGCAACTTCGAGCCGCAACTGCTCCCCCGGAACCACGGGCCGGCGAAAGCGCGCATCGTCAACGGCCACGAAGTAGAGCAATTTATTCTCACGCTCGGGAACCTCTTGCAAGAGCAGCAAACCGCCGGTCTGGGCCAGGGCTTCGATGATCAAAACCCCCGGCAGGATGGGTTTGCCGGGGAAGTGGCCTTGAAAAAAACTCTCGTTGATGCTGACGTTTTTCACGCCGACAATGCGCTTGAATCGCTCCATTTCCAGGATGGCGTCGACCATCAGGAATGGATAGCGATGGGGCAGGATCTTCTGGATGCCGTTGGTGTCCAGAATCATCGAAGTTCCTAAACTCCGGCGAGAGGCCGCGCGACACACACAATCCGGTCAAGGCATTATAAGCGAAAGCAGGAAGGCGCGGGAGCCGCGTTGCCGCAGGAGAGTGTGGCTGTTAGGATACGCGCGCCATGCTCTCAGCCGAAAACTTGCCGGAAATCCTGGGGTTTTTGCAAAGCCGCGAGACGGCCATGGCGCATTTACTCAAACGCTGCGTGCTTTGCGAATCGCCGACGGATTCGAAGCCCGCCGTTGACTACTTCGGGTGCATGCTAGCGACGGAATGGAAGATGCGCGGAGCGAAAGTCGAATTTCTTCCAAGAAAGGACGCAGGCAATCACCTGCGGATCATCTGGCTCCCAAATCCTGCACGTCGGGCGGGGATTCGGGCTCGGGCCGGTCAAATTCTGGTCCTCGGACACTTGGACACCGTGTACGAAGTTGGGACGATCAAGAAGATGCCCTTTCGCGTGACGCAGGGGCGGGCGTTCGGTCCGGGCGTCTTGGACATGAAGGGTGGACTCGTCATCGCCGTCTTTGCCGTCGACGCTCTCGCACATGCCGGCTGGCTGCCAGATCGCCGTATTGTTTTTCTGTGGACTTCGGACGAGGAGACCGGGAGCAAAACCTCACGCGCGGTAATCGAACACGAAGCGCGCCGCAGCGCGGCGGTGCTCGTTCTCGAGCCCGCAAACGGACCCGAGGGGCAACTCAAAACGCGGCGCAAGGCGACGGGAACCGCCGAACTCGTCATCTCCGGCCGCGGCGCGCATGCTGGCCTCGACCCAGGGGCCGGTGTCAACGCGGTGCACGAACTGGCATTGCAAGCGGCGCGGTTGATGCGTCTGAATAATCATCGTCGCGGAATCAGTGTGAACCCAACCATCGCGCAAGGAGGCACGCGTAGCAACGTGATCCCAGCGGAAGCTCGCCTCACAATCGACTTGCGCGCCGAAACTCTCGCGGACATGCGCCGGATCGAACGCAAGCTGATGGCGTTGCGGCCGATCCTGCCGGGCGCGCACCTATCCGTGCAGGGTGGATTTTCGCGTCCGCCCCTCGAACGCCATGCCAGCGCGGCACTTTTCTCTAAAGCGAGGGAATTGGCGCAGGGATTGGGATTTTCCGTTGGCGAAAGCTTGGCCGGAGGCGGTTCCGACGGCAACTTCACCGCGGCGCTCGGCGTGCCCACGCTCGATGGCTTGGGAGTGGTCGGCGAGGGCCCCCACAGCCCTGACGAACAGGTGATCCTCTCGGCTCTGTCGCAGCGCGCAGCCCTTCTGGCCGCCCTTCTTGCGACCCTATAACCGGCCGGGCGCTTAGTTAGGATGAAAAATGAAGGATGCTTAGCGGCTAGCGCAAGACCGCAGAGCGAGTCAGAGATTTACTTCGACGCAATCTAGCGGAGTTTGTGGAGATAGTCGGCGGCGGCGGCGTTCAGGTCCGCGTAGGTCAAGTGCAGTGTGGCGCGGACAGCATTTTCGGGCGAAGCGCCTTCGTCGAGGCGGTCGAGGATTCGTTCCAAATCCCCCGGGCTGGTGGTCTCGATCGTCTCAATAACCGCAAGCGACCACTCATAAGCGATCCGCGCGAAGCCCGATTGCAGATTCGTCCAGAAGGGCTCGAGAACAGTAAGAGAGGGCTCTTCGTGCCGGTCATACATGCCGAGAAGCTCCGCGGCTGCTCTGTTGTCTGTGCGCGTTCCTTCCATCCATTGTGCCGTGCCTTCCTGCAGCCAGGTGGGGCAGTGGCCGTGCGTTTTCTCGTTGACAAAGCTATGCGTTAATTCGTGCTTGAGAACACGCGCAAGCCCAGGCGCCACTCGGTCAAGTCCCTGCACAGGCACGCGAATCCGGCCATCGTTCAGCGCTCCGGCCCAACTTGGCGCGCGGGTAATGTCCTGAAAGAGCTGATTGGTGTAAAGCGTAACGGAAATAGGCTTTCTCGGCGTGTAATTCAGCGCGGCGGAAATGTCCTCAAAATCGCCTTCTAATGCGCGCAGAACGTCCCGAGCCAGCTCGGGCGCCGCCTCGCCGTAATAGTGCAAATCGAAATGCGCGCTGCGGCCTTCGCGAAAGCTATTCTCGACGTCGAGATCGCGCTGTGCCTTCTCCAATGCGCGCGCCACGTCGGGATCGGGATGCTCCTGCTGGGAACGCTTCCATTTTGCCACGGCATCCGGCAAGCGATTCAGGCCAAAATCCGCCCATCCCGCCAGCCTTTCAATGTCGGCGGAATCCGGGTCGCTGCGGCGCCCTTTTTCGAGCAAGTCCTGGGCAGTTTGGTATTCACCTCGACGCAGATGTAGATAGGCGACGTTCAGAAGCAGCGGAATCTGGTCGGGCGCGAAAGTGAGCGCGCGGTCGGCATGCTGCAGGGCCGCGCCAAGATTATTTCGGTCAAGCTCAAAACGGCTGGCCGCGGATTCCGTTTCTGCAGCTCGAGCACGCGCGTCGGCGGCTCCCGTCGAGGCTCTTGCGTCAATCTGCGCCAGAGCGCGCTCGTCTATGGCGCCGTTCCGCAGGATCGATTGCAATGCCGACGCGCCATCGCTAGAGGAGGGCGGGGCCATTTGCAATTCCGCCGCGGCAGAATTCAAACTCCGCTGGGGAGCGATCGGAGGAACACCGCTCACGATGTGGTCAACCAGCGATTCGGGCACGCTCATGGTACCCGCCGTTGTCTCGAAGGTTACTTTGCCATTCTGCCTGATGGGGTTAATACCCTGAATTTGGCGGCCATTCTTGAGGTATATCGTATCGCCACGAGCGAAGAGAGGACACAGCGAAGCCACAAAGAGGAACCCCATCCAAATTGGCTTAAGTGCCATATTCACGGAGCCTCGAGAAGAGCGTTGCTAATCCACAGTAAGAATAAGATTCGTATGTGTCAATTGTACGAGCGTAGGTCTGTCTCCAGCGGGTACATGCGCCACCTCCAGCCGGTTCACGGCGAACCGACACCCGAGCGTGGCCACCCAAAATGTTAGCTTCCCAGCCCGCGCGTGGGCCATGACCGCTCTGCGCTGGGTTACAATAACAGCTTTAGATTGGGGTCGCACTGCCGCGGCCAAGGGACTATCGTGATCCATCGCTACATATTCCACAACGGGCACGTCGTGCCCGTTGAGCAGGCGCGCCTTTCGCCCGGCCAAGCCGGGCTGCTCAACGGTTGGGGGCTCTTCACTACCTTACGTGTTTTTCGCGCTGAGCCCTTCGCATTTGAGCGCCACTGGAAGAGACTTCAAAAAGACGCGGCTCGTACGCGCATGCCCCTTCCCTTCGATCCCGCCGAGGTGCGTTCCTGTTTGCGCGAACTGATTCAGCGAAACGATGTGCGGGAAGGCACGGCGAGAATTTACGCCGTCTACAATAAGGTGGGATTCTGGCACAGCAGCGAGGAACTGCCGGAAGTGGATCTGCTGCTCTGCACCGCGGGGCTCCCGTCGTATCGCGAACCGGTCCGCCTGAGTCTCTGCCAACAAAGCCGTCATGCGGCGTCGCCCCTGGCCGGAACTAAGGTTACGTCGTGGATCTTCAACGTCTGGACTTTGCAAGGCGCCCAGCAACGCGGCTACGATGAAGCCCTGCTGCTCAACGAGCGCGGCGAAATAGCCGAATGCACGGCTGCCAATATCTTCTGCGCCCACGGTGGGCGAGTCTTCACGCCGCCTCTTTCTTCCGGTTGCCTGGAAGGCGTCACGCGGGGCATCTTGCTGGACATTGCTCCGGCAACGGGCTTTCCCGTGGAAGAGAAAACGCTGCGGCCCGAAGAGTTATTCGGCGCCGATGAGGTATTCATTACTTCCACCAATCGCAGCCTGCTGGGAGTCTCCGAGGTCGAAGGCCATAAATTCGCCGGCGCTCCCGGCCCCATCACCCAGCGGCTCGAGCAAGCCTTCAGCAATCACATGATCGATTATGTGAGCCGCATGACCACCCCGCAGCTGCAAAACTCTAGAAAGCTTTAACGCCTAGCGCAACTTCATCCTGGAAGCCGGTTTTCACCTGAAGGCAGCAGGTTTATAGTGCGAGTGAACCAAATTCTTTCGGGCTGCAGATTCGTGACCTGGTACTGGCACTGCCTCTTTCCAAAAGTACGCGCCGTATTCGCGGCCATCGTATTGCTATCTGCAGGCTTGCCGCTGGAGTCCGGACGCGAGCCTCTCGCGCAAGCCGATTATCAGGCTCTTGGGCCAGCCCGCGATTCTCAAAATCGCGCTGAGGGCGCGCCCCAGGCGCTCGACGCTTCCTTGAAAGGCAAGCTGCCCATTTCCGAGTTAACCGAAAACGAAGCCATCTTGCACGCACTGAACCGGCTGGGTTATGGCCCGCGTCCGGGAGATCTGGAGCGCGTCAAACGCATCGGACTCGAGCACTGGATCGAGCGCCAGCTTCACCCCGAAAAAATTGCCGAACCCGCGTTCGAAGCCCGTCTGGGGCAACTGCCTGCGGCAGATCTTAATTCGCAAGCGCTGCTCGCCACGTATCCGCAGCCTGAGATCGTCGCCAAGCGCCTGGGAATCAGTGTCGAAGAGTATCGCAAGCAGATGGACGCCGAGGCCCATCCTCCGCAGGGTGTGCGTCCCAAGTCGAGCAAACTGCCGCAGGAAGTGCTGAGTCAACTCCAGCAGGCCAAAACGTTGCGCGCCATTTATAGCGAACGTCAGTTGCAGGGGCAATTGGCCGATTTCTGGTTCAATCACTTTAACGTCTTCGCCAACAAGGACCTCGATCTCTGGCTGCTGGCCTCTTACGAACGGGACGTCATTCGGCCGCGCGTCTTGGGCCGATTTCGCGACTTGCTCGGGGCCACCGCCAAGAGTCCGGCCATGCTTTTTTATTTAGACAATTACCTCAGCGCGGATCCACAGGCCGCCCAGCGGCTCAAAACGCATCCCGAAAAACTTCGAGGTCGCCAGAATGCTCAACTTCCTCCCGTAGGCAAGCGCGGTCTCAATGAGAATTACGGGCGAGAACTGATGGAGTTGCACACGCTGGGAGTTGAGGGCGGCTATACACAGCAGGACGTGATTGAAGTGGCTCGCTGTTTCACAGGCTGGACCATCCGCAATTCCCGAACCAAGCCGGAATTTGCTTTTGACGACCGCGTCCACGATCCCCAACCTAAGCGCGTGCTGGGCAAGAAAATTCATGCCGGCGGAATCAGAGATGGCGAGCAGGTGCTCGATCTGCTGGCGCGCGATCCACACACCGCGCATCACCTCGCGCTCGAACTTGCCCAACATTTCCTTTCCGACGATCCCCCCGACGCGCCGGTCGATCGCATGGCCGCAGCGTTTCGGAAATCGGGAGGCGATCTGCGCGAGGTGATGCGCGCGATGATCTACTCGCCGGAATTCTGGTCCAGGGCCGCCTACCGGGCGAAAATCAAGACGCCTTTTGAATTGGTGGTTTCGGCGGCGCGCACCCTGGGCGCTGACGTTGATACCGCGCTGCCCCTGGTCAATTGGGTCACGCGCATCGGCGAGCCGCTTTATCAATGCTTGCCGCCAACCGGCTATTCGGACAGAGCGTCGGCGTGGGTGAATAGCGGAGCGCTGCTAAACCGCCTGAACTTCGCCCTGGCGCTAGCCGGCAACCGCGTCCCAGGAAGCCAGGTGCAAATAGCGCCTCTGCTCGGCGCCGAAGCTGAAACAGATCCCTACCAGGCGTTCGAGCGCGCCGTCAACGTGTTCCTGGCCGGCCAAATCTCTGACAGCACGCGCTCGACTCTGGAGAGGCAATCTGCCGATCCGCAGATTGTGCAAATCAAATCGAGCGCGACAACGCAGGTCAATCTCGGCACGATCACCGGACTGGTGCTGGGAGCTCCCGAATTTCAGCAACGATAAACGATAAGAAGAGGGCAGGCTGAAGGCTGCCCTGAAAGGTTTGTGCAGTTGTGGTGGCTTCTTGGGCTTAGTGCCTGTCGTAATTCATCGCCAGGTGCAATTCCTTCAACGCCTGATCGAGGTGCTCGACGGCCTTGGCGCGGTGTCCGCCGAAATCGTGGTCGGCATAATCCTGGAGATCGTGCCGGGCGCGCTCGATCTTCTCAATCGATTCCCGAATAACCGGATGTCGCGCATGTTCCTGCGGCGCGGGTTGCGGCTGCGGTCCCGCAGAGACAAGCACCGGAGCGGCCAGCACTCCCGCCAAGAGTATTGCACCGAACGCCTTTAGAACGTTGTCGCGCATTGTGCCTCCCTGGTGAATTTGGATACCCGCATTTGAGCCACGACCGATTTTCGCACCGCCCCATAGAACCCTCGTCTCTAGAAAAGGCTCCGGTTGCCTTTTCTCATAGCTGTCCCCGAGGACAGCTGTTGCGCTGCGTCTGTAAGCAAACCTTTGATAAAATGCGCTGCTAGTTCTCTCCAAAGGCCCTGACCTGTTCGCTAAATTCGCCATCCAGCGGAAAGGAAGGAATCAGCCCCGTGGCAAACGAAAAAAAGCAAACGTTTGAGAATCACGTTAGAGTCGTTCCGGCCTACCACATGTACGTTTTCGGTGTTTTCTTGATCAATTTCATCTGGCGTCTCGTTCAGTTAAAAGACGGAATCACTTTCGCTTCCATCATGAACATCCTTCTGGCCTCCGCGTTTGTGATTCTTTTCTTTTACGCGCGGAGTTTCTCAGTTACGGTGCAAGACCGAGTGATACGCCTGGAGATGCGCCTCCGCCTGGAGCGGCTGTTGCCGCCGGATCTGCGCTCGCGAATCCCGGAGTTCACCACGCCGCAACTGATTTCTCTGCGCTTTGCGGGAGACGAAGAGCTGCCAGCCCTTGCGCGGCAGGTGCTGGATGAAAAGCTGAGCGACCGCAAATCCATCAAGCGGCGAATCAAAAATTGGCAGGCTGACTTTTTGCGTGCTTAGCGAAAACCACAGAGGAACGGCCTAAAACCTAAAAGAAGAGCGCCACCAGGCCCACGAGCGCCAACGCTGCCAGCAAGACGAGCGCCTCCGAGCCGGTTCGTCGATCGCCAAAACCAAACGCATAGAGTCCTTTCATCAGGTTATTACTCGACGCGGCGATAGCGATGGCGTGTCCTGCCAACATCGAAGGCTGACCCGATTGCGTCATACCCAGAACAAAGGGATCGACATCCACCGTACCCGTGATCGCAGCCAAGCCGTAGATCCCGCCTCGCCCGAAGTGGGCGGCCACATAATGCGAGGCTGCCAGGAGGGCCACGAACATGAGCGCAAATAGAAACGCAGCCGATAGCTCCAGGGGGTTCTTGATCCGCAAGTTTTCCCGGTTTGCCCTGCTAGCGGAGGATGGCACACGCGCCCAGTACCACCCAAAAACTAGACCGGCTATTGCAGCAATCAGAAACGGCCATAAAAGACTCGCCGCCAGCCCCCCATTAAACAGAGCGAGCAAAACCAACAAGCGTACGTACATGGTTCCCGAAGACATCAGCATGCTGCCCGCGAACAGGTGCGGCGAACGCACTTCCCGCGCGCGCTTGGCCAAAATCACCGTGGTCACGGTGGAAGAATAGACGCCGCCCAACACCGCAGAGAGAAATACGCTCTCCCGTCCTTGACTCGCCTTCTGCAGCAAATAGCTGCCGTAAGAGACGCCGCTCGCGGCCACCACAATCAGCCACGCCTTGAACGGATTGAAGCCAAAGGAGCCGAACGTGCGGTTAGGAACGATAGGCAGAATGACCGCTGTCAGCAGCAGGAATTTCGTGAACGCCAGGATTTCTTCCCCGGGCAAGCGACGCGACAAATTTTCGAGCGCCGCCTTCAGCTCGAGCAAAAGGATGCTCGTAACAGCGATGGTCGTGGCTATCCAGAATTGGCCGTGCGAAACGAGCACGCCGACGAGATAGGTCGCCAGCCCGGACATCTCCGTCGTGACTCCGGCGTTTTGGTACGCGGCGAGCTTGTGCTGATAAGAGAGCCACAAAAACCCGCCAATCACGCCAAACCCTAGCGTCGGCGGGATCAAATTCTCGCCGGAAACCAGGCTTAAGGCGTAGCCGATGAGTCCCACCAGCGGAAAAGTCCGGACACCGCCAAAAGCATATCCCTCCGGGCCTTTGGATCCGGCATGATGTTCTTCTCGTTCGAGGCCGACTAGAAAAGAAAGGAACAGAACCAGTACGAACTTGAGGCCCTCAGTTGGCAGCAAGCCTGTCAGCCAAGCCGGCAAGCCAAGCCTCCATCGCGCAGCACTAAACTAAACATGAATTCTGGAAAGGCTCCGTGCCGGCTGTCGCTGTCGCTCGGGCATCATCGGATCCATTTCAGCGTCGGCAGAGCAAGAGCGCGCCCGCCGAATCAATGTGTCCGGCAGGCCGCGATGCCGTGCTTCAAAAAATAACGCTGGTGATATTCCTCGGCACGCCAGAAATCGGTCGCCGGAACGATTTGTGTCACGATCTTGCGAGGGAAGCGGCCCGCCCGGTCGAGTTCGTCTTTCACCTTCTGTGCCGTGCGTTCCTGCTCGGCATCGTGAAAGAAAATGACGGAACGGTACTGCTTGCCATAGTCAGGCCCCTGGCGGTTCAGAGTCGTGGGGTCGTGGATGTCGAAGAAAACGCGTAGTAGCCCCTCGTAAGAAATTTGCATGTGATCGTAATGGAGTTGCACGACCTCGGCATGACCTGTGCGATCGGTGCACACGTCTTCATAGGTGGGACTGGCGAGCGTGCCGCCCATATAACCGACGGCCGCATCGGTTACGCCCTCTACTTGCCGGAAAGCGCTCTCCACGCCCCAAAAGCATCCCGCGCCGAATGTCGCTTTGGCCATGGTCCCTCCCCTGCTCCCGGGTGATTCATGTTGCCACAGCCGTCCAACCCGCACAATTGCCGGACTGTCTGTGCAGTCCAGTTCTCGGGAACGGCTTTGAACCTGTTAACCTGCGGGTGCCGCCAGGCGTCATAAGGCTGAAGAAAGTGAGCGCGCTAATCCCGAGCGCGCTTGGAGTAGTTCATAAAATACGCGAAGATCCTGACCCTCTTAGCCATCGCAGCCGCAATTGGCACGCTTCCAGTCCAAGCCCAAACCGGCGGTTTCGACCGCACCATGCAGGTTTCCGGCGCTGTGAATCTCGACGTCAGTTCTGGCTCCGGAAGCATCACCGTGCGCACCGGCGCAAACGATAGCGTTCACGTGGTGGCCATCGACTCGGTTAAGAGCCTGAACGCAAAAACTGGGAGCGGCGATATCCACGCGACGCATGTAGCGGGCGCGATCGTTGCCAGCACTGGCAGCGGCCGCAGGCAACGCTCTGATCGATGCCGCCTCGGGTGAGGTCACGCTCCGGGGTGTCAAAGGCGCGCTTAGGGTCGAAACCGCCAGCGGCGAAATTCGCGTGGAAGGCGAGCCCAAAGCCGATTGGCATATCGGCACTGCTTCCGGGAGCATTGGCCTGAAGCTTCCGTCGCAGGCTTCCTTCAATCTCGACGCTAGAACAATCGCGGGCACCTGAGAACGGACCGCGCCATTACGGTTGAGGGCCTCATCTCCGGCCGTCAGCTCCATGGCAGGGTTGGCAACGGCGGCGCGCTGCTCGAGGCGCACACCTCCTCGGGCGATATCGAAATCGATTAGCTCTCACTAGACGCCCGCGAATCCACTTGGCTCCTACAATCATTTGGGCATCAGACCCCCAGGATGTATGATTCTCACTCGATCCAAAGAACATCGAGTCCCCGTCGTACGTGGTCGCATCGGAATTACGGATGCTGACGCCTTTCCGGCCGAGGGTGCATAAGTCTAATTAGCCATTTGGAGCAAAGATGCGCAAGCAGGTCGGCCTCTTGGCCGTTATTTTTGTCCTCGGCTCGGGGTGCCTTGTCCCGGCCAAGGCGCAGAAGCGTCGCAGTTTGCCGCCGCGGCTTTTGACAGCCAATCGAGTCTATTTCGAGAATCAGACCGGCTTCGCGGCCGTCGGCGGCGATGCAATCCGCGAGCTGGAAAGATGGGGCCGCTTCCAAGTAGTCCGAAGCCGTGACCAGGCGGAACTGCTGTTTGTGCTTTCGTCGAAAGTTGAATCTGAAGGCACTGCCAATCCCACCGAGGACAGACGGTTTGGACCCGATTTGTCCTTTCATTTTCGCTATCGGCCAGCCAATGCCTACCTCACCGTGGACGATGCAGTTACCGGAGAAAGATTGTGGAGTGGCTCGCACGCTTGGGGCGGTCTACTGACCGGCTTCAACAGCGCCGGCCGCCGTCTGGTCCATAGGCTCCGCAAGCAGGTCGAGCGCTAAGCCAGCGAAGGCGTGCCGATTTCATTTCGCTCCTTCGAGACTATTCTGCGCAGCAGTCTCCTCGGGCGCCATCAACAGGGCTCGCTGACGACGCCAACTGCGACGGAGCCAGACTCGTATCCGTTGGTCTGGCTATTAATCATTCGTGAACGCAACAGAGGGCTCTGATTGACCCCGCATACAGGCGTAGGAAAATTAATATTAGCCAAAACGGAACAGCCGCTAAGTCTCAATTTTTTCCCAATTTGGCGGCATTCTCCCAATTCCTCTGAGCGCGAGGGCTGAGGGCAAGGACGAAAATGAACCGAATTTCCATCGGTGCCAGACTGGCCGTCGCTTTTAGTCTTGTCCTCTCGATTCTTATTGGTGTCGGTTGGTCAGGGCTCAACCGCATGGCGCGAATCAACGCCGACCTCAACGACATCAATTACCGACGCTGGGCTAAGGTTCAATTGGCGCAACAGGCCACCACCTATTCCAATTTGAACAATCGGCTCCTGCAAGGAGCGATTCTCTCCGGACGGCAGGAGGAGGTCGCGTCTCTTCTGAACCAGCGGGACCTCAACGTCCAGCACATCACGGACATCTTCCAGACATTGAGTAAGGGAATTGAATCCGCGACGGAAAGAGAGCTCTTGCAGCAACTCGATCAGCAGAGGGCCGCCACGGCAGATGGCATCGCCCGCATAACCGACCTGCTGAAGGCAGGTAAATTCCAGCAAGCAAGAGTAACGATGGCGAGCGATGTGATTCTTCAAATCGATGCTCTGCATGACGCTTGGAATGCTTTCACGCGGTTCGAAGAGCTCCAGATGCAGCAGGCTCGCGATCAAAGCCAGGCAAACTACGCCAAAGCCCGCCGCCTCACCACTTGGTTGATCCTGTTTGCGTTCCTGGCCGCTGCGGCCATTGGCACCTTTGTGACACGTACCATGGTGCGAGAAGTGGAACAACGCGAGCGCACCAAGCGGGAGGCTCGCAAGCTCAGCGATGATTTGGAAAAGAAGGTAGCCGAGCGCACCGAGGAACTGGCGCGGGCCATTCGGCACCTCGAAAGCGAAGCGACCGAGCGAAGGCGCAAGGAGGAGGATCTTCGGCGCTTGGCGGCAATTGTGGAGTGTTCCGAAGACGCCATCATCGCCGCCGACCTTGACGGCAAGATCACCGACTGGAACGCGGGGGCGGAGAAAATGTTCGGCTACTCTCGGGCGGAGGCGGCCGGGATGCCCGTTTCGATCATCGCTCCGGCAGAGCGACGACGCGAGCATTTAGATATTCTGGCCAGGATTCGTAAAGGCGCTGGGATCATGAATCAGGAGACCGTGCGCATCAAGCAGGATGGCAAACCTGTGCACGTTTCGCTCACAGTTTCGCCGATACGAAATCAAGCCGGACGCCTCACCGGCTCCGCTGCCATCGTGCGGGATATTACCGAACGGATTGAGATGGAGGCGGCACTGCGCCGATCCGAGACGAATTTCCGCTCGGTTATCGAGAACTCTCCTTACGGCGCTCTTCGAACCTTGCCTGACGGCCGGATCCTGCTTGCCAATCCTGCAGCGATCAGGATGCTCGGCTATACCTTCGAAAGCGACGTTCTCAGCCTGAATATGGCCACGGACATCTATCGAAATCATGCCGATCGCGCGCGACTCATCGAACAATCACGCCATGCCGAGTATCTCAAAGACCTCGAGGTGGAGTGGAAACACAGAAACGGATCGCCAATCATGGTGCGTTTCAGCAGTCATATCGTGAAAAATCAATCCGGCGAGATAGACCATTTCGATCTGATGGTGCAGGACATCACCAAGCAACGCAACCTCGAGGATCAGTTGCGGCAAGCGCAAAAGATGGAAGCGATCGGACGGCTGGCCGGCGGCGTGGCCCACGACTTCAACAATCTGCTTGGAGTCATCATCGGTTATAGCGAGTTGGCTCTAGACCAAATCGAGCCTGGGAGTGCCGTGCGCGGTCAAGTGGAGCAGATCCGCAAAGCAGGCGAACGGGCCAGCGCCCTCACCCGCCAACTCCTGGCGTTTAGCCGGCAGCAAGTGCTCGACACCAAGACGCTCAATGTTAATGGCATCATTTCCGATATGGCCCAGATGCTCCTCCGCTTGATCGGCGAGGATATTGAACTGCAAACCAAACTGGACTCGGAGCTGCATGCTATCCGGGGCGATCAAGGACAGATCGAGCAGGTCATCCTGAATCTCGCGGTCAACGCACGCGACGCCATGCCCCACGGCGGCAAGTTGATGATCGAAACGCGCAATGTGAGGGTGGAGGAGGAAGAGCCCCACCGGCACACGCCCATGACGCCCGGCGATTACATCCTGTTGACCATCTCCGATACGGGCGTGGGGATGGACGCCGAAACGCAAGCTCACATCTTCGAGCCCTTCTTCACAACCAAAGCTCAGGGAAAGGGTACAGGCCTGGGTCTAGCCACCGTTTATGGTGTGGTGAAGCAAAGTGGAGGCTACATTTGGGTGTACAGCGAGCCCGGAGTAGGCGCGACATTCAAGCTATACCTACCGCGGGTGCTCGACGAGTCTCAAGCCAGCCGACCTCCCGATATGGGCAATTCTCACCAAGCCACAGCGACGGTTTTGGTCGTTGAGGACGAGGCATCCCTTAGAACTTTTACCTGCACGTTACTGAAGAACAGTGGTTACACAGTGCTGGAGGCGGGGGACGGCGACGAAGCCCTCACTTTGGCGGGGCAATACAAGCCGCCTATCCATCTTCTACTGACGGACATGATCATGCCCGGTATGAATGGACCGGCTGTGGCGGGAAAGCTTGCTTCGTTGCACCCCGAAGCCAAGGTGCTGTTCATGTCCGGTTACACGGGGTTCGTGAGCCGGGGGCTGATCGATCCTCACGCTGTTCTGGTGTCGAAGCCGTTTACCCGCGAGGAATTGCTCCGCAAAATCGAGCAGGTATTGGGCCAGCGCACGACCGCCCCTACAAATGGGAGCACGGTGCGTGTCTGAATAAGGCCCTTTCGCGAGCAACTCAAAAAAACGCCTTTCGTTGCTTTCGTTGGAACTCCTCTATCCGAAACGGCAGGGAAGGGCTAAACTTCGGCAGGCGCCGCTGGAGGTGCGACCTTAATCTTTCCTTCAGCTTCGCCCACACAAACTTCCATCCCGCTGCTAAAGGGAGTTTCATATGCTACAGGAAGTTTCGCGGAATAAATGGCAGAGGGTCCTGCCGACCGTGATCGGGGCGGTAGTAGTCGCTGGCGTGTTTGGCTTTCCAGCGGGACGAGATCTTCTGGGACGTTTTTTCCGATCGCTGCGTATGCAAAAGGTGCAGGCGGTGAACGTAAATCTCTCCGCTTTCGCCGACCCGAACGCGAATCCCGCGTTACACCAAATGATCGCACAGATGATTTCCGATGAGGTCGGGGTGGCCGCCAACGAGCCGGACCAGTCGGTGGCGGATGCAACTGCCGCGGCGCAGTTGAGCGGCTTTGACGTATCCGTGGTGGCTGGGCGAAAGGACCCGCCCAAATTCGTGGTTACAGGCCGTCACGCCTTTGATATGACTCTGAATCGTGGCCGCCTGCAAACAGTGTTCAATCAGGCGGGACATCCGGAAATTTCCGTTCCGCCGGCGCTAGATGGCGCGCCGCTTAAAGTGGAGATTCCCAGGGCTGTAGAAATACAGTACGGGCATTGCCCAACCCCGGCCAGCGCCAGCCAGACCCTGGCAAACAACCTCAGTGGGCCAACTCCCTCCTCCACGGAATACAGCGATTGCCTGCGCTTGAGAGAAGGGCCCAACCCTATCGTTAACGTTCCACAGGGAGTGGATGTCGAGAAATTGGCGGAAATCGGACTCGAAACGGCGGGCATGAATGCGGGTCAAGCTCGAGACTTTCTGCAAACGGTTAGCTGGCAATCCACGCTGGTCATGGCAGTACCCCGCTTTCTTCGTTCCTATGAAGCGGTGCGAGTGGCCGGTGCAAAAGGCACACTCCTAAGCATGCCCGGAAGACGCGGACCGGGCTATGCACTGATCTGGGCGAAAGATGGGAGAGGCTATTTGCTCACGGGTTTTGGAGACTCCAGCCATGCCTTGGAGTTAGCGGACTCGGTGAAATGAGAACCGTGGCCTAGAGGAAACGCCCTGAGCCAGCCAAAGAGCTTTGCCATCGAGGCGCGGAATCTGCGCAAGGTGTTCGGCGACAAGATCGCTGTTCGGAACTTGTCGCTAAGCGTGCCCCGCGGCGAAATCTTCGGGTTCCTTGGTCCGAACGGAGCCGGCAAAAGCACGTCCATAAAAATGCTCCTGGGGCTGGTGAGCCCAAGCGGCGGCGAGGCCTTCGTTCTCGGAGTGCCTTCCGGCGAGGTAGAAATTCGTCGCAAAGTCGGATTTCTACCGGAGGATTTCCGCTTCTATCAGTGGCTCACCGCCACTGAGCTTCTCGAATTTCATGGTCGCCTCTGCGGCATGGATGCAGGGCGGCTGCGCGAGCGCGTCCCTTATCTCCTGGATCTCGTCGGGCTCGCTCCGCATCGCGGCAAGCGCTTGCAGGGTTTTTCCAAGGGTATGCTCCAGCGCATCGGCCTGGCCCAGGCGCTCATCCACGATCCGGAAGTCATTTTCCTGGACGAACCTACCTCGGGTCTTGACCCCATGGGCCGGCGGCTGGTCCGCGATATCATCCGCGCGCAGCGTGACCGCGGCGCAACGGTCTTCCTGAATTCGCACCTGTTGAGCGAAATCGAAGTCACCTGCGATCAAGTCGCCTTCATTCGTGATGGAGAGATCGTTACTACGCGAGATCTTCGCGGCTGGCAGGAAGAAAAAGTCCGTGTAAGGGTGTGCGCGCGCAAGCTGGCGCCACAGATCGTTGCGGGCCTCTCGCAGTGGGCCACCTGCGATCAACTCGATGACCAAAGCCTCTCACTTACCGCCGCCTCGCGCGAGGTTCTTCCCGAAATACTTTGCTATCTCGTCCAATCCGGCAGCGCGCCTTTTGAATTCACGCCGCAGCGCATATCTCTCGAGGACCTCTTTATGGAAATAGTCGGCGAGGATCGCGGTCTATGAATCCGCTTTGGGTCATCGCGTCCATCACCTTTCGCGAAGCCGCGCGAAAAAAAATCCTCTGGACCGCACTCGTTGTGGGCCTCGGTTTTTTGATGGTATTTGGGGCGGGCCTGTACTATCAGATGGCGGATTTCCACGCCAGCAACATGCCGCCTTTTCTGCGCTATCAAGTCTTGAGCGCCATGCTCATGGTGGGACTCTACACCGTCGATCTGCTGGCCGTGGTCATGACCATCCTCACCTCCGTGGACACGATCTCCGGCGAGATCGCTTCCGGCACGATTCAGGCCATCGCCACAAAACCGGTGGCCCGTTGGCACGTGCTGATCGGCAAGTGGGCGGGGTTTGTAGCCATGCTCGCAATTTACGTTGCCGTGATGTTCGGCGGGACTCTGGCGGCAGGCTATTGGATCGCCGGAGTGTCGCTGGATAATCCGCTTCGCGGCGGCCTGCTTGTCTATCTAGAATGCCTGCTCGCGTTGACCGCAACTTTCCTGATGGGAACGTGGTTCTCCACTCTCACCAACGGCGTGATCGTGCTCGGCCTTCATGGGCTCGCGTTTCTCGGTGGGTGGCTCGAGCAGATGAGCGGATTCGCGCAGGGATCGGCCCTGGTGACACTCGGCGTGGTTTCGAGCCTGATCATGCCCTCGGAGGCCATTTGGCGCCGAGCTGCGTTTCTGATGCAGCCCCCTTTGGCGGGCGCCCTGCAGTTTACGCCATTTGCGAATATTTCCGTGCCCAGCGGCGCGATGGTCGGATATGCCGGGTTTTACCTGATCATTATTCTGGCGCTAGCTATTTACCATTTTCAGCGCCGGGATCTATAGACAACCGAGGCATAAGAAGTCGGTGCTCATTCCACAGGCCGGCGGAGCACCTGCCGCACCGCAATATTCAGCAGGCTCAAAATAATCGCGCCCCAAACTGCCGGAGCGAATCCCTGAACGTCAAAGCCGGGTACAAACAAGGACGCGAACTTCAGCATCAGCGCATTAATGATGATCCAGAAGATTCCAAACGTGAGCACAATGAGCGGAAAGGTCAGGATTTTCAGAAGTAGACCGATCGTGCCGTTCACGAACCCGATGATCACGGCCGCCAGAAGCGCGGTGACAAATCCCCGCACCACGAATCCCGGCACAAATCGAGCGACCAACAATATGCACAGCGCGCTCAAGACCCAATGTGCAATGAGCCGGGCCATTCACGTACCTCAAGGAAGCATCGGCAAAACTCTAAGGCGCTTTGCTGCCGCAAGCAAGGCACAGCCCAGTGCAGTGGCCTATGAGCTGAATGAGTTTCGATTTTGGCAAATTGCAAGCCGGCTCTATGCTGCCGACGTGAATCGTTTTGGTCGCCGCGTCGTAGCTGCCCGTCACTTTGACCCTCGACCCTGCGAATTGTTCGGGCCTCTTCTGATCGTCAAGCTGGTAGACGGTCTTGCTCTCGGCGTCGTAGAGCACATATTTACTGCCCAGCTTGACGCAGGTGATTGTGCAAACCTTAGGCGTCTCTCCCTTCTTCAGCATCATTTCGTGTCCGGCCATTTCCACGCAGTCGCGATCGGAGATCTCGCCCCTGAACGTTTGCGCCTTTTGGACGCCAAGAGTTGCGCATAACGTCAAAATTGCGCTGAATGTCATGAGAGCAGAAGCGAGCTGTTTCATCGGCAGTATCCTTCGATCATTTCCGTCAAAGCTTCGATGCCATTTCAAACAAGGCGCCCACCGTTTTCCAGTTCCGAGTCGTGGCTCCTACCGAAAGCGCCCTTTCAAGCGCGTTGTTGGAGAGTCTCGTGTTGCCATACCCACCTGGACAGTAAAGATAGATTTCCTGGCGGCCAACATAGAACCGATCTTGTCCACTGGAAACCCTTCTAGCTTTTTCTGGGGGCTCTTTGACGCGGCCTCGGAAAGAAAAGTGACATGGAGTTTCGATCGATGCCTCTTTCTTTCAAGAATGGATTGCCCTCGATTACATACTTCATTTCCTTTGCTGTTTTGATGAGAACGGGCACCTGGAATCCGAAGTCATGGAGAAGCGCTTGGCTCAAATTTTTCGAGAGACTGGAGGGCGATTTCCGTCCAGGAAAACGACGTTGCCGCTCTGGAGGTATGTTTCGATGCTACGAAATCCCAGCGCCGTACACAATTCACGAACATGTTCCATTCGGACGAGTTTTCGTCCGCCGACGTTAATCGCTCGTAACATCGCAATGTAAGCCGGCACGATTTCGCACCCTGGTCGCATACACTATACGCGTGAAGCTCTAGGAAGTCTTGGCTCTGGAGTCCTCTGGTTCGCAGCGATCAGGTCGAACAGGCGGGTCTTGGAGCAACTTCCGGGCGCATTTTCTTTCAAAGCACCATGCGCATGTCACTGGAGGTGCCTCCGGCCGCGGGGATGTAGCACTTGAGGGTGTAATCCATGACCATGCGATCGGCATTGAACCGCCATCCTAGCGTGCGGATTGCTCTCTTCATGCGCTTGATCCAGCCCCGAGGCAAACCGTCGCGGTCGCGCTGGTAATAAAGCGGGATCACCTCTTCGCGCAGCACTCGATAGAGATCCTCCCCGTCGCGCGCGTCGTGCAGGCTTACATTGGAATGAGTTCTGCCGGTTCCGATCGCGAACCCATTTAGCCCGTCATACGCTTCCGCCCACCAGCCGTCCAGCACGGAGAGATTCAGCCACCTTCTGCCCACTCGTACCGGATGCCTCAAAGAGGCGCCGCGGGTTGTTCAGCCACACATCGACGCCCTGGACGAAATGGCGTCCGACATTGATGTCGTAATCCTCCACAAAGACAAACTTGTCGGCGAACTCCGCGTCGCACATCATCTCGGCAATTTGCTGCCGCAGGCGCTTGCCGGGATCGTCGCGCGGGTGCGCTGTGCCCGCGAACACGAACTGCACCGGGCGCTTGGGATCATTGACCATGGACGCGAGTCGTTCGATATCGGCGAGAATGAGGTTGGCCCGCTTGTAGGTGGCAAACCGCCGTGCAAACCCGATGGTCAGCGCGTCGGGACTTAGCACGCGGCTGAGTCTCTGCAGGGCCTCTGCCGGCGCGACCCGCCGCTCCGCCTGCTCCACTACGCGCAGCCGAACGAACTCGAGCAGTCGTGCCTTCAGACTGAGATGGGTTTCCCAAAGTTCGGCATCATCAATATTCTCGATGGCATCCCAGAAACTGGATTCACCACCGCGTATCTGCCAGCCACTCCCCAAATGCCGGTCGTAGAGGCGAAACATCTGCGGCGCAAGCCAGGAGGGCACGTGCACCATTGGTGATGTGCCCGATGGGAACCTCGTCTTCCTGCTTACCCAGGTAGAGTCCCTTCCACATTGTCCGCGAAACGTGCAGACTCGATACCGCATTCGCGCGCCGCGCAAATCGCAGGCCGAAGACAGTCATGCAAAACTCCTCGCCTGGGTCTTCGGGATTCTCGCGGCCAAGTTCCATTAGTCTTCGCTGCGAAAGCCCCAGCCCCTCGCGCAGCGGTCCCAGATGCTCCTCGATCAGATCGGAAGGGAAACGGTCGTGGCCTGCCGGCACGGGTGTATGCGTGGTGAAGACGACTTCACGCGCGACCCGCGTTGCCGCGCGATCGAAGTCCAGCCCCTCGTCCTCCATACGATGCCGAATCCTGGCCATAAAACAACCCGATGCCGATGAGGGGAATGCCTAAATCCGACGCGCTCTTGATGTGGTCGCCGGCCAGCACGCCCAATCCGCCCGAATAGATGGGCATAGACTCGTGCAATCCGAACTCCGCCGAAAAATAACCTACCGGCCGCGTCCGCAAGACGCCGGCGTGCCGCACGCCCCAAGCGCAGTCCGCCTCCAGGTACTCGCGCTGGCGCCGATAGGCATAATTGATGAGACCCTGCAGGACCATCTCTCGCGCGCTCCGTTCGATGCCGGCAAACGGAATTTCCGCAGGAAGAGAGATGGGATTCTGATTGAGCTGCCACCAGCGTGCAAGCTGGTGGAATCATGATCCCAGCTCCACCATAGATTGCGCGCCAGGGCCCAAAGCCGCTCTTGTGTTGGAGCGATGAAGCGATCCAGCGTACGCGCCTCGCTGACAACCGGCGCCACTTGCCCGGCGGCTTGAACCAGCATGCGAATCTCGTCTTCCCGAAAGACGCGCGTCTCGATCGTCTGCACCACGAGTACACCTGCAAAACGCCGCGGTCGATCAGAGGGACGCCCAAAAATGATTGATAAGGCTCTTCTCCCGCCTCGCTGAAATATTTGAACCGCGGATGCCTGTTGACCTGTTCGACGGCAACCGGGCTCACCTGCTCGGCCACCAGTCCCGCCAGCCCTTCATTCAGGGCCATGCGGAGATGGCCCACACAGCTCAGGCGAAGTCCAAGCATCGCAGCTAAAACCAAGTTGGCACGGTCAGGCTCCAGCAGATACGCGGAGCAGACGTCGGTCTGGAATCTCCTGGCAACCAACGCCACCAGATTCATCAGCGTTTCCGCCGGCTTGCCGCTCTCCGCTGTCAGGTTATCGATTTCATCGAAGCTAAGTACCTGACCGCCGCCGGCAACGCGCATGCCCGCGCTCTGCGCGTCATCGATGTTTTCACTGATTGGGCCAACAAATGCCATTGACCACACCCTCCGAGGGACGTTAGCTTAACCGCGCGCGGGAAAAATGTGTGAGCAATGAAATGATTGAGCGCATCGAAAGTATGACTAGCTGTGAAAAGCCCTAGGAAAGGCTGCGCCAAACGCCGTGCATGAGCTTCGCCTGGGGCGTTTCTGTCTTCGGCGTCTCCGTTCAACTCATCCGATGCTCTAGAAATTTCTGGGGTGTGGGACTGGCAATGTAGTTCGGCGTAGGCGAAAATGCTTAGCCAGGAACGCGAGCGGGCGCGCGGCCTCTCTTGCCGCTTCCGCGGCTGGCGGCGATAGCGGCACACGATGGCAGACGAAGAGAACGAACAAGAAGCACCGGAACCCAGGTTATTCACGCTCACCGAGGCCGAACGCACCCGGCGCGAGATCGAGCCGGTCCTGATCGAGGCCATCGAGCTGCGCAAAAAACTCGCGCCGCTGGTGGAAGAATTAGGAGCCATCTCCGCGCGGATTCAGTGGGTCGGGGGTTCCGTCATTCCCTACGAGAAAACGGCGCGGCTGCGTTTCGAGCACGACCACCTGGCCGAGTCCCTCAAGGCTGCGCTCGAAAGGATTCAGTCTACGGGCTGTTTGATAAAAGACCTGGACACCGGACTGCTTGATTTTCCTGCCATCATCAATAATGAAGAGGTTTATCTCTGCTGGCGTCTCGGCGAAGAGCGTATCCGCTTCTGGCATCGCCAGAATGAGGGCTTTGCCGGCCGCAAGCCCCTCAACCCGGGCGACGCTGGCCCGAATAGTCCCGTGCAGTGAGACCCATTTTAGGGAAGGAAAGACTTGAGCGCCGAGCAAACCAATCATCTTGCGCGTTCCGCTAGCCCTTACCTGCGCTCGGCTGCCCACCAGCCTGTGGAGTGGTACGAATGGGGCGAGGAAGCTTTCGCGCGCGCCCGTGCCGAAGATAAGCCCATCTTGCTCGATATCGGCGCGGTCTGGTGCCACTGGTGCCACGTCATCGACCGCGAAAGCTATGAAGACCCCGGCCTCGCCGCGCTCATCAACAAGCTCTTCGTTCCGGTAAAAGTTGATCGCGACGAGCGGCCCGACGTGGATGCCCGTTACCAAACCGCGATCAGCGCCGTCTCGGGGCAAGGCGGCTGGCCGCTCACCGGTTTTCTCCTTTCCGATGGGCGTCCTTTTTACGGAGGCACCTACTTCCCTCCGCAGGACTCCATGGGCCGCCCCAGTTTCCGCCGCGTGCTCGAAAATATCGCCGAGGCTTTCCGCACGCGCCGCGATGACGTGGAAAAAGCCGCCGGCGCTTTGGTAGACGCCGTGCAGCAGACAGAACTTTTCGAGGGAGCGCGCGGCAGCTGGACACCGGCAATAGTCAACGAACTGACGGGCTCCATCCTCGAGCATTTCGACCCGCACTACGGCGGATTTGGCAGCGGCGCCAAATTCCCTCACTCTGCCGCCATCGACCTGCTCCTCGAACGCTATCAAGCCACCCGCGACCCGCAATTGCTGCTTGCTGTGCAGACCACGCTCGAAAAAATGGCCCGCGGCGGCGTTTACGATCAGCTCGGCGGCGGTTTCCATCGATATTCGGTCGATGAGCGCTGGCTGGTGCCCCATTTCGAGAAGATGTCCTACGACAATTCCGAGCTGTTGAGAAACTATTTGCACGGCTATGCCGTCACGCGCAATCCACTGTTCCGCGAAACCGCCATCGGCATTCTCCGCTGGGTAGATACCGTGCTTTCCGACCGCGAGCATGGCGGCTTTTACGCGAGTCAGGATGCCGATATCTCGCTCGATGACGACGGCGATTACTTCACCTGGACGCTCGAAGAAGTTCGTGCCGTCCTCAGCCCTGAGCTCTCGCGCCTCATCGAGCTTTACTACGACATCGGACCTCGCGGCGAAATGCACCATAATCCGGCAAAAAATGTGCTCTGGGTCGCGCGCGAACCGCAAATCATTGCCGACGCCGTCGGCTCATCCGCAGAAGACGTAAAGAAGAAGCTCGAAGATGCTCGCGGGGAGCTTTTTGCCGCGCGCCGTAATCGCCCCACACCCTATGTTGACACTACCATCTACGTCAATTGGAACGCCATGTTCATCTCTGCGTATCTCGAGGCCGCTCAGATTCTCGATGGCGAGGCCGCCTACAGCTGCCGCATTTTTGCTCTGGGCACTCTCGATCGTCTGATCGAGGAAGGCTGGGACGACCGCCGCGGTTTTTCCCATCGCCTCAGCTCAAATGCCGACCGCCTCGCAGGCGCCCTCGACGATCAGGTCTTTGCTGCCGCCGCATTGCTCGACGGCTTCGAAGCCACGCTCGACATGCGCTATTTCGATCTTGCCGAACGCACCGTCCGCTTGGTGCTCAAGAAATATGCCGATAACGAAAACGGTGGATTTTTCGATCGCGCCTCGGATGCGCCGCCGCTCGGCGGCTTCGACGTCCGCCGCAAGCCGATTCAGGACTCGCCAATACCCGCCGGCAATGCTGTCGCCATCATCGTGCTCGATCGCCTTTACGAATACACCGGCAACAACGAATATCGCGAGCAGGCGCACATCGCTCTTGAAGCCTTTTCGGGTATTGCGTCGCGCTACGGAATGTTTGCGTCAACTTACGGCCTCGCTACGGTTCTCCACGCCCGCCATCCCCTGCAAGTTGTAATCACCGGAGCCTACGAAGATGAAGCGGCTCGGCGACTGGAGCGAGCTGCCTCTCTCTTTTATCGTTTTGGCAAAGCCGTGCTGCGCGTGACTCCCAAGCCGAATTTCGAGACGTTGCCCCGTGCTCTGCGGGAAATGCTGCCGGAGATTCATGCCGAAAGGACCCAGGCGTTTGTCTGCACCGCGGGCACATGTTTTCCGCCCGTCAGCGACCCGCAAAAGCTCACCGAGCTCCTCGCGCACGTGGGCGCCGGCACGGGGGCCGCCGCCGTTTGAAAAACATGATCGAAAGATTAGCCCTGGAGTACTGCGCGAGTCTGCGGCGCCATGCCGCCGAATAGAACGTGCGAAACTTGACGGATTAGCTCTCTGCCGCCCGTGAGACGGGCGACACACGAGTCTCCCTCCTGCCAGCGATATGCGCCTCTCGCATGTTAAAATCAGAAGGTTAGGGTAACCCCTGTGAACGCGTTCAGCATCATGCGCCTCGCTGTTGCCGTGCCCCTCCTGCTGCTCTTGCTCTGGGCGCAACGCTATTGGTTTCTGCGCCTTTGGCGATTCGTCTCTCGAATTAAATCCCCCATTCCCCGCCGAATCGCGCGCGGTCTGGTCATATCCGGATTCGGCATGGTGGGCGCGGCCCTGCTGACCGCCTTCTTTTCCGGCCGTCGCGACGTGGTCTGGCGCTTTTCTGGGACGATGGGCGTAATCGGACTGTGGATTACCACCGGATTCCTGTCCTGGGTCGTGATCAGCTTGGTCTCCGGCATACGTTTGATCGGGCGGCGCGCTCGCCGTCTCTTCGCGCGGATCTCCCTGGCCACAGGTTCGCCAGGACAATCAGCGCCAAGTGTCCGCCAAGACGATGTTCGCCTCGATCGTCGCCGATTTATTCAGGCCGCCACCGCACTTGCCGGAGCGATCCCCTTCGGCGCGGGCGCCTACGGTTTTCTCATCGGCCGGCACGATTATCGTGTGTATCAGATCGAGTTGCCGATTAGCGGGTTGCCGCGGGAACTCGATGGCTTGCGCATCGCCCAACTCAGCGACATCCACATCGGCAGTTACATGTCCGCAGCAGAAGTGCGCCGAGCCGTGGGCCTGGCCAACGACCTCAAGCCCAATCTCTCGGTTATTACCGGGGATTTTATTACCGGCAAGAACGATCCCCTGGCAACCTGCATTTCAGAACTGGCGCGCTTGCACGCCCCGCTGGGTGTGTGGGGCTGCAACGGAAACCATGAGATTTATGGAGACGCTCAGGAAAAAGCCGCCGAGCTCTTCGCAGATCACGGGATGAAGCTTCTGCGCCAAGAAAATGCGGAGATCAGCTGGCGCGGCGGAAAATTGAATCTGATCGGCGTCGATTATCAGCTCTCCCGGAGCTTCCGTGGCCGCCGCACGATCATGCTGGCGCACACGGATTCGCTGGTGCGGCGCGATATGCCCAACATTCTTCTTTCACACAACCCAAATTCCTTTCCGCGTGCGGCGGAGCTCGGCATTGAATTGATGCTCACCGGCCACACTCATGGCGGTCAGGTGCGCGTGGAGATTTTGGACCATCGCTTCAACCCGGCCCAGTTCTTCACTCCCTACATTGCCGGTTTGTACAGGCGCCCCCTCGGCGGCGCCAGTGCGCTGGATGACAAAGAACTGTGGACTGCCATGCCCTCCGCCCCGGCGGCGCTGGTCTACGTCAATCGCGGCTTGGGCACAATCGGCGCTCCCGTCCGCCTCGGCGTCCCACCGGAAATCTCCCTCTTGACCCTCCGCTGCGCCTGAAGCAAAGTTTCGCTTCGGGGCCATCGGTCTTAAACTGCTCGGGTTGCGATTTTGCAGTCCGGTCTATCCCAGTCCCATGGAAGCCAGCGCGCAGACCCACGGGGCGCTACCCTCAGTAAAAAGATGTGATAATGTGTCCCCTCAGTCTAAAAGGGCAGTCAAAAATAGTAGTCTGAACACGGGGGAAAGTCATGGCCATCCGAGATCCTTGGATCGAAAAACGCCTGCTGCAGAGTGCGGCCGCAAACGGCTCACGTAATCTTTCGCAAATGCACTTCGCCCGTCAAGGCGTAATCACCGAAGAAATGGAATATGTGGCCCGCCGCGAGAAGATGGAACCCGAACTCGTGCGCAGCGAAGTGGCCCGCGGCCGCGCCATTATTCCTGCCAATATCAATCACCGATCGCTCGAACCGATGGGCATCGGCGTAGCTTTCCGCTGCAAGATCAACGCCAACATCGGCAATTCCGCGGTCACTTCCGAGATTGCTCAGGAACTCGAAAAGCTGCATCGCGCCGTGCATCACGGCTCGGACACGGTGATGGATCTTTCCACGGGCGGCGATATTCCGAGCATCCGCCGTGCCATCATCGACGCTTCCCCGGTTCCGGTAGGCACCGTTCCCATCTACGAAGCCATCTCTCGCGTCAGGCGCACCGAAGATCTCACCGCAGACCTCATGCTGGAAGTAATCGAAGAACAGGCCGAGCAAGGCGTGGACTACATGACCATTCACGCCGGCGTGCTGCGAGAATTCCTGCCGCTGGTGCGCAATCGCATTACTGGCATCGTCAGCCGCGGCGGAGCGCTCATGGCACTATGGATGGCGGCGCACAAGGAGGAGAATTTTCTTTACGAGCGCTTCGACGACATCTGCAAAATTTTCAAGAAGCACGACGTCAGCTTCTCTCTCGGCGACGGCCTGCGGCCCGGCTCCATTGGCGATGCCAGCGACGCTGCGCAGTTCGCCGAACTCAAGGTCCTGGGCGAGCTGACGCAGAAGGCCTGGCAGCACGATGTGCAGGTGATGATCGAAGGTCCCGGGCACATCCCCATGGATCAGATCGAATTACAGGTGAAGAAGGAAATGGAGCTGTGCTACGAGGCGCCCTTCTACACGCTCGGGCCTCTCGTGATCGATATCGCGCCGGGTTATGATCACATCACCAGCGCTATCGGCGCGGCCATGATCGGCTGGTATGGCGCTTCTATGCTGTGCTACGTCACGCCCAAGGAGCATCTGGGACTCCCGAACGCGGACGACGTCAAGCAAGGTGTACTGGCCTACAAGATCGCCGCGCATGCCGCCGATGTGGCCCGGCATCGCCCCGGAGCGCGGGATCGCGATGATGCCCTTTCCTACGCGCGTTTCCTTTTTGACTGGAACAAGCAGTTCGAGCTCTCCCTCGACCCGGAAACCGCCCGCGCCATGCACGACGAGACTTTGCCCGACGATTTCTACAAGGAGGCCAGGTTTTGCTCCATGTGCGGGCCGAAATTCTGTTCCATGAACGTTACCCAGGTCGCCGAAGCCATCACCGGAATAGACCAGACGGAGCGGGAACAGCGCTTCGTGCAGCTGCTGGCCAAAGTAGAAAAATAAATCGCGGCGAAGCAACTAGGCGATCTCTTCTCGGATTCCCGGTCCAGGTCGCTGTAAACAAATACAGAGGAGCAACGATATGGCAATGAATCAGGCACTTTTGGGCGAATTCGATCATGAGATGGCCAACACGCGTAAGAGCCTTGAGCGCGTGCCGGACGGCAAATTCGATTGGAAGCCGCACAAGAAGTCCATGAGCATGGGCGCACTCGCGGCGCACATCGCTTTCATTCCCCACTGGGGAAAACTGACCCTGGATACTCCGAACTTTGACGTGAATCCCCCGGGCGGCCAGCAGGCGCGGCCGCCGGAATTGAAGACCAAAGCCGACGTTCTCGCATTTTTCGACAAGAATGTGCCGGAAGCTCGCGCCGCAATCGCAACCGCTAGCGATCAGGCAATGATGACGCCATGGACCCTGCTCAATGGAGGGAAAGCGGTTTTCACGATGCCGCGTATCGGCGTGTTGCGGGCCATGATTATGAATCACATGATCCATCATCGCGCGCAGCTCGGAGTCTATCTGCGGCTCAACGATGTTCCCGTGCCTTCGATTTACGGGCCTTCGGCCGACGAAACCGGAATGTAGCCACGTCGCGCGCGAACAGACGTGATCACGGTAAGAGGCCAATCCTCATCCGCAAGTAGGCGTCGCGACGGATTCCCAAACTCATCCCGAATTGCTTCGTCAGGAATTTAATCGCTGGGCGGAAGCGGGTCGCGGCGAAGGCATGGAGCAGGAGCATCTGCCCATCGTCCTTCCCGTACTCGATCGCATGCGCCCCAGGCCCGATGATAATGTCCTGGATGTGGGTTGCGGCGCTGGCTGGCTGGCCCGCCTCCTTGCTAAACAAGTGCCCGAAGGACGAGTCGTCGGCGTCGATCTTGCCGACGAAATGATTCGTCGGGCTCGCCGCAACAACGTGGACCTCGAAAATGCCATGTTTATCCTGGGAGAAGCAGAAGAGATCCCCTGGGACGCTAATTTCTTTACGCACGCGATTTCCGTGGAAGCCGCGTACTATTGGCCCGATTCGCGCGCCGCGCTGCGCGAAATTCACCGCGTGTTGCGCGAAGGCGGCTCGGCCTGGATGCTCATCAATTACTACCGCGAAAACTTTCATGCGCATCAGTGGGGAAATATCCTGAGCGTGCCGGCGCATCTGCTTTCCGCCGCGGAATGGGCCACGCTTTTCGCCGAGGCGGGATTTTGCGGGGTGAAGCACGAACGCATACCCGATCCCACTCCTGTCCCGGAGAAATACGAAGGGCAGTGGTTTCGCGATGCTGCCCAGCTCCGCGCCTTCCGTAAGGAAGGGGCACTTCTCGTTTGGGGAACGAAGCCTAAAATTTAGGGGCGTGGCTACTTTTTGGCAACGAGAAAAAGCCCGAAAAATCAGGTGATTTTGAGCAACGTCGCTGTGGCGATGACCGGAAACTCCCGGGTTATCGAGGAGAACGCGGAATATCCCCGGCGTTAAGCACTGCTTTTTGGGGTTTTTCAGCCTGCAGCAGGTGGCGGCGAGCCTTTTGTGAAACGCCATGCATCTGCTGGATGATCGATTGGAGGCGCTGACGATTGGCGATCCATTGACGGTAGAGCGCGGCGTGCTCGGCGGGTAGGCGTCGCGACAGGGTTTTGCTTTTTTCCTTCCAGGAGAGTTGAAAATAGGGGCCGTGCTGGCGGGCACGGTCGCTGGCGCAAGCGCAGTTGGGCTTGCCACACTGCATCCAGCGCTCCACCAAGCTTCCTTCGCAGATGAAGCCGACGGCACGCAGGCGGGCTTTGAGCCGGGCATACTCGCTCCGGTAGTGCCGAAGCCGCTCTCGTTGTCGTTGATCCTCTGTTTTTTTCATGGCCTGCCCAGCTGTCTACGTGTAGACAACCATGCTGACAAGCTCAGTTTTCTAGAACCCCGAACGATGGCGATGCGTATGGCCACCAACCCCACGGTCCTGGAACGCATCGGCTCCGCCAGAAACGCCTTCGCCAACTTGGAGCACTGGCTCTATGCCCCTACTTCGGACACCCACAAGCTGCATACCATTGAAGTCGAACAAGAGCGCCGGGGAGGCGAGGTCTTACGTCTGATGCTTCAAGCCCACATCGACAGCCGGGGCGACGGCTGTGTCGGCCAGGCGATTGCCGTCCGCCCCCAAGGCTCCTCGGGGGAGATCGTCTACCGCCACAAGCGGCTCCGCTCTCGTCGCCTGGTCACCGTCTTGGGAGCCGTTTCCATCACCCGCATGGAATATAGCTCCCCGGGTCAGAACAGCCTCTATCCACTGGACGCAGTCCTGGGCCTGCCGGCTCGATCCTATAGCTACGCAATCCAGCGGCGCCTGGTCAAAGCGGCCGTCAAGGGACCTTTTGATGAGGCCATCGAAGAAATCGCCGAGGCCATCGGCGTAAGCCTCTCTAAACGCACGGCGGAACAGATCGTCGCCGACGCCAGCGTTGATTTTGAGAACTTCTACCAGGAGCGTAGCCTTCGTTTCGCCCCGGACAGCGGGCCGCTGTTAATCGCTTCCGTCGATGGCAAGGGCGTGCCGATGGTCAAGTCCGCCTCGGGGGAACGCAAGGTGCGGCTCGCTCGGGGAGAAAAGCGAAACAAAAAACGCATGTCCACCGTGGGAGCCGTGTTTACCCAAAAACCCAACATCCGGACACCCGAGGCGGTGGTCGAGAGTTTGTTTGCCGAGTCCCTTAAGCCTCACCCCACCAAACACTATCACCGACCCGAGCAGAAGCGAGTGTGGGCCAGCCTGCTTTTGAGCAAGGATGCTTTCATCGCCCAAGTGCAAGCGGAGATGCGGCGGCGAGATCCCCAGCACCAGAAAAGCTGGATCGTGGTGACCGACGGGGAGCGCGCCTTACAGCGCAAAGTGG
>QHYS01000345.1 GCA_003223325.1 Acidobacteriota bacterium
TCGACTATATCGAGTAAGAATTACATTGTCAAGAGGAAAGTGGAAATATTTTTATTTTTTCTAGGGATTCGTGAGATCTGCCACGTTCGCGCCTCGGCTGCTCGCGTCAGTCAAGGGGTTGAGGCCAGGGTTTTGCAACAACCTTTAGCTAACTACGTCACAGATCCCGGTAGCCAATTTTCCGTAACAACCAACGGCAGCGGGGATATCGTATCGTTGTTTCTAAACATCACTACTGTCCGGTTAAAAGTCGAACAGAATCAATTGGTTCAGATCAGTGACTAAGTTCTCTTGGGAATCCGATGCTTCAAGCGCTTGTAAAATGGGCATTTTTTCGAAAAGCGTAAGACTCAAAATCTGTAGAATTTGGTAAAGGCTCGCCTCCAGGCCGAGACGCTTCCGGACGATGGCCACGAGCACATATACGGAGACGGCGATCCAGATTTGAGTCTTCACGGCATTCTCGCTGGTACCGTAAAACGCTTTGATTCGCAGCTGCTGCTTGATCCACTTGAACAACTGAACGACATAATGCCCATCAATATCGCCCCGCTGAAGTCACGATCTGCTACCGATTCCATCCCTTGCATACACATAGCCTCTCGGTGGTCAGGCTCTATGAGCTTCATGACGAGTCCTACTATGTGGTGCGGCGCGCCGACGGCAGGCCGTTGGCGGTGCCGGTTTGGATGACGCGTCCCGAGGCTGCGCAGGCCACGATGGTTTCCACGGCACGCCTGCCCCTTCGCGTGCTACTCGAGTTACGCCGCGTCAGTGTGACTTGCCTCTCCTCGCTTGTGCACAATGGGCCCGAGGAGGATCACGATGCCGCAGCTCCGAACCAAACGCCAACGACAACTGTTCGAAGAAGCTCCCACCCTTCACGCCCGTGTACAACTGCCCTTGAGCGTGCAAGTGCAGCTACGCCAGGCACTGGTGCAGTGGAACACGCCGCCCCGGCTTCGAACGTTTGTTGCACGCGTTGTGCGAGGGACAGGTGGGCGCCGTATTCAGCATTGAGGCGTCGCGGTTGGCGCGCAATGGCCGGGAGTGGCACACGCTGCTGGAATTTTGCAGCATCGTGGGTGCGCTGCTGATCGATGCCGAGGCCATGTATGATCCCAGGCTCACCAATGATCAGTTGTTGTTGGGCATGAAGGGTACGATTAGCGTGATGGAAGTCGCAACGTTCCGCGAGCGTGCGCAGGCGGCGCTGCTGCAGAAGGCGCAGCGCGGCGCCTTACTTCAACGGGTGGCCATCGGTTACGTCAAGGGAGCAGAGGATCGCATCGAGAAAGATCCCGATGCTCGGGTGCGGGCCGCCATCGATCTGATCTTTCGCAAGTTTGCGGAGTTGGGCAGCGCCCGGCAGGTTTACTTCTGGCTGGATCAGCAGCATATACCATTGCCCACCGAGCGTGGACCGGAAGATGCGCAGGAAATCGTTTGGCAGCCGGCGCGATAAGACAGTTCATCGAACGGCAGTAACTATTTTTTCGGAAGAGGTACCAAAGCCGCCCCGGCAGGCCGCCACTTTCCGTTCTCCCTTACAAACATCCGCAGCACGGTAGCCTCGCCTGTGACGGTTAACTTGCCGCTGGCGTCGGGAGCCTTGAAAATCGTGTGATCCGTTGCCAGCGCGATATCGCCGTAGACAGCCATCAATATGAATTCCTGCGGATTGGGGCCTTGACCGCGAACCACATCCGAGTGTGCCTTAGCATTAGCGGTTTGCCCGGCAACCATCTCTGCCTTGGTTTGGACTTTTCCGCTTTGGCCTATTTCGAAAAACTGGTCGGCCCAATACTGCGCCCGGAAATTCACACAGTC
>QHYS01000347.1 GCA_003223325.1 Acidobacteriota bacterium
TCAAGATGCAATGTGCGGCCGATTATGTCTCCGACGATGGGGGAATAGCCGTCAGCTTAGCGGAGGTCGAACGGTATCTGGCCGGCACCCGTATCCGTGAATACAAGCAAGGTGAGATGAAGGCACTCCGGGTGAGTAGGGACGTAGTCGTTCTGTCATAAGCGGTGGAAGTAAGCGGAACCAAATTCGCAAATGCGGGTGGCCGCGCCCCCCAATGTGACGCACCGTTTCAGTCAGGTCTGATTCGACCGTGGACATATTGACCAAGGAAATGCGATTCGGGTGTGATCGCCGGTTTCCGAAAATCCGATTATCGGAGACGCGCTTTTCGCAGCGCGGGTACATTCCGAGAATACCTAGCTTCTCGAGGTTGAGAAAGATAGGAGTTCCGTGGCTGTGCAGTCACAGGGCCAGGGAGAAACTGTCGAATCACTTCGCAAGACTGACAGCTAATGGCTTCGCGTTAGGCTTACCGCTCGCGCTCCAAAGTCCTTTGCCTGTTTTGTCCAAGAGTATGACGTTCGCCTGACCGCCTGACCGTCCTGGTCGAATCCAAATAATCCGGCGGGGCTGCCGTTATCGTTCACGAGCACAAACCTTTGAGCCCTGATTTCTTTTGGTGGCGGAGGCTGCGTTTGCGCATGGACTAGGTCAGGAGAGATGTAATGAGAGAGAAATCCGCCCAACATACCTGCGGCAATTGAGAGGCCTAAATTCAATTTGCGATTCATAAGAGGTCTCCTTGTGCTCCGGTAAAACCGGCGAGGTGTAGTGAATGGAAAAGTCACACGAAAGTGGTTTAGCGACCCACTGATTCCTACTCCGACTGTAGCCAACATATTGGAATATTAGTTGCCTGAATTGTTGGATTGGTTGTTGTCCATGTTGGTCTGGGGGAGTTTCATAACTAACCAAGCGGGATAGGTCCCGACAAACAAAAAACGGCATCGGTAACTGCGATCGGCGGTTCCGGCAACATACCAAGTAGCCGACTTGTCGGGAGTCCGCCAAACATCAAATAATCGTGAAGTCAAGAATTCTCGTTCGCTATTGGGCTTCGCAATCGATTCGCACAAGGGGATCTCCTGCAAGCGAATGGTGCCGCGCAGGTACGGTTCGGTACTCCCAATCCAGAGCAGAGCTAACACCCGCAAGAACAGAGCAGGCGCATTTATTTACTTGTCGGCGGAACAGTGATAACACCTTTATCGCCGTCGATCTCCATTGCCGTCTCCAAAGCAGCGGAGCGGCTGCGAATACTCGCGAGAAGTTGCTGCGCGCTGGAACCCTGCATTAGAAAAGGCTGAAACAGTTTCGGATCGTAAGATTGGCCAGGGCGTCCTTCCGGTTGTCCTTTACCCGCGATAGGCAAAACCTCGACTTTTTCCACCGCTTTAGCTCCAAGCGTAAAGCGAGCCAGGTAGCCGTCGTCCGAACTGGGGCTGGTATGTCCCCTCAAAACATTGCTCGGGGCATAGATGATGACCTTACCGTGATATACCTCAATCCCTTTCGGATGAGGGGGGTGATGTCCCAGGATTATATCGGCGCCTGCATCGATCAGGTCGTGCGCAAACTTGCGGTTCTCCGGGCTGACATTGGCCGACTTTGAAGTGGCCCAATGTATCGCAACCAAGACGTAATCAACCTGAGGACGCAACCGGCGAATGTCCTCCTTAATGAGGAATGGATCCATAGGAGCGATTCCGGGGCGGCCATCAGCCGCGAATGCAGATTCGCCCATGTTATTGAATTGCGCATAGCCAAGGAAGCCGAGCTTAATACCATTCCGCGCAAGGATGACGGGCTTGCGAGCTTGGGCGAGATCGTGTCCGCCGCCAACATAGGAAATGCCGGCGGACGAAAGAGCGCGCAATGTATCGAGAAACCCTCGTTCTTCCGCGTCAAAGGTATGGTTATTGGCTACATTTACGAGGCTGACCCCTACCGACCGCAGGGTCTGTGCGAACTTCTCCGGCGTGCGGTTCAGGCCGACCTGACGGGCGTGATCGGACAGAGCGCCCTCGCAATTGACAAAGACTAGATCCGCCGCGTGGAAAGTGGGGGCCAGCCGCTGCAGCGGGTAGTTCAAGAGTTGCTCGTTTGAAGAATAGTCTTTGGCATATTCCTCGGTCTCCCGTTGTAACGGGTAGCTTAAGCTTTCTGCGAATGAGTCGTCGCTACCTCCTTTGAGACCAAGGCTCTCCAAGTAAGTCCTACTTTCACCCTCATTCACGTATGGGATGGGAGGCCAGTCGTCGATCACCTGGTCACGTACGTCCCGTTTACCAAAGACAAGCAGGCCAAACGGCCTGGGGTCAACGATATGGTATCGAACGGTCGGTGGCCGGGAGTTCAGCGCCCATTCCACATCGCCTCCCACGAGAAGAACAACATGATTGCCCGCCGCGGCCATGGGCTTCCACGGCAGAATCAGCAGAATCAGAGGCAAAATCGAGATGAAGCAGATCGACACCCAAAATCGGAGCGAATATCTCATTTTTACCCTCACTATGTGGGTAGTTACCCGGAATTTTCGGTTCCAACTTTGATCTTCGCAAAAGAACATACGCCAGGGTCTTAGCTCGGATCACCCTGACCACAATCGGGTGGCAACTCCGGCTCGTATGGAAGTTTCGCTAACTGCCCCCTTCTCGTTTCTCGCGGCATATTGATACACGACTCTTGGCCACGATTCAACGTCGACGGGGGACGGATCGCCTATACTGCAGTGTAGAAGTATCGAGTAGCTCGACGAGGCATTCTGGAACGTGACAAGCGAGTCCCGTAAAGATTCTCGGCTAACCGGAACTCATCGCGGAGGAAGACCATCCGCTCGATAGCACAACTCCCGATGAATGCGCTTTTCGGAAAATGCTTCGGGCTCGATGCTGTGCACGGGTTTAAGCGTGCGACCGTTATTTTTCGCTGGGATTACTTCTTTGGCCGGGATTCCGGCGGCACCAAGCCATTGATTCGGTAATAGACGACCAACTGGCCGTAGTGCTCGCCCGAGTGTTCGATCATGTCGTAAGCGAGGTCGGACAGCCGATGCTGCTCCTTTGACTCCGGGTACTGAATTATAGTCGCCATTCCTGCATCGCCCTTTGCCTTGATCACATTTGCTCCGTCTTCCACGCACTTTTTCACGAACGCGACGACCTGCGCCTTCGTCTTCAGCTCATCACGCTTCGGATCATCGCCGTAACGCACTTTGTTTCTCTGCGCAACGTCCGTGAAGTAATACATGGACGCCGATGCGTGCAAAAGTTGGGCGACAAAGCTCCGCGAATCAGGATGGGGTTTGTATTCGTACTTGTCTTCCGGCAAATCTTCGGCGATAGCCACGAGTTTCTGGCCAATTTCGTTCCACTGTTCCCAAATCGCCTGCGAAGGGCTCCGAGCCGGCTTGAGCGCATCCGCCTTCTTCGCAGCCTCTTGAGCAACCGCCGGCAGGACAAGCAGGCAACCGGCCAAGGCGAAAGCGCAAATCGAGAGTGCTCGGTTCATCTTTCCTCCATCTCTGTCAAATGGCTTCCGGGTACGCCCTCTTGGATGGCTTCGCGCGGTCCTGTTTCAAGCCAGCGGAGGCCAGTCTTGCCGCCACTCGGAAACCAGGAGGGATGATACTCAGGAATAACGGCTATGTCATTTAGAGCTTGGTTGCTTCAGCGGTTGGCGGCAGACTGGATATCTTTGTCGATCTGCTTCGTGACAAGGTCGCTATCCAGGGTAGGATTTTTGCCGTTCAATTCGCCGTCGCGAATGGCGAAAGTCTTGATCTTTGAGAAATCGACGAACTACGCGCCGTAGCGTAGAAGGTGCGCTAAACGACACGAGGGGCCAAATGCTGCGGGGAACCACAAGTTGACAGCCATATGAGCCGATTCGGCGTCGGTGTGGCATGTGCGTCCGGTGTCCGCGAATACGCTCGACAGCAGCGTCATCACCCATTACGATGTGAAGATGGAAAACAAAAGAAGTGCTGGAGATCACGAAGCGAAGCCGCGCCCGAAGATTGAACCTAAATCAGTGGCGCAATCTTGGGCAGACTACTGTGCGTTAGACCACACCCCCAAGCAGGAGTTCAACCCGACTCGTACAGCGCAGATGCCACAGGATCGCGGGGACCGTGGAGATCGCGGACCGCGGTAAGGTCCCGGGCGACACCACTAGCCACGGCACGCTGCACCCCTCGTGAATCGCTCGCAGGCAACCGCAAATTGAGATAGCTCCCCAACTGGCCAATCGCGAAAAACGTTTCCGAAATCCCGACACAGGACTTGGGCAGAGAGCGCTATGAAAGCGCTATGAAATGGTCACGGCCCGTTACAACAATCGGCCTATCGCTTGAGGTCTTTAGGCGTAGCTCCCGGTCACGCCGCTACGGTGTGATGGTCGCCGCGTAGATGTTTTGGTCGAGACCACCGGTGAGGTCGAAGCAAGTGTTTAGCGAGCTCGTGCAAGTGCCGCCGGTCTCAGGGTCGCCGGCCACGTCCGCGCCGTCATTGTCGCCGGACGTATCAGCCGCCCCGACTGTGTTCCGCTGGTCGGTCCAAGCGGCGCATATGATGTCGCCTTGGGCCGCAACGGTGATGTAATCACCGAAGAACGGGACCAGGCGACCGCCGAACTGCTCGTAGTTCAGATTCGTCGGGGTGTCCGTCACCTGGATGCTCGATACCCACGTCCTTCCGCCGTCAGTGGACTCCGCATACCGGACGTTCAGGCACGCGAAAGTGCGCCCGGCGAAGTTGTTACACGGCGCTTGGGTAGGCGAATAGCTCGGATCGCCTTGCGAGTCGTACCAGATCGCGTTGACCCGGCCGCCGGATGCGGCAAGGAACGGGAAGAACTGGTGCCCGGTCAAACTCGGCGCGAGCAACGTTGTGCTGCTCCACGTAACGCCTCCGTCGGTCGAGAACATGAACTCGATCTGGCCTTGACCGGAGGCCTGGGCGGCCTGAAAGGTCATGACCAGCGTCCCGTTGACGTTGTCGGCGGCGAGGTACGGGGCGGCGAGGTCAAACCGCGGGAAGGTGAATCTGGTCGGACAGTTGAACGGGGCATCGCCGCACTGTCTCGCGCCATTGCCTGAGAATTGCCCCGATACGAATGGCGTGTAATTCACAACGATCCGCGCCTTGCTGAAGGTATCTCCGAAGTCGCTAGACGCGGCGAACCCGGCGCCGTTCACCGCACCTGGTGCTTTAGAAAAAGCGCCGCCCGTATTGGCTTCCCAGCCGACGTAAACCTGTCCCGACACGCCGATCGCAATCGACGGACCCTGATTGCCGCAGATTCCGCCGGAGATCTTGATGGGTGTGCTGAAGCTTGCGCCACGATCTGTCGAACGGCTGAATAAGATCTCGTTGCAGCCCGATCCGTGAAAGTCTGACCAGGAGGCATAGACGTTGCCCGTCACGGGGTCGACGGCGAGGTTCGTCTTGTCGTTGAATGAGCCTTCGCCGAACGTGTTGGTGGCAAGAATCACCGTGCGAACATACTTTGAGCCGTCGGTCGAGGTGTCCGACGGATTCGACGGCGCATACGTTGCTACCCAGATTGTGCCGGTATTATCGCGAAAGCGAGCGGAGACGCCGTTCTCGATGCCGCGGTTGAAGTTATTGCCCATGTAAAACAGGTTGCCATGTCCGTCCCAACCCATCACTGGGTCGCCTGCGGCCAGCGCACCGCCAGCCACCAACTGATGTAGAGGTGAACTGGTGCCCTCAGTCGATGTGTCGCCGTTGTAGCCAGGCAGCAGGCTGTCTGTCCAGTGGCGCCCGGAATCGGTGCTGCGGTAAAAACCTGCCCAAGCATCGCGTGCGGTCGGAACCGTGCAATATTCATTCGCGCCGCTTGCCCATATACTGGTATTGCGCGGGTCGATAGCGAGCGTGGGTTCGTTCTGCTGCCTGCGATCGGTTCCGCAACGTTGCAGGACGGCGTCCGTGTATGCACCGCCGGCAAGCTGATTAGCGCTCACATATGCGCCGCTGCTGCCATTGTCGAGGGTGACGCGCTCATTTGCACCAGCCGTCGGCGCGGTGGGCGCCGCCAACGCGATTGTCCAGCCGGCGATGAGGAACGCGCTCGCGAGCCCAATACGAAACCAACGGGAGGCTTTCATCGATTTGGAAATGCGAGTCGAGGTTGAATCACGAGATACGTGTTTGAGTTTTATGAAGGCTGCTTTTGCAGTTGCCATTCTGTTTTCTCCTTGCTTTTGAAACCTGTTCTGCTGCAGGGAGGGAGGCCCAGCATATCAAAACCGATTTTGCTTTTGGATACCAGTACCATGCAAGCCGTCGGCCACGGAAGTACTTGCGGAGCGGCTTCGTGGATGGCGGATCAGTCTGGGCCCTTGCTTGGATCTTGCGGTTCAGCAGCGGCGTTCCGGGAGAAAGGTCCCGAGAAACGTTAGAGCTTTATCGGACGCGCATTGTGGCGGAGCGGCAAACACAGGCTTGGATCTCCGCGCGCGTT
>QHYS01000348.1 GCA_003223325.1 Acidobacteriota bacterium
CCTGGGGGAGGGATTTATGAGATTCCGACCGCGGCGTTACCAATGCCCGAACTGCCAATGGGATTTCGCTTTTCGGAAGAAGAGATGTTGCCCCGGATGTGGCACGTTGCTACTGATCGCGTCGGATATGCCCACCGACGCCGAGCTCACCGCAATAAAGAGCTTTTGGATGTGGGAGCCAGTGAAGGAGAAGTGGGACTACATTCGTGACTGGGAGGAGCATAAGCGGGAGGCGATGCGAAGGTTCGAGCAGCATACCCAGGTGTGGCGTACAGAATTGGTCAAAGCTGAGGAGAAGCTACATCCTCCGACGCGATGGATTCAATGAAACGCGATTCAGGCGCGTCCAAGATCAGTCAAGCCGTTGCTGACACCTGGGTGTTGGCGGCGTATGGAGGACTTGGTTGCTTCCAGTGGCCATTCGGGAAGCGCGGCTTGGCGTAGGGGTGGCGACGACGAAAGCCTATACCCACAAACAGGGCCAGTATCTGGCTTTCATTTATTATTACAGCAAAATCCATGGATGCGCGCCTTCGGAGGCCGAACTGCGACAGTACTTTCGAGTCTCTCCGCCTTCCGTGCATCAGATGATCTTGACGCTCGAAGCACACGGTCTCATCGAGCGAACGCCCGGGCAGGCTCGGTCTATCCATCTGCTGATCGCGCGTGAGGAGTTACCTGACTTGATCTAGGTTAACTGGCGGGAACTCGAAGAACGGTTCACGTACAGAAGCTTCTGCAGCTTCTTTCTTCTCGATGGCTTCAGGGTGGTCAGGTAGCCGGCAAGCTCATACGGGTTGAAGACGTTCCAAACCTCTGTCTGAAAACGTGGAAGCTCCTCGGCAAACTCCGAGCGCCGGTCTGCTGCCTCAGCGAAGTTCAGCAACTTTTCACCGAGAAGATAATCCAACGCGCTCTTGACGCCAAATTGCTTCTTGATCCTGCGGGTCGCCCGGCACTGCTGGACCCAGATCTTGTGGAATTTCATGCTGACAACTATATCGCCGGCGGTCCGCAGACGCAAAGCCCCTCAGGCAAGACAGGTGGCATTCGCCAGATGCATCTCGCTTAACGCTTACGTAGCAGAAACAGATTTCGAAGCAGCTGACGGGGAGGGCGTCACTCCGGTGGCGGTTCGCTCATCTGCCTCAGGGCTCTGATAATTCCTGCCTAATTCGTGAATTCCTGAGAGTGAGAGAGAGCGATTTCCGTGACCTCTAATCGGTCGTTTACACCGAGAATGCGGAACATTCGATGTATGTGGTTCTTTACCGTCTGTTCAGAGAGGTTCAGATGATTTGCGATTTCTTTGTTGGTCAAGCCCTGAGCAATCATGGGGACCAGTTCGTGCTGGCGTCGGGTAAGCCTCAGATTCGGCCTGCGTAAGCTCGGAGTGAAACCGGTGCCTTGTGCTACGGCCTTAAATAAGGCCAGACAGAATTCAGGAGGACAGATCGCTTCACCTCTTGCCATTGCACGTATTGCGGAAATTACGTTGCTAGCCGATGCATCTCTTAACAGGTACCCCCTAATCCCCGCTCGCACAGCTTTGATGAACGCCTGATCATCCGCCTCTGACCCAATCATGAGAATCGGCACTTTCGGATACTGGTGACGTATCTGGCTAATAAATTCAAGGCACGGCGTGGGCGTACTAGCCGAATCCATCAAGATCACTTCAGTCTCTGATTCTGCAATCGGTCCACTCACGTTGGAGCAGCTGGCAGATTGACTCACCACTACGATGTCCGATTTTTTCCGCAGGATGCGGCTCAATGCTTCAGAAAGCAGACGATTTCCGACAAGCAGAAGAACCTTGATCCGAAGGCTCGGATTCACTGGAATCGCACCCCAAGCGCGCTAGACTCAGCTTGACCTGCCCGTCCTTGGTTCAGTGATAACGAGGCCGCCAGGGTTCCGAGGGTTCCTAGGTGCGCCGAGTCTAGTCCTAGGAACAGCCGAACTCAAGCTTTACGTTATTAAATTTTTGGTTATCGTCTATCAACAAAAAAATGGCTCCCATCTCACGTGCTGTGGCGAACCAGTAAACCCTAAACGGCTCCACAGAGGCTCTCAGAAAATATTACGCAACTTTCGTGGGCGAAGTCCTGGCGCTGACCTAATCATGCGAACCCATGGGTTCCGATTCAAATCTTGCATCTGACTCGCACATTGCCGGCTCAATGCAATTGCGGTGGCTGAATCCAACAGAATCACATCGCCCTGTGACCTTATGGGGATGGCTAAATCGGACAAGCTACGAGGTAGTGCGATACGAAGATATCCGGGATATCCGGTATTTGTCGGATGATGCCGGCTAGTGACTTGCAAAGAAGACGATCACCGACGAGAAGAAGAACCTTGATCCGACGGCCCAGATTCACTCCGATCGCACCTCGCTCGAAACCGGAATACAGTATCTAGTGTAGTAATTTTTAATTATACAATTCCGAGCGTTAACCGTAGAAGGGCAATGACCTAACTGGCGATTTTTGTACTAGGTGAAGTGAGAGAGAATTTCACCTGGGAGGACCGGTCATGGCTATTCAGGAGGTACAAGCGGAGCAGACCGTGAATCTGCTGCGGCAGATCGAAGTACGAATCGCGAAGGGAAAGCCGACCCCGCAAGCCTGCAAGGAAGCAAAATCACGGTACAGACCTACTACCGCTGGCGGAAAGAATACGGTGGGTTGAAGTGGGATCAAGCAAAACTCGCCTTGGTACAAAAACTCCACCCGGTCATTGGTGTATAATGCAGTCCTCCAGGTAAGGCTCATTCGATTGCAGTAAGGTCCCTCAGGTAAGGTCAGAAGTTTAGGAGGAAGCTATGATTCACGGATCTGTTCCATCGTCCTGTGCTGAAGTTGTGTGCCTGTTTTGTGGCCACCACACTCCTGCTCCACTTAGGAATCCACCTGATGGAACTTCCAGTCAGCGTGGCCCGACCGAAACTAATTCCCCTGCGGTGGTGAGTGGCATTGCCCTAATCCGTTGTCGGTTGTGCGGCAAAGAAGCGCCGTACTCAACAAGTGAGATCGTCACATTTGAGCCGGTGGCAAAGACTGCATAGAGGCCTGTGGAGCGCTCCGCGCATTGAAGCGATACGCTGTTGTTGGCTTGTACTGGCTTTCGATCCTTCCGCACAGAGTAATTATTAAAGTATGCTTGAACGCGAACAAAGTGGTAAGACGCCATGGGGATCTGCGCTTGACGTAAGAGAAATGGCTCACGCGTATGATTTTGCGCAGATTAACCTCGAAATCTGAGATTCTGGGTGAGATATTCAGTTGTGGCGCGAGGAGCCAGTTCAATGCTCATTCCCATGGTCATCGAAGAGACCACGCGAGGAGAGCGCGCGTACGATATCTACTCGCGCCTGCTGAAAGACCACATTCTCTTTATCGGTACTCCGATTGACGACCACGTTGCCAATCTAGTGACCGCCCAACTGTTGTTTCTGGAAGCCGAAGACCCCGACCGCGATATCCAGCTTTATATCAATTCTCCGGGCGGCTCGATTACTGCCGGTATGGCCGTTTACGACACGATGCAGTACGTCCGGCCTGACGTGGTGACGACCTGCGTTGGCGAGGCTGCCTCGATGGCCGCCTTGTTACTGACTGCGGGCGCTCCCAAGAAGCGCTTCTCGCTGCCCAACTCGCGCATCCTCATCCATCAGCCCTCGATGTCGGGGCTTTCGGGCCAGGCAACCGATATTGACATCCACGCAAAGGAGATTTTGCGGATGCGGTCGGTGATCAACCAGCTCCTGGCAGACCACAGCGGACAGTCGATCGGAAAAATCGAACAAGACGTGGAGCGCGACTTCATTATGTCGGCTCAGCAGGCCAAAGAGTATGGCCTGATCGACGAGATCATTCAGAAACATCGCTAGCAAGCGCCATTAAATAAAATCCAGTACGACGAGGAGTGAGTTATGGGCAACCGAGACAGGCGAGGCCGAGAAGCAAAGAAACCAAAGAAAGCCAAGGATCAACGGGCGCCTGCGAAATCAAGGTACGAACGCACGCCGGCAAAATCAACACCAGCAACTCCTGATGCCCCACGGCAAAGCTAAAAGGGCTCTGACAGGCGCGCTAGGTTTTTCATCGCACCCTCATGCGGCCTTTATCAGTTCTGCGCCCGTTGCGCGAACTGGGTACTTGAGGAACAGGGTCAAGGCACTCGGAGTCCAAATAAACGGTTAGTCCCTTTTGGTTGTCGAACGTAACCCCATATCGAGAACCGAGCACAATCTCCAGAACCGTTCCAAGTCGCGCCACGTATCCGCCGGGTGCCTTTTCGTTGACGATAACGCGCGCGCCGACGCCGAATTCTCGATGCCTTTCTCTTTTTTTCATGTTCTTCCTCGGGTGTCATTCTGCGACGGTGACTGACGCCGTCGCTTGCTTTCTTGGCCGCTTCCGCGATGATGTTTCCAATCTACTTGCCCTCGGCGATGCGCGCGTAGCAGGTCATCAGCGGGATTCGCGCGGTTGGCGCACCAATTCGCGATAATCCTCGTTCGAGTTGCCTTTCGGGAGAGCCTTCCAGGCGAACCTCGTTCCGGCGCTTTTGTGCTGCGGAACGATAGAAACCGGGGCATACCCTTCATTGCCGTTCGACCCGATTCATTCGGCACAAACTTGCCACGAAACTACGCTTCTCCGCCTATATCGAACTGATGCTCGTCTGGGGTAAATCGAGGCTTTCCTAGCTTCGCTATCTTGGCCTCGGTCCGCTCC
>QHYS01000064.1:0-11965 GCA_003223325.1 Acidobacteriota bacterium
TTACGCCCAGTTTGTCGATGGTACCCGCACAAATCCCGCACACTAGAACAAGTCCTCGCCACCGTAAGTGGGGTAGCTGAACTGAGCTATTGCTGAACGCAGAACCATGCTGAGCCGGTCCTACAGTCTAGCGAACGGGCGCTGCCGAGGTGAGGGGCCCACCAGCCGGCCAGTCATCGAATACTTCCGGAACAGAGAAGGTCATGATGTTATTCCCTGCAGCGGTGGCGATGATGACTTCTTTATGAAGGGGGTCGAGAACAATTCCAATGTCCCCTGACTGCCTACCCAAAGGAGCAGGAATCTTTAGAGGCGCCTCGGTACTCACCCCACTTTCGGGAATCTTCCAGATTTCGATGTTATTCCTCGTGTGCGTAATCAGCCTTAATTTTGGCGCGTATATCTCGAACTGGTTGCCCATTCGGACCGGCCCTTGGATGACCGCCTTCGGCGGCGTATTTCCGCTTGCGGTTCGATCAAAAATCAGGACTTTCCCTCCGCCATATCCGCCAACCGGCACGAGCAGAAGATTGTGGATTGGATCGATTCGAATGCACGGAACGTTGCCGCCGCCTTCACGCTGCTCTCCAAGTGACAACTGCGTGTCGGGGCCGCTCAGAATTCTCTTCGGCGCCACGTTTCCGTTGGCCATGCGGTCAAATACCAAAATGGCTTGATCGGGGCTGGCCAGGAAAATTTCGTTATGTATCGGGTCGATGCTTACCTTTCCAGTGGCACCCACCCCTTTGATTTGAGTCTTGTCTCCCTGGATTGCGCGAAGAGGAGCTTCTTCTCCGTTGGCTGCTCCCCTGAATGACAGGATCGCCTGAGCGAGAGGACTCGTCACGACAATTTCGTCGTGAATCGCGTCAAACGCGATGTCGTGCATGGTCCTGCCGAGAAGCGATTTCTGGCCTTCAATCGACCTGAGATATGGTGTGTCTTCCTTCGCCGACCTGGCGAAGATAGCAATCTGCGGATGGTTCACTCAATTCGGTACGAGGATTTCCTGACGAATCGGGTCGTAGGTGACTGCCGCGGTCCTGCCGAAATTCACGCCTCGTTTGCTCTCTTCCGCGCTGCGAATGATGCGCAGAGGCGGCACATCGCCATTGGCCATCAATGGATACACTGTGGCGGAAGAGTTCCCGAGGTTGGAAACCCAGAGCTCTTGATGCGTGAGGTCGAGAGCGACACCCGTCGGATTTCGGAGACGTGTAGATGGCCCATGTATTACTCGAGCTGGCGGGACATCGCCCTGCAACTTGGCGGCATTGGCAAACACGATGACAGATTGGCCAATGTCATTCGCAACGTACAAATCTCCATTGCTTGGGTTGAACTTCATCGCTGCTGGCCAATCGAGTTGGGTTCTGTCCCCTGTAATCACGCGCAACGGTTTGACGTTCCCTTTCGCGGCCAACGGATAAACTTTGATCGCAGGCGGGTACCACCTCCCCGTACCGGCAATTCTGAAATTGCTGTGATGACCCCAGGTACTGACGAACAAAAGTTGATCCTTCTCGTCAACGGCGATACCGTGTGGGGCATCGAGCCCCGTGTCGTCCCCTTCGATCGTTCGTAGCGGCTTCTCTTCACCGGAGGCATCCTTGCGGTAGATCACGACTTGGGGAGGAAATTCGATGGTAGCGAAAATCTCCTGCCTCGCCTCATCGGCGGCAAGGTTATACACCCGATGGGGAGTATGAAGGACCGCCTTGGGTGCGACATCTCCCTCAGCCGCGCGGGGGAAACGAACCATTTTGTCCCCCGTATCCGATTCCACCGAGAAGATGTCTCCACTAACCGGATCCACGTAGAGTCCATTATTAAACTCGATCAGAGTCTTATCGCCCTTAACAATTCGCTTCGGCTGAGTGATTTCGTCGGATCGAGTGGGAGTTGGAGCCAGTCGGTCGAAGACCAGGTATTCCCACAAATTGTTGTCCTGGAGGATGACTTCATTGGAGTTGACGTCGACCGCAATCGCGCTATAGGTCGGGGCCGTATCGCGGATGGTTCGCACCGGCGTCCGCGCCCCGTGGGCCCTGGCTTCGGCCGCCTGTCTTTCCTGCTCGGCTACGTTAGGAGTGGTGAATTGAGCCGCAAACACGAGGGTGGAGTACGGGTCTCGCCGCAGTGCGGAAAATAGGATTTTCTCATCGGGAGAGGGACTACTCGGATTAGTGGCGGAAGATTCGTCCGCCATACACCAATCGGAGCCATCCGGAAGTTGCTGCACGGAAACCAAGCGAGATGCGCGGTCGGGCGCTGCCCAGACCCCAATCGCGACTAAGGCCGCCGACAGGATTACGCATTCAAGTTTGGTTCGTCTTACGCGCATTGAACTGCTTGCAAAAACAAATCCAAGCTACGCGCGAATACATGATAAAGACGAATGGCCGATGGGCAGATTTTAGGCCCGCGCTTGCGCAGGGGTCAAGACATAGGATGGAATCTAAGGGCAAGAGCCAGTATATCGCTATGCGTCCTGTTTGCTTGATCCAGCCGTTCACGGTTCCTCTTTCCGTGGGTGCTCAGCACAAATGTGGGAGGCAAACGCTTCATCACGTTGCGATTCAAAATCGCGTACCACCTCTTCGGGCGCTTTTCCTTTGGGTGAACCGCGGGGTCTAAATACCCAGGCGCACTCGGAGCAACCCAGTAATCCAGATTCCTCAAGCCACACTAAACTGCGCATGACCGGGCGATTCTACGCGTGCGCACCACGTCCGCAAACGATGGCAGCAGCAATTTGTTCGTTGGCTGAGCGATCCTTGCAGGTATAGAATCGCGCCGGTTAGCCGAGGTAAAGCGAGAGCGCCCGACGCCGGTATTCTGGTGGCCGGCTTCACGAAAAGGCGGAAGCCATGAAGATTGATGCGTCGCATAACGCGCTACTTTCTGCCGTATTGCTCGGGATAAGCCTGCTGATGTTCGACAGCTTTATGGCATCTGCACAAACGCGATCCCTCGCTTCCCAGGCAAATACTGGCACTTGCGGAAACACTCAGACGGTTGGCACGATGAGCGACATTATGACGAGTATGGTTTATCCAGCTGCGAACAATATATTGCTTGCAGCATACCGCAGCGGTCCTCAGGAGGATAAAGAGTGGCTGGCTATTCAGCGGAGTGCGGTGATGTTGGCCGAATCCGGAAACGTACTCATGATGCGCGGACCCGCCGGACGGCAGGGTGATTGGGAGAAAGATGCGAACGCGCTTATGGCTGTCGCTCAACCGCTTAATGCCGCCTGCACAACATGTCACAAACAGTATCGCGCCAACATTGCGGGACCAGGCGAGCGAGTCGGGCCTTCGCACCAACCGGCGGAATGAGCCTTCGCGCGAAAAGCCAATTTCCCTCAGCTCGAGTCTGACAAGAGTTCGTTCTTGACCATGCACACAATCCACGCCGTCTTATTCGAACCCGTTGGATGTCTGGCGGAATTCCCCGCCTCGCAATTCGACCAAATTGCGGCTCGCATATTCGGCAAAACGTTCGTCAATTCGTCCGGCAGCGAGGCCTATTGGCAAGTTGTGGCGCTGATCGAGAAATCGGGCGGCAAACTTAATTCGCAAGAGAGAGAGATCGCAGAAAAACTGGAGCTCCAGGCGGTCGAGCAAGTCGAGCTCTATGAAGATGTGGTGCCGGCGTTTTCCGAACTGAAGAATATGGGCATCCAGTTGCTTGTCGCTTCGTCCTTATCGGGCGGCTCCGCGCATCGTTTCCTGGAAAGATTTGCGCTACAGAACGTATTCGCTGCAATCTGGAACCGTGACAATGCCGGCGGTATTAAAAAGGCGCCTCTTGTGAAGGCCATGGAAAGCGCATCGCTCCAGCCAGAACACGTAATTACTCTGGTGGACACAATCGAGAGCCTGAACGTGGCCCAAGAGCTGGGCACCAACTCCATTCTCATGATCAACGATTATGAGCAGGGCAGGCGCTTGGCCTTATATGAGCCGACTGGGGGAATTGTCTCGCTGCGCGAGCTGCCCGATGCGATTCGTCTGGTAGCGGAAAGCGCGAAATTGCGTCCTCGGTAGTCGGCCGGGAACAGGGCGCTCAAAAAAATCCTAAGCAGCAGCCAGCCTGGCCATGCCCGACGCGAGCAGCCCTTTCGCCATATCAATCTTCGTCGCGTTGTATTTCAGAGGCGCCGCATCCGTCAGCGCGGTCGCGAGCGCCTGACGTGTCAAGTCTGTACTGAGCGTCTTGCCTTTGAGGAAGTTCTCCACGGCTGTTTCCCGCCAAGGCTTGCCGGCGATTCCGCCAAAGACCACGCATGCATCTGTGATCGTCTTGCCCTGCAGCTGTAATCCGATAGCCAACGAGGCCATAGCAAAGTCCCAAACGCCTCGCGGCCGGAGCTTCTCGAACGAAGCCTTGAATCCCGGCTTCGCCGCCGGAATCGTCACTTCAGTCAGAATTTCGTTGAAGCGCAGCACATGCGATTGCAGCCTGCCATCCACCATCATGTCTCCGGGGACGAGCTGCTCAATGCTCAGCTCTTTCAGTCCGAAGGGCGTGGCCACCTTTGCTCTTGCATCGTGTGGAATCAACGCCGTGGCAATGTCGCCCGGGTAGACCGCATAGCACAGCCGCCCGCCCATAGCCGAGTGGTAATAGCTGTTGTCTCCAATCGCGCCATAGCAGATATATCCGCCATTGCGGTAGCAGGAGTAGCCACCTCGCAGATACTGACACCACACTTGCTGCAGCAAGTCGCCGCCAACTGTGGATGCATTGCGCAATTCGGGCGAGGAGATCTTCTGTACGGCTTCGACAAGCATCGGGTACTTCTTCGCCAAGAGATCCGATTCCGCCACTTCAGCTAGTTTCGTGAGTGCGCCAATCTGAACGTCACCTTGCCCATTCTCTTTGATATGACGCAGGCCGTCGATCTTCTTTATGTCCACCAAGAAGCTTGGCGCCGCTTCGATTCTGTTCTTTAACTGAATGAGGAGATCCGTGCCGCCGGCATAGACTCCCGCTTGCGTTCCATGAAGGGACAAAATTTGTATCGCTTCTTCAATGCTCGATGGGCGGTAGACGGAGATCGGTTTCATGCGATTGCTCCCTTGGCTCTCAAACCCGCAAGAATTTTGTCCTTTGTGATCGGATGCTCTCGGATTCTCACCCCGCAGGCGTTATAGATCGCATTCGCCAGCGCACTGGGAGCGGCTCCGATGGTTGTCTCCGCAAAACCTTTCGATCCAAAGAACCAGCGAGGTTCCAAGCTATTAATAAAGACATTGGTCTGTTCTGGCGGCTCCATGATCGTAGGCAGCCTGTACGACAAATATCCGACGCTGTAATGAAACGTTCCCGGAAATTCGCGATCCCATGGAATGCCATCGGTCGCCATGCCGGTGCTCTGGACCAACGATCCGTGCTGATCGGCGCTAGCTAGAAGCGGATTCATAACATTACCAGAGTCCTGGCAATACGCCACCCTCACGTGACGCCAGTCACCCGTCCAGGTGTCCACCTCAACTTCGGCAAAGCACGCCCCGATCCCACGATTCAGCGCTCTGCCGATGGATCCAGGATGAAGACACCGGCCTACTTGAAGTATGGGACCCTTGTTTGCCTTTACTAACTCAACAAAAGTCGTCTTCTTCTTTGGATCTTCGGTAGACGAGATCACGCCGTCGTGTATCTGCAGCTTCGCTGTATCCACCTTCAAGAGATTGTTCGCGCGGCTCAGCAGATCTTTTCGCATCTTGTCCGCGGCATTGCACAGCGCTCCACCCTGTAACTGAGTGGTTAAACCGCTATGCCAAGGCGGGGCCGAGGGCGCTTGGTCTGAGTCGCCCCAGATCAATCGGATGTGATCGAGGGTGGTGAAACCGAGGATTTCGCCGACTTGAATCGCCATCGCAGTGCCATGGTTCGTGCCGCTGTCCGGCTGTGCGAAGTGCATAACAACATTGCCGTCGGCATTCAACTGCAATTCCGCGTTGAAGATGTCGCCCTCGCCGCCTGGAGTAACATTGCCTTGCGCCTTGTTCTTGGCGAGGACCCAATCGTAGCCAGGCTCGCCTTCATGGTAACCCACCCGTCCGGCGTGGTGCTGAGACATCGCCACTCCGAGACCGCGCTTGAACCTTCCGGGGTTTCCGCCAGGTACGGGATTGCGCTTCTCCCAACCGATCGCTTTCGCTCCTTCTTCCAGCACTTCAACCGAAGCATAACTATCGTAGTGAAGTTCCCCATGCTCTGTCTCGGGCATGGGAACGATCGTAGGGCCGCCTTGCTTGAGGGCCACTTTTGTCCCGGGCTTCTGCACGTTAAGCAACCGGAACTTAACTGGATCCATGCTGACCGCTTCTGCCATTTCGTCGATCATCTGTTCCCAAGCCCACTTGAACTCCTGCTGGAAGTTGCTCCGAGCCGAACCCATCATGATCGCATTCGTCCGATAGAGGACGCCGATCTCTCTCCAATTGGGAACAACGTGGAGATAGAGCTCGGATCTGCCTCCTCCGCCTTCTTGTATTCCTCCCTGATTGGCGCCCATGCTGACGTGGAACTCACGCTGGCACGCTGTGATTTTCCCGTCCTTCGTGGCTCCTACTTTGAATTTAGTGAGCGTCTGCGGCTTTATTTGCAGGAATGCCAACTCCTGATTCTTGGGGAGCATCAGCTTAGTTGGCCGGCCGGTCACCTTCGCGATGTGGGCGATCCAAGGATAAAACTTATCGCCGGTTGGTAGGCATCCTCCGAATGATCCGCCATTCCATTTGTTAATAAACCGAACATTCTCCGAAGGAATCCCCAACCTCTTAGCTGCGTTGTTTCGTGAGTTATAAATCGACTGGCCCATCCCCCAAATCGTCAGCTTGTCGCCGTCCCACTTGGCGACGCAGCCATTCGGTTGCAGGGGAACGGGGATGGCCCCTGAAAAGGAATAGGTAAACTCCTTGACCACATCCGCTGCGCCAAATGCTTTGTCGACGTCGCCCCATTCGTACAGCGTTTTGACGACACTCGGTCGTTCTCTGCCGCCAGCCCTAATCGTCAAGTCTGGCGCATTTGGCGCCATAGCCTGCTGGAGATTCGACGCGAAAGGAAGGACTTCATATTCCACCTCAATGGCCGCGACCGCATCCTCGGCAAGATCCTCGGTTTCCGCGGCCACCATCGCTACGACTTCGCCCTGAAAGAAAAGCTCTGCCGGGAAGGGATACGTCTGCGGAGCATTCTTCGCCGTCAATATATGCGCCACGCCCGGCATCTTCTCCGCCTTGGAAGTATCGAGCGTCTTAACCTTCGCACGAGGATGCGGATTGGTAAGGAGCTTCACCCAAAGCATGTTGGGCAATTGAACCCGAGTGGCATACTCGGCCTTACCCGTAAGCCGAGGTATGCCTACTTCCGGCATCGGGGGATGCGGTTTCCCGACAAGATTCAGATTTTGGGGTGGATAGCCTTGCCACTTCCGCGTAACGAACTTCTGATCGCCTTCCACCAGCGTATCTTCCGGCCCATGCCCGCCGCCCGTGGAAAAGTCCCGTACCATGGGTTGGTTAACGATGACGCACAATTCAGGTTTGGACTCGAGCTTCTCCTTCGGCTTCTGGGGGTTTTGTGGTTTTGTACTCATGCGATTTCCGCCTCCCCGCGCAATACCTTACCCGTGTCGATGACGGTTCGTACGATGGCTGCATAAGCCGCGCAGCGGCAGATATGCCCCGAAAGGGCCGCTTTGACCTGATCGACGGTGGGATTGGTATTCTTATCCAGCAGGCCTTTCGCCGTCACTTCCCAACCTGGCGTGCAAAATCCACACTCAGCTGCCGAATACAGATGCGCCACGCGCTGTAACGGATGGAGGTTTTTCTCATCCCCCAAGCCCTCCACCGTGAAGATCTTCTTGCCCACGGCTTCCATGGCCAGTGTATGGCAGGAATAAAATGGTGTGCCGTCGATCAGCACGCTGCACGCGCCGCAACTGGCCCGATTGCAGCTCCGATTCGTCCCCGTCAGGCCTAGCTTCACGGCGATCACTTCCCATAGTGTCGTTCGCACTTCGTATTCCGCTTGATAGTTTTTGCCGTTGATATTGAACGTGCTGGTCTCCCGGGTTATTGCGTCGGGGATCGCCAGAGGAGAAGGCTTGGGAGCAGCGGCCGCGACTTCCGTTCCCGAGACCACGGCGCTAACCGTGGTCGTCACAGCCACGGCACTCACGCCCGCAGCTTTGATGAAATTCCTGCGAGAATATTCCATCTTCAAACCTCCCTACAATAGTCGCGGCGACCTGGAGTTAAGACTCGAACGGAATCTGGCGAGATCGTCGGGCTGATTTTTGGGATTTGTAGAATCGAACGAGACCGAACCCGGAAAGATGTGCCCGTTTTCATTGGAACGCCAAATATCCATTTTGGCGTCAAACCTATTCTAATTGGCCAACTTATACGCTCCGCCCTCTGGAAGTGTCAAGGCGAATCACAGAGAGATATAGCGACTCGATTTGTAGGCCGATGTCTATCCGCCTGAAGAACGTATTTTTTGCTCGTCGCCCATCCATCAGTAGATCAACTTCAAAGCGAACTGGATATGCCGCGGACCACCCGAACCAACAACAGGATTGGCCACGTCCGGCGTGGTGCAGGAACAGCCGAACTGCGCGACCTCCGGGTCGAGCCCAACGGTCGTGCCGTTCGCGGAAGCTGGGGTGGAGGAAAAGTCCGCACGGTTCAGGATATTGAAGAACTCCACGCGAAATTGCGTAGTCAATCGTTCCTTCAGCTTCCAGTCCTTAGACACGGACAAATCTACATTTTTGTAGGAAGGACCGCGAAAGATGTTACGGTTTGCGTTACCAATCGTTCCGTAAGCGGGGGGAGTGAGAACGCCACCGCCTTGCATATAGCAACCCAAATTCGTAAGCGATGAGACGGCGAGAGATTGCAGTTGGGGATTGCCCGCGTAGGGAGCCTGCGCTGCCGCTCCGCAACTCGCGATGGCCGCGCTTCGTGTCAGGAAGGGAATGTTATGCGGACCCGAGGTGAATGCAGACGTCGGTCCGCTGTAGTTCCAGGTCTGAGGGCTCTTGGCGATGCTGTTCTTGAACTCGCCGGTTCCTAAGATGTCGGTCGTTAGATCTTGAGGGAACCATGGCAAACCGCTTTGCATCAGCAGAAGGCCGCTGACGGACCAGCCCTGGAGCATTTGCCCGGGAGCCTTGATTCCGGGGATCAAATAAGTCGCCGAGAACGTGAAGCGGTGACGAATGTCGTTGTTGCCGTTGGAGTAGAACAGCTGCGGGTTGTGCGAATCGATTTGCAGCGGAGCATTGATCAGGCTCTGGCTGGAAGTCTGATCGAGGGCATGAGAATACGTGTAGCCCCCGAGGAACGACAGGCCGTGGGAGGTATGCTCGTTCACTGTGATTTCTAGTGCGTTGTAATTCGAGTGAAACTCGTTGCCTGTTTGATCGATCGCGCTGAGGTACGGGAATAGACTGCTGTACGGCCCGACTTCTGCCGCGGTGTTGGCCAAGCACCTATTGGTGTTTAGACAAAACTGACTGCTGGTTAAGCCCACGATTCCGTTTGGCAATGGATTTTTTGAGTTGGCCGTATTGAACGCCGTCAATTGGGCCGCCGTCCATGGCGTATTCCACCCAGCGCCGATTGCCGGCTGGTTGATATCCTCGAAGCTTGCCTCGTGAAAGCCATGGTTGCCAATGTAGGCTAAATCCAGAGTCAGACTCTTGGTAATCGCGCGCTGAAAATCCACGTTCCACTCGGCAGCTCCCGGTTGAAGGAAGTTGCGGGAGGTTGCTTGGGTGGTGCACGGTGACGCAAGCTTCGAACCGCCGAAGCCGGTGGGCGCGCAGGTGATCCCGGTGTATGTGACCGTGTTAATGACCTGCGACTGCGTGGGAAAGACGGGTCCTGCCAGGTCCCATTTTATTTGGCTGGCCGGTAGAGTCACGCGATTAGGCGTGTGAGCATTCAAGTCCGTGCCGCTATTGTTGACGGGGGGCGTGAGGCTGGGGAAATTGGCGCCGAAAGGGGTACCTCCGGCACCGCCGGCGGCGAGTTGCTCCACGATTTCGGCATCTCTGAGAATACTGCCTCCGGCACGAATAACCGTCTTGCCGTTGCCCCTGACATCCCAGGCCACGCCAAGCCGCGGGGAAAAGGCTGTGTGGTCTCCCCTCAACATGCGCGGGATCGGTTCGCCCGGACCAACCTGCTCAACCCCCGGGGTGGTCGCCGGATCGACATTCGGATTGAAATTGCCCATATGGTTGAATCGCTCGGTCGGTGTCCCCTCATATTCGTATCGTAGTCCAAGGTTGAGCGTGACCCGGGGAGTCAAGCGCCAATCATCCTGAAAGAACGCCCCGTACCAGTGTGCCCGAACGAATACCTGATTTTGACCCTGCTGCACCAGGCCCCGCAGAGGTGCACCTAGGAGGAAATTTTGCAGTGTGTCAAAGGTGACTTGCCCATTGCCCTGATCGAAGTTGTTGTTGTCGTGAACCACGTCCATGAAATCAAAGCCGAATTTAAACGCGTGCTTTCCCCGGAGGTACGACACACTGTCTACGATCTCCACGTTGCCCTGAGGTCCCCGGATGCCGTTCCGGCTGCCTGTTCCTAGATAGCCGCTGAACCGCCGTAGAGCGGATTCGTGACGCCTGTATTCATGCCATAGCCCTGCGGCCAGGGGTTCACGGGAGTCTTGTCGGCGTCTCCGCTGAAAGTGGAAGCGTGAAGGAACGAATAGCCCGCCCTGAAATCGTTCAGCCAAGTGGAATTGGGAGTCCACGTCCAGGAACCCGTATAGACGCGCACATCCGAAGGGATCGTGGCTTCCCATTGCGGAAGCAGTTGTCCCGCGGCATAGTTTGCCGTTTGGGTCGATTTGGATATGAAATAAAAAGCACTGATGTGGTTGTGCTCGTTAACCACATAATCTCCTTTAATGAAGCCGTTATTTAACGGCCCTAGCGTCGTTAACGGAGGATTGTAAGATGTCGAAGAGGTCGGATTGTAAGGAAAGACGTTCTCAAAAGTTGACGAAGCAGGCGAGACGACACAGGTCGCGGGGTTGAGTCCGGCCAACTGCGCGCTCAGCGCGTTGATCGCTTTTCCTGAGTTCTTAATGGCGTTGCACGCGTCTACCATACTGGTAGTCGCATCCCCGGTGGAAATATCCGTCGGGATGGTGACTAGCGCAACGTCGCCCAGCTTGGTGCGCAGACCTTCGTACCCCAGAAACCAAAAGAGTTTGTCTTTGATGATGCGTCCGCCGGCCGTGCCGCCAAATTGCTCCAGAGTTGCCGGCGTGACGGTATGCGTGAAAGCATTCGCCGCATCTGTGGCGCTGGCGTCGCGGCCAAACGCATAGGCTGTTCCGTGGATGCTGTTCGTTCCGGACTTCACGCCGACGTTTATGATCGACCCGTCGCCCCAGCCATATTCGGCCTTGGGATTCTGCTCCACATTGAATTCTTGGATCGCATCAATCGGCAAAATCGAGTTTGCGTCCCCGATCCGATAAGAGCTATTCAATGTGGTTACGCCTGTGCTGGGATTGACTTCGGCGATACCTTCGACAAGCAAGACGTCATTCCCACCTCGGCGACCGTGGGTAACCGAGCCATTATTTGCGGTGCTGCCTATATTCGTAACTATTCCGGGACGTACTTGGAGCAAGCGCTCGAAATTACGGCCATTCAAGGGCAGGGCGTTGATCGCTTGGTTGCTGACCGTTCCGCCTAACGTGGCATCGGTGGTATCGATGGCAGGTATTTCCCCCGTGACGGTGATCGTCTGACTTTGCTCGCCAGGCTGCAGAACCATATCAACGCGAATAGTCTGCCCCACCTCAAGAAGCACACCACTGTGCTCGACGGCCCGGAAGCCTTTAGCCTCAGCGCGAACTGTATACGTGCCAGGCGTCAGGTTGTTGGCGACATATTGTCCGGCATCAT
>QHYS01000064.1:11993-30386 GCA_003223325.1 Acidobacteriota bacterium
ACAGCACCGCCGCTCTGATCAAAGACTCCTCCCTGGATTGCGCCTTGACTTCCTTGCGAAGACAGAGGGACGCAAATCAGAAGGCACGCTATCGACGTCCAGAGCAATTGCCCGAGTTTGCTCCCGAGCGATTTTCTGCACGCAAACAGGATCGGATGCATACATACCCCCCTTTCAAGCTTACTAACCCTGTTGTGATCGCCACAGAGGAGAGGTCTTTCGGTAGACTGCGCCAGCGATAACACACGGCGCAGTCGAGCGTCAAGCGAAATTCGGAATCGCACGAAGCTCGACTGATCTCACAGGTCGGGAGAGAGTAGCAATGAAGCTTGACAGAGAGAGTACGGCGGGCGTATTAGCTCGAATCAAACAAGCATGTGCAGGAGACTGGGTCGAGTCTGAATCCGCTTCCAATCCGTTAAGGGGAGACATCTTGATGAAAGTCAAATTTTCCGGTGTCTGGATGACAGTTTTTGCTCTACTCTGCGCGACTCCCACCTTTGCGCATCACGGATTCGGTGTGGAGTTCGACAAAGATAAGTGCATGGATCTGAAGGGTACCTTGACGGGCATCGATTGGGAAAACCCGCACGCGTATGTCCACATGGACGTGATCACCCCGCTCGGTATGAAGAGGTCGGGCACGACGAGAGAGGATTTCCTAAATAACATGGGTAAGCCCATGGCAGTAAGGGCTTGTCCGACAAAGGCAGGCGGCACGCAGTATAGAGGCACGGCGGAATTCCTTAGGCTGGCAGATGGCATCTTGCGTATTGTTGGGCAGAATGTCGAAGGTCTGACGCCCGAGCAGCTTCACTTCTGAGAAATCCAGCAATGAGCCGCTCCGAAGCATCGTGAGCGTGTGTGGGCGAAGCCGGAAATGGAGAAATTGAAAATGACAGCAACGGAGCGACGGTTTCGCTATTGCCCGAGGAGTCTTGCGGTCTTAATGGCGGCTTCGTGCATGATCTTCGCACCCGCCTTTGCTCAGAACTTGCCCAAAACCGGAGGAAAAGTTCCAGGACCCGTGGCCGGTGGCTTTGACCAGGTACACGAATTGCCGCCAGGCGGACCGGCGCCCCGCACCCCTGACGGGCATCCGGACTTGAGTGGACGTTGGTATCCAAACGGTGCGGGAAGAATGCTGCAGGTCGCTTATCCGGTCGACCCGGTTGTATTCAGACAATTCGACGCCAAGGCGACGCCAGAAGAGCCGCCTTCCTTCAAAGCTGACTTACCTGCGAAATATACCAGACCGAATCCCTACGGAATATGTGATCAGGCTGGTACTCCCAGCACAACTTTGGAGCAAATCAGCCAGCACGCGCCCATGGAATTGATTCAAACCTCGGGAAGGCTGGCAATCTTGTACGAATACCCACTCGACGTTCGAATGATATACACCAACGGGCGCGTGCATCCGAAAGATCCGGACCCCACATTCAATGGGGACTCGGCTGTTCATTGGGAAGGAGATACGCTGGTCGTGGACGTGATCGCTATCGATGAGCGGCTCAGGGTTATTACGGGCGCAGGGGGCACCGGATGGTTTCCGAGTGCACAGGAGCATGTGGTCGAGCGCTTCAGCCGCCCCTCAAAGAACTTCCTTATCTACCAAGTCACCATAGAGGACCCCATGGTGCTGGCGAAACCCTGGAAGTCGGCACCTCGCCGCTGGTCGCTGGCGCAGAGTCCCAACGACGAATGGGGTGAAGTCTTCTGTACCCTGAACGAGGAACCGGCCGAATACAGGAGAATCAAAGAACACGAAGCGCGGACAAAGGGTAAGTAATAAACAAAGGGTAAGTAATAAGAAGTCAATCACGCAACGTTTCGGCTCCCCCAACCGATCGCCAACTGTTCTGCCCACTTAGCGTTGTTTGAGCCGGACGGCTGTATGTCATCGTCCGCCTAGATCGCGTGGACCATTGATATATGATTGCGTGCGATGAAAGTCTCGGCCAACGCATTCATCCTTATCGTGGCAGTCGCTTCCGGCGCGGCGTCGCTGGTGTGCCAGGTCGTATGCATGTGCCGTCTCGCTTTGGTGTTTGGCAGCACGACGCTCCTGACGATGGTGCTCATAGCCTTCGGCGGCCTCGCTAGCGGAAACTGGATCGGGGCTCGTCTGGCGGCGCGCCGTCCGCAATTCAGCTTCGTCACTCTCGGAGCCGTCGAGTTTGCCACAGGGTTCAGTACATTCGCAATTTTGTGGAGCTTCGATCGTATCGAAGCGCTATACGCAGGGATGTCTTCGCGCTTTGCCGATCGAGCAGTCCTCTTTGGCGGCTTACAGCTGATATTGAGTGCGGTCGTCCTTCTACCGCCGGCGATCCTAATGGGTTTGGTACTACCGTTGCTCGCTCGCCGCATGATGTCTACGAAGAAAATAGTTGGTGCTGCCGGCGCAGTGTACGGATGGAACGCGCTCGGTGCCGCCGCAGGCGCCGCCGGCATAACGTATGGATTGCTTCCTGGCGCTGGTTTGGCCTCTGCGCTCGCGTCGGCCGGAGCAATAAATCTTGTTACGGGCGTCGCCGCTTTCTCAGCTGAGATACACATGCGCAAGCATCCTGCGCCAGCGAATCGGGCCGATTCCACGACGAGTGCCGTAACCGGCGATTCCTCCAATCACTCAATCGAATTTCTTATCCTGATCGGATTGGCAGCTTCGGGATTTGGCCTGACGACATTTGAGACTGCCGGTGTCCGCCTAATTGCGATGGTGATGGGTTCTTTTGTCTATGTGTACGGCGCTTCCGTCGTTCTGGCTCTGATCGGCGTGGCGCTTGGCAGCGCTCTCTACGGCCGGGTGCCTCGCGGGACCGACGAACATCAGCGATGGGTTGCAGTGTTGGGGTTGCTGATCGTTTTCACTGCCGCTCTCTCAATGCTGGTTCTTCCCCGAATTCCATTCCTATTTACTCAATTCTTTTCCTTGCTTCGCGAGTCCTTTCGCTGGCAGATCGCCGCACACTTTGCCTCGACGGCCATGGTGGCATTTCTCCCTCCTCTTTTGTTTGGTGCGATGTTTCCGGCCGCAATCGGCAGTTTCGGCGGCGGTGCGGCTCGTTTTGGGGAGACGGTGGGCGCCGCCTGTGTCGCAAATGGGATCGGTATGGCTGCGGGCTTTTGGGTCGCGGGGTTCGTCCTCATCCCGACGGTCGGTTTATACGACACGATGAATGCTGGTGTGCTGGCAGCAGTTGGCGCGGGCCTTGCAGTATGGTGGCGGATCCGGGCACGGAAGCCTCCACGCCTTCTTGCACTGGCACCCGCAGCGGCGGTGCTGGTTATCGTGATCCTTGCGTGGATTCTAGTTGCCTGGCCTCGCCAGTTGTTCGCGGGCATCGGTTTTGTTGCGCCTCGCTTAGGAACTGAGAGGGTCGAGGAGGTCGTCAAAGGGATGCGACTCCTCTATTACCACGATGGAAGGAGCGCCACTATCTCGGTCAACGAATTGGGTCAGACCCGCTTCCTTCGTTCCAACGGAGAGACCAAAGGCTCAACTGATCCGATTGACATGACCAACGAATTGCTCCTCGGCCAACTTCCGATGCTTCTGCACGCTGCTCCGCGAGAGGTCTTAACGCTGGGTCTCGGCACCGGCCTGAAGGAGGCCGCCGTTGCGCGCTATCCGGTGCAACGGATCGACATCGTCGAAGGGGACTCGGCGGCGGCACCGGCTGCCAGATTCTTTGAGGCCTATACACGGAAGGTGCTCGACGATCCACGAGTGCACTTGATCATCGCCCCCGTCCGCAGTTGGCTTCTCACAGGCCAAAAACAGTATGACGTAGTGATTTCGGATCTACCTGATGTGTGGGGCGCGGACGCCTCGTCACTAGCCACGATCGAATTCTACCGTATCGTTGGAGCCCGACTGAGAGCCGGCGGTATTTTCGTGCAATGCGTTCACGCGCAAAGGCTGTTGCCGGAGGATGTGGTAGTACTGACAGCCACATTCCATGCTGTATTTCCTCACACGGAGATCTGGACATCTGCACCAGGGAATTTGATTCTGCTGGGCACCCGTGATCCCATCCAGTGGGACTACAGTCGCCTGGAACACCAGTTCGAGCAGACACATGGCGTTGCAGACGATCTGAAGTCAATCGGCATTTGGCAAGCCTTTGCTTTGTTCGGCGCACAAATTCTCGGAGAAAACGAAAGCGACTGGTTCACGCGCAACATCGAGGAGATCAGCACTGACGACCGTCCCGTGCTGGAGTTTCGCATCCCGCGCTCTCTGTACACAGAAACAACTTCAGAGATCAGAAAGGAACTGAATCCGTTCCGTCGGCCGGATGCGCCGCCGATTAGCGGTTTCAATCCTCAGCGTGATCTAAATGCCGACAGCGCATATCTCCTCGGATTCGCCTACGCATCAATGGGGCAGACTGATCTAGCAATAAGGTACATGGAGCGCAGCACGGCGATGGCGCCTGATCGCTCAATGTTTCTCGTGGGGCTCGGTAATCAGTATCGTACGGCAGGCCGCACCTCTGAGGCACGAGCGGCGTACGAGAGAGCGCTGTCGCTGGACCTAAATAATGTGGAGGCACTTGTGTCCCTCGGCGAGATTCGGCTTGACGAGGGACAGCCCGAATGGACGCGAGTGCTCTCTGAACGTGCACTGCGCCTCGCACCGCTAGACGCACGGGTGCATGCGCTTATAGATCGGCTGCAGCAAATGGAACGTTAAGAGAGTCGAACGAACGTTCGGTCGTGGAGCGACATAGTAATGCTCGGCGGTTTCGCAGAGGACGCAGTAACGAAACGAGAACAGACTGGCAGTAGGACTCCAGAACAGCGTCCATCGTGGCTAGTGAGGACCACGCTTCTTCCAGAGGTACAGCCACAATATTCGGCAGATCTTGATACGCTGACGAGCCGAATTTTTTCTTGTTACCGAACTCGCAAGATTTGGCTCGCCTGCCAGGATTCGAACCTGCAACCTTTCCGTAACAGGCGTGGCAGTTAGAAATTTCGCGCTTATTTGCAAAAAACCGTTGGAGGCGCACAATTTGCACAATAATGGTGCAAACTCGATTTTTCTTCGGAGGTCCTCCAGCATTGCAATGCATAGAATCAATGGCGGTTAGAGTGGTAGGGGCGGTGGGGGTCGAACCCACGACCAACGGCTTAAAAGACCCGCAAACGGCCCAGCAGCTACAAAGCAATACAGTAACCTACAAAAGAATCAGCACCGATTGAATCAGAGGGCTGTTGCATTTAGGCGTACTTCGTTGTGAGTACCCGCACAAATCCCGCACAGTAAGACACAATAATCAGGGCCGTAGAGAAACGAACCGACATATGGGCGTTTGGCTGCGTACTGTCGAGCATCTCTTGGCGCAACCAGCGCCTCTCGCGTGGAGCCGACGCTATCCTTTCGCCCGACGGTACCCCGATTGTGTACGTATCGCAGCTACTGCCCCAGCAGCTTAGTTTTCGGCGTCGACACAGGGTGCGCGGCACAACTTGCCGGTTAGCATGATGTTCTCGGGGCCGATTCGGCGAAGATGAGACTCTTTTCCGATTGACCGCGCAACTGGAAAAAGCACAGCCTTGGGATAAGCGCAGACCGCGGCTCTAAGACTAGCTGTACAAATCGCCAGCTCGCCTTTTTCTTTTCCGAGAGTCAAAGGACGTACCGTCATTTAGGCGGCAGTGCGAACACGAACAGCGTAGAGGCGTCCGCCGGCAAGTGGCCCTTCGCTTCAGGGTAAAGGTCGGGTACGGAGCGCTCGACGATTGAACCGCCGCCCGTGCTGATAGCGATATATTGGCGGCCGCCGACCGAGAAGCTGACCGGGGGAGCGGCAATCTTTGCTCCCGTATTGAAGGACCAGAGCTTTTCGCCGGTTTTTGCGTCTAGCGCGAATGCATATCCCTCCAGATCTCCAGCAAAGATCAAATCGCCCGCGGTTGCTAGCAGTGAGGAGGCATTGGGGTACTTGGTAGCGAACGTCCACTTTCGTTCGCCCGTCAGCGGATCAAAGGCACTGACATTGGGCTTGCCTTTCGCGCTCAGTTGCCGAGAAGGCATCGTTCCACCGAAATATCGATCACCCTCCTTCACATCCAAGTCCTCAGGCTCAAGACTGCCGCAGATTTCGAAATCGTTGGTGTACCAAAACCCGGTCCGGGGACTGTATGCTGAATGATTGAAATTGCGTCCACCCAGCGCGCCAGGGCAAAACATAAAATCGCTCCCTTTGGCCGGCACCACTGGTTTCATCGGTTTCCCGTCCTTATCCAAGCCTCCGGACCAGTTCACATCCTGGACATACGGGAAGCTCTTCAGGAGCTTGCCCGTTTCGCGATCGAGCAGATACGCATATCCGCCTTTGCTGGAGTGCAGCACGAGCCTGCGTGTCTGGCCGTTTTGGTTAACGTCGATCAGCACAGGTTCTGGATTCGAGTCAAAATCCCATAGGTCGTGCGGAATCTCCTGGAAATACCACTTCAGTTTTCCGGTATCGGCGTCGAGTGCCACCAGTGAGTCGGTATACAGATTGGAACCCTTACGATGTTCTCCGAAGAAGTCAGAGGATGGGTTGCCAACACCCCAATAGATCAAGTTCAGTTCCGGATCATATGAGCCGGTGAACCAAGTTGAGCCGCCTCCGGTTTTCCATGAATCTCCTGGCCAAGTTTCCGAACCAGGTTCGCCAGGTTCCGGTATGGTGTAAAAGCGCCACGCCATGTTCCCGGTTTTTGCGTCAAAAGCAGTCAGATAACCGCGATGGGCCCATTCGCCGCCAACTATGCCAGTGATCACCTTATCCTTGACTAACAGCGGCGCGGCCGTGATTCCACAGCATTGAGTCGTGTCCGGCACTTGCACGTTCCAGACTTCCTTGCCGGTGTTGGCGTCGATCGCCACGAGATGATTATCGAGAGTGCCCATGAAGACCAGGCCATATCCAATGGCCAAACCCCGGGTGCCCAGAGTAATTCCGGCTAAGCCTGCCTTTGAGTGTTCGTATGCGTAGGTCCAAAGGGCCCTGCCACTAGCTGCATCGACCGCGAAAACATGATTCTGATGGTTTTCGATGTAGAGCACGCCATCAACGACTAGCGGCGCGGCTTGTAGCCCATTCTGCCCAACTGTCGGAAAAGCCCACACCGGCACTAGTTGCTTCACGTTGGCACGCGTGATCTGGTCGAGGGGGCTGTAACTCCACGCCCAATAGTTTCCGAAAAACGTGAGCCAGTTCTGGGGCTCCTTTTCGGCGTGTTCGATCCGTTTAGCTCTCGATTCCTGTGCGGCTACTGAAGGTGTCCCGCAATAGCTGATAGACAGAAGTATCGCAAGAGCGGTCCCTACGTAATTAAGCCCCTCGGCAATTAGACGTGTTCTCATATTTCGTCTCCGTCATTTCCGGAGGAACGTCGATGTCCCTCTGCCTCAAACTGAGTTTATCAATCGACCCTGGGTAACTATCCAATCGTCTACTTTTTATTCTGCGCCGCTACCCACGACTTCTCTTCCTGCCCTACGATCTGGACGAGATTCCCCATCGCGAGGTTCATATCAATCAGGTGCAATCCCCAGAATGGGAGCGCCTGATCTCCAGCCATAATGTCTCCAGTGATATCCGCAACCCGTTTAGCGGACGGGTCGCCGTGCACACTCACTTCGAGATAGGTCGCGTTCTCGTTGGTCGCACACCGCGCCGTCAGCATACCGGGGACGCTGACCCAAGGCGTCTCGACGGGCCGCTCAGGGATGACCCACGGCTTCACTTTTGGCTTTTGCGGCAAATAGATCGTTTCGCCTGCCGCGTCGAGATAGGCGTGCAATTCGCCGCTGCCTCCGCTAACGGCTGCGGGATTCGTGCATGCTGCGACCATGTTTGGGTCTGCGACCTTGCCAAAGAGTGTGTTCGCCGGCGGAGGCACAGTTGATCGAAACGATGCGTAGGTGATGACGCACCCAGTTGCCGACGGACTGTGGCAGAGTGGAACGTGCTGAAAAGTCCCGCCAACATCCTTCCCACGCGGTATGGTCAAAGTCGTGCCGATCAGAATGGCGGAAACCATGCGAGAACTAACAGATTTGCCATCAATCTCGTTGCGAATGAGTGTGGTGAGTATGAACGCGCCCTGAGAGTGACCGATGAGTACGAAACCGCGTCCGCCGTTCTCGTGTTCGAGATAGTAGTTCCACGCATCCCGAATATCATCGTACTGAAGGCCGTGTTCAAAGGCCGACGCGGTGGTTCCGCTGGCCAGGAGTGGGCGGAGTCCGGCGAGAGTAATTTGACGATATATAGGTGCGTAGAGACGGCACACGGATCCGAAGCGCGCGAATTGTTGACGAATCACGTTGAGTTCGGCCGCGTCCGGGTTCATGTCGCTGTTCGGTGTTGGATCAGTGGATACCGTTGGGTACACATAGAAACAATCGATTGGCGCGTTCGCGTTGCTTGTCCACGATTCGCGCCTGAGCACTCCATTGGCCGCAACCACCGTCGTGGTCAGATCGACGTTGCAAGCGCCATTGATGCCCGGACGACAGAGCCAAGTGTTGGAGGCGCTGTAATCGTTTGCTGGAACTGTGTCGCTCGAGTCGAGCTGTAAAAATGCCTTCGGCTCAGTTGGAAGTCTTCGGCCGTACTCGGTGCCTGTTACTGACAATGTGACTGCGAGTATCAAGAAAAGTTGTGGCCGCATCTCCACGGGCACCTCCGGGAGTTAGTGGTCTGCCTCGCCGTTACTTCTTGGCCTTCGCTGCTTCTTGAGCTTCTTGTTGTCGTGCGCCTCGCAAAACGTCCGTGAGGGCGTAATTAGCCTCGTGGCAGGCGTATTCGAACATGCGCTGATCGGTCGCTGGCCAGGTGTACTCGCCAGTCCACGAGCGGTCCCAGGTGTCCGGGTCTTCAACCGTGAAGCGATACAGAAGAGTTTTGTCGTCCACGCGAGTAAGGCGCTCGATCACGTGGAGGTTTTCCGTCGCCCCACGAAAGCGCGTTTTGTCCGTGAAATTGGTTGTGTCGATGACGAGCCTATCACCCTCCCAATGCCCGACCGAGTCGCCCATCCACCGGCGGATGTTTTTGGGAAGATGTTGCGCGTTCATGCGCACGATCCGTGCATCGTGGATCATCTCGCTCAGAATCATGATTGAGTCTGAGGTTTGCACAATCTGATGCAGATCGTTGTAAAAATAATCTGGGAGTGCGGGCGGCCCGGAGGTCGAACCAAATCCTAAAAGGCAGCGCTCACTGAGCGGTCGCTGCTCCGGGTTATCGTAAGCACCAGGCGGCTCAGCTACCGCATCCTGGCGCTCCGCGGCGGTGGACGTCGGCGTCGCCCTTGCTGCCGCGATACGCTTGAGGGCCGCCGCGTTATAAGCGGGCACATGGCCGTCGGGCGGGTCGACGACAATAGATGTCCGGATTTGTCCTTCAACGACAGTGTACGTGGCGCCTTGGTTCAGCCAGAAGCGATTGTAGCCGCCGACGGCGCCTCCACCAGCTTTCTCCAGAGCTTCAAAAAACGAATGTGGTGCGCTCGTATCTCCACCCACAGGGGGTGGCGCCCGATTTGGATCCGAGGGTCGATTATCTTCATCCCTCCGTGCGAGTTCAGCTTTCTCTAGAGCTTCGGCTTGTTCTCTTGTGAGGGAAGGAGGAAGGCCCCGCTGTCGCTCGAGAGGTGTCATCGTGGCCAAATCATAAGTCCCTTGCAAATCGGGATGTCCATCCGGCATGCGGGGTACGGCAGACTTTGCCGTGGCATTCTTCACTTGGCCCGTCGCCGGTCGAGCCGTGAGACAGATCAACCCGAGCGCGATCAGCACTGCTGCCCTTGAAATGAATCGATTCCGCATGCCACACCTCCGCTGTTTATTTGTTTAGCGGATGTTTTCGATAAGGGCCGTACAGCAGTTCTTCGACAAACTCCACGCACTTGAAGTCCAGTAGTTGTGCGTTCTTTTCCTGGCGCCGGTAAAGCGGCATGGTCATCTTCCAGGGACGCGTAAACACTTCTGGATCCTCGATCGTAGCTACGTAGGAGATGACATCCGGACTGGTGCGCGTGTACCGCTCGATCACGTGCAGCTTGTCGCTGTGGAAATTTCCGGCCCTGTCAAACCGTGTCTGGTCATTCAAACCTGTTACATCGATCACGAGTGTGTCGCCCTCCCAATGACCTACGGATTGGCCCATCCAGGAGTCGGCAGGTGGGAGGCCCGGATCTTTCAGGTAAATGTTTCGCACCGCACCGGCATATTCATATGCGAAAGTGATCGCACTCGTGCTCTGCAGAATCTGGAACGGGTACGGCATATAGGTGGCACGAGGCACACCCGGTAGATAGCACTTGATCTCTGGATCGAGGTTCAGCCAATCGTCTTTGTTCTGCTTCCTTTTCGCGAGTGCCTCAGGTTTGTAAGGAAGTTCGCCGCCTTCCACCACACCGAGCCCAGGCGGCACAGAGCCGACAGCACCTAGCGCCAGCACGGCAGAAGCCGGCACAGGACCGTAGGAGCCGGCGCGAAGTGCCATCGCCGGACGTGCAACGTGGGCTTCGACATCGTAGTTGGCTTCATTCAACGCCTGCCAGATTCCATTGAGGTCGGGCTTGCCGTTGGCTAATCGTGAGCTGGAGTTGGCGGTTTGAGCTGTGGAAGAGCCAGGAAGCACGAGTGCTAAGACCAACGGTCCAGTAGCAAGTAGGAAGGCTTTGGTTCCCATGAAAAGGAACCTCCTGCGCGCGGCGCAAGTATACATCCATCACCAGACCAGATATTGCTCTGTGAAGCCAGAGATAGCCTTGTCGCCCTCAAATTCAGTCGAAGGCTATTCGTAGTAACGTGGGGCCTTGTTCAGCTGGTTGAAATGCGCGAGATCGTGCTCGATCAAGAGCTGCGCGCCGGTCTTCTTGATAAAGGCCTCTATAGCAGCCCGGCTCGCAAGCGATTGATCGCGGTCAAATTCAAAGGTTGGAGTTTTATCGGTGTTGCGCTCTTCTTGATAATGATACAGATCTCCGGCCAGCAGGATCGGCCCGGTCTTTGCGAGCTTCAGAAAAACCACCTGATGCCCGGGTGTGTGCCCGTAGGCAGCCTTGATCACCACGGTGCCGTCGCCGAACACATCATAATCCTTGCCATTTAGAATTTTGGTTTTGCTGTCCTTCAACGCGATGTATTTCGCACGCTGCGCAACCGGCGCGCCGCCCTTCTCCGCAAACATCGCGTCGCGCTCTGGTGCCTGCACGAGCCAGGTGGAACCGGCAAAGTCGTTGGCGTTGGCTATATGATCGACGTGGTAATGCGAGAGGCCAAAATAGGTGATGTCCTTCGGAGTGTAGCCAAGAGCAGCTAACTGCGACTTCAGCGTTTCGGTTGCCGTAAACCGTTCCTGCGTTACAGGACTGCCATCGGGTTTCAAGTCCGCGTCGGGAATTGCACCCGAGTCCCACATCAGCGTGCCCTTGGGGTGCACGATCAAGTATGAGCAAACGACCATATCAGTCGTGGCAAGGTCTTCCTTTTTGAAATGGAAAGTCGCAGGATCGAGTCCCTTGATCACACCATTGTCAAAGACATATAGCCGGACGGATTTCGGAGGCTTTGGAGACGTCTGTGAAACAAGGAAAGTAGTTAGCGTGAGGCACGCAAGCACAGCCAACAGCGACGGCCCAAGGATTTTGCGAGAGCACATATGTATTCACCTCCGAAACCAATTTTCTTACTCCACACTCCATGATGAAGCAAAGGAATAGCCGTTCGTTACGGTAAAGGGACTAGGTGCCGTTACTATTGCATATGAATTGCCGCTCTATTTCCGCGCAACACATATTTCTGGATTTTTCCCGTAGCTGTCTTGGGCAGCTCAGCCAGAAAAATAAAAGATTGCGGAATCTTAAAGTGGGCCATTCGTTCCCTTGCGAACTGCCTCAGTTCATCTTCGGTAATGCTCGCTCCCGGTTTCAAGACTACAAAGGCTCGCGGCGTTTCCCCCCATTTCTCGTCGGGGAAGCCAACAACTGCAACTTCCTGCCCCGCCGCATGGCGCAGCAGTACGCCCTCAACTTCTACCGAAGAAATATTTTCTCCACCGCTGATAATCACATCTTTCAGTCTGTCGCGCACCTCGATATACCCATCTGGATGGACAACGGCGGCATCGCCCGTATAAAACCAGCCGTCACGAATCACCTTGGCGGTAGCGTCCGGATCGTCGTAATAGCCTTTCATGACCACATTTCCTGACGCCGTGATCTCGCCCAATGTTTGCCCATCGTGTGGGACCTCATTCCCTTCTGCGTTGACCACCCGCAACTCGCCGGAAGTTATCAGTTCAACGCATTGCCGCGCTTTGATATCGCACAGCTCGGGTGCCGTAAATGCTTGGTGTTCAGGTCGTGGCTCGCAGACGGAGATGAAGGGCGAGGTCTCCGTTAGGCCGTAAATATGGGTAAGGATCCATCCGAATTCGCTCTCGATGCGTTCGATCGTAGCCGCCGCCGGAGGAGCACCTGCCGTGAGCACGCGAACTCCAGCGCGAACACCTTTTCGCACCCTTTCCGGAGCATTGGCGAGAAAGATCAGAACGGTAGGAGCCGCACACATGACGGTGATCCGCTCGCTGTTAATCTTCTCAAACGCGGTTTTGGCTTCGACCTTGCCCAGGCAAACGTGAGTTCCACCCGCGGCGGTGACTGTCCACACGAACGTCCAGCCGTTTGCGTGGAACATCGGGAGAGTCCAAAGGTAGCGGTCCGCAGGCGTCATGGGAAAGTGGATCAGCGTTCCCACTACGTTCATATAAGCATTGCGATGGGTAATCATTACGCCTTTGGGTCGGGATGTGGTTCCGCCTGTGTAATTGATTGTCGCGAGATCGGTCTCATGGATCACCGGATGCGCAAATTCAGGCGGGGACGATTTCAGCGTTGATTCGTAATCCAGCCATCCGTGCCGAATTTCACCCAACGACACTAGGTGTTCGACCTTTGGGAGTTGACTGCGAACACGGTCCACCGCATCCACATAGTCTGGATGTGCGCACACGATTCGGCTCAGATAGGCAAAATCATCTGCCGTAAGGCGGTAATTGAGTGGCACTAATACGGCGCCAATCTGCAAGACCGAATAAAAGGACTCCAGTTGTGCATGCACATTGGGAGCGATATAAGCGATTCGATCTCCGGCGCTCACACCCAGTTTCTGCAAGGCGGCTGACCACCGATCACAGCGTTCAAAAAACTGACCATAGGTCAATCGCAAATCGCGGTCGACCACGGCCTCTCGGTCCGCATAAAGCCGGCGTGCCCGGCGACCAAATTCGAGTGGTGTCAGAGCAGTTTCCATATTTGGGCGACATGCTGGCCGGTCTGGGAGACCAACGGCGCCGCCATGACCGCTGACCTGGGCACTGGTGACAGCGCCTATTTCCGGCTCTTTATGAAGCCGGAGCTTATCGCTAAATCAGACAGGGTTCAAATTTCCCGCGCCAATTTGTATTGCCGTGGTTCTTTTTTTGACCTACGATGACCGAAACTCTTAGTAGCTAAATAATGATTAGCGAAGCTAACGTTGAAGCAGCAGTTGAGACCGCATCTACGCCGCGCCATATCGCGCTCGTTCGTATCACGCACTGGATTGTCGTGCTGAGCGTACTTGGCCTGCTTATCACCGGCACAGGCATTCTCGTATCTCACCCGCGCCTATACTGGGGCGAAACTGGCGGTGTCGGGACCCCGTCGCTCATTGATCTTCCTATACCCTTTATCATTGGCCCTTCGGTTTGGAACCGACCTTTTCATTTCTTTTTTGCATGGGTTCTGGTCTTGACAGGCCTGACTTATATGGTAGGCAGCTTCATCACGCAACACTTCCGCAAGGATCTGCTGCCGGCGAAAGCCGATCTCCGTTGGAACCGCATCATCGCCGTAGTGTCGGAGCATTTGCGGTGGAGGCGGCCGGAGGCCGATGCCGTCTCAACTTACAATGTGGTGCAACGGCTGACCTATCTGGCCGTCGTGTTCGGGCTTTTTCCGGCCATCCTCTGGACCGGCCTGGCGATGTCGTTCGGGGTTACGTCAGTGTTCCCGATATTAGCGACCGCGTTGGGCGGTCATCAGTCCGCTCGGACTGTTCATTTCACTTGTGTTGTTCTGCTGCTGCTTTTTGTCATCGTGCATATTCTCATGCTGTGCCTTGCTGGATTCTGGCGCAGCGTGAGGACGATGATAACTGGATAATCTGCCGCAACGAGAGAAGGCTCGATGACCAAATTTCTCAAACGGCGCCAATTTATCACCGCAGGATTGGCAACGGCGGCGAGCGCCTCTGGACTTGGCACTGCCGTTTACTTCGCCGACCGTTACGGTTTGATCCCACCGGATCACACGGGCATTGTAGGGATCGGCGAAACGCTTACCTATGCGACTCAACGTCTCCTGACGTCGGGGCACTCATTGGCTCGCGAATTCAAGCGCAGTGACATTTCGAAGGTCCCAATCGTGAACGGCCCGCATCCGGCGGACGAAAAATATCTGGCCCTTCTCGCGGAGGGTTTCGAGAACTGGCGTCTATCGATCGAGGGGTTAGTTGCTCGTCCCGTGTCTTTTTCACTCGAAGAGCTGAGGCGGCTGCCGGCCGAAAACCATATAACTTTACACGCCTGCGAGCAGGGTTGGTCCTATATTGCCGAATGGACCGGTGTGCGGCTGGCCACGGTATTGGATCTTGCCGGAGTACGTCCCAAGTCGCGATACGTTGTCTTCGAGCCATTCGCGAATCCCAATCAAAGCCGGACAGTTGTGCGCGCATTGTGGGAGAGCATCGATATGGCTGATGCTCTTCATCCCCAGACGCTGCTCGCTTATGGCATGAATGGTGAGGCTTTGCCCGCCGACCACGGTGCCCCCGCGCGCCTTCGCCTCGGTCGCCACCTCGGCTGGAAAAACACCAAATATCTTTCTCGCATCGTCATCACAGACCGCAGGGACCTTTACCGAAAAGGCGGCGGCACTTGGTACGGAGGCATTTGAAGGCTCCTTACGTTCGAAGTGCATTCCGTAAGCTAGGTTTCACTTGCACGCACAACAATGTGGTACGTAGTGGGCCTCAATTCGCCCACAAACCATTTACCATCCGATGCTGGCGTGACGGTCCTTACAAGCTTTGCTGTAAGTGTTCTCCGCCCACTCCAATGTTGCTGCAAGAGCGTGGTCGTCAGCTTCGACGCCAAAATATTCATGATCGATATCGAGGAATTCTCGGCCAGGCAAGGTTTTGAGCTATGATCAGTGGACCCGGCGAATGAGCGAGGTGACGCGCAATAGTAGCTGACAGAATAAGGAGAGGGATCTCCATGCGCCCACAGTGGATCGTAATTTGCATTTTATTCTTTGCCTTTGCTGCATTCGCTCAGGATGACAGCGGCAGCATAACCGGCGTTGTTACCGATCAAGATGGTGCCGTCGTTTCTGGTGCACCGATTCAGGCTAAGAATTTGAAAACTGGGATGCTCTACAAGACCGTCAGTTCGGCCACCGGCAGCTACACGCTCGAAAAATTGCCTGCCGGTTCCTACGAACTTGCCAACCCCGTGATTGGCCTGAACTATCGTAAAGAAAACGTCGTGGTCCAAGCATCGCAAACATTGCGGGTTGACATCCGCGCCGTAGATAATTCCTTAAACACGGTCGGTGAAGATCGCGCATTCTTCACCGGTCTCGCATCTCCACACTCGACGCCGAATGGTCCGACTCCGCGCACAGCGGACAGTAAGCCTGACCTTTCGGGAGTGTGGTGGGAACCCAGGGTTGTGGATCTCGGAGAAGCCACCGTGCTGCCCTGGGCTGCAGCGCTAATGAAGGAGCGTGCGGCGAACCTTGGGAAAGACGGCCTTCGCGCACGATGTCTGCCAACTGCTACGACACTGCTGGGCCGCTTGGGGGTAAATAGGCTGGTTCAGACCCCTTCACTCCTAATAATACTTACCGAGGCGGACGTTCCCGGATTTCGCGAAATTTTTCTGGATGGGCGGGGCCATCCGAAGGATCTCGATCCCACGTGGACCGGCCACTCGATCGGCAGGTGGGAAGGAGACACGCTGGTCGTGGATACCGTTGGGTTTAATGATAAAAGTTGGCTTTCCGACTTACCCGGGCAAGCTACGCCCCACACGGAAATGTTGCATGTTGTCTCGCGCTTCCGGCGACCTGATCTGGGACATCTGGAAACCGAAGTCACATTCGAGGACCCGGGAACCTTTACGAAGCCTTTTAAGATGAAGGTAATCTCTGATCTGGCCCCGAACGAAGACGTCGGAGAGTGGATCTGCAACGAAAATAACCAGGACCTGGAACACCTCGTCGGTAGATGACCAGCAAATGCCAGAACACTGGAGGCAAGATGAGAAGAATAGCGAGTTCATTGCTTGTTTGCCTGAGTCTGGCATTCACAGGCTCAGCTTTCGCTCATCACGGCTTCAATGCGGAGTTCGACGCGAGCAAATCGATGCGGTGGATGGGCATAGTGACCAAAGTCGAATGGACAAACCCTCACGCTCGCTTCTATATCCCTCACGCTCGCTTCTATATCGATGTTAAGGACTCGAACGGTAGTGTCACGAACTGGAATTTTGAGATGGGCAGTGTGCTGCAATTGCGACGCCAGGGCTGGACACGGGACTCCTTGAAGGTAGGAGATCAAGTCACGGTTGAGGGTTATCCTGCTAAGGACGGCGCCAAAATGGCGAGCGCCAAGAAGGTTACTTTAGCCGATGGGCGCAGCGTGTTTGGCGGATTGGCAACCGAGGGAAGCCCGGCTGAATACAAGCAACAATAGGCCTAAGGGCGTACAACCCCCTGTAGTAACAATCCCCTTGTTACACGGCCTGGTTAAGCATTCGGCTACCAAATTATTATCTCTCGGGTGCGGGGCACACTTTACTGCCTATCGTCGACCTGTAAGTTGTCGAAGGGCTCGCCATCCGGGTTTTTGTCCTTCGTCGTTATCGTCATCACTTTTCTGTCTTGGGATACCTCAACTTTCGACGTGTACAGGACCTCACGGCCCTTCTTAGAAGTCGATTCAATTTGATTGGCGTCAATGAGTTTCACGGCGATGGTATCGGCACCGCCAGGGTCCTTTCCAGTTACGGGACAATCTTCGTTGTCGTACTTCACATGAAGCCATATTTTAGGGTGCGCCCGTCCGGGTTGACGCGCTCTCCCTCGAATTTGTAGCCATCAGCAGTGGGCGTGTAGGTTCTCGTTTCACTCTTGTACCCCGGCTGACCTGCCCCCCGTTTTTGGTCCAGTCATAAGTTAGCTTCCAGGGCGTTGGATTTCACTGCCAAAGTTGACATGGCCCCGCCGCCGTCGTGGCTGTGGGAAAGTGGGAAACGCGGAGCGTTTTCCAAGGTGGCGAAGCCACCGTCTTTTCCACAGCCCTTGGCCGCCGCAAATTCTTCCGGCGTCCGATACCCCAGGGAACTCGTGTATCTCGAATACGGCTTGCTCACTTTAAACTCCGTTTTAAGTGCGTGAGACAGTAACACCCTTGTCGGGCGAAAGGAATCGACGGCTTTTCCGAGTCAGAGAACGATCGCCGCACCATGCAGTTAACTCCTGTGACACCCTTGTCCCTCGCCAAAATTCTGTCCGCCTGTGATTTCAACAAGATACAGAGTTGCCGTCCACAAGCGAAATGCGATAGCACCCCGGCATGACAGACGCGTTCGTGCTCCTGGTAAGTGCGATCCTTCGCCTTTTCCGCGGTCGTCGCACACTCCTTCTTGAAAACCTGGCTCTTCGCCAACAACTAGCAGCTCTGAAACGGAAACATCCTAGGCCGAGACTGGCAGCGTTCGATAAGCTCTTCTGGGTTCTGGCGCGGAGGTTCTGGTGCGGATGGAAGCAGGCTCTCTTGTTCGTGAGCCCAGAGACCGTTGTGCGTTGGCACCGATCTGGATGCGCACTCTATTGGCGTGTCATCTCCAAGACACAGCGTGTGTTTGGCAGGAAAAGGATTTCGCAAGAGATACGCGATCTCATCTTCCGGATGGTCGCCGAGAATCTCGCTTGGGGCGCACCGCGTATTCACGTGGAGCTCTTGATGCTAGGCTTCGATATCTCCGAGAGGACCATCTCCCGCTGGATGCGCCGAGCGCCCAGAGATCCCGAGCCAGCCAAACGTTGGCTCGCCTTTCTGCGAAACCATCGCGAAGCCATTGCCGCCATGGATTTCTTTACGGTCCCCACGATCACTTTCCGTGTGCTCTACTGCTTTTTCGTCATCAGCCACGACCGCCGACGCGTGCTGCATTTCAACGTCACACCACATCCCTCCAGCACTTGGATCGTGCAACAATTGCGGGAAGCTTTCCCCGATCAATCGGCTCCTCGATTTCT
>QHYS01000349.1 GCA_003223325.1 Acidobacteriota bacterium
GCATCCTGCAATCGCACCTTCCCCTTTTTTTGCGCTAGTTATTGCATTATTTAATGTGATCTCAATAATCGGCTCTTTCAATACGAAGGTTTTGGAGCCCCAGGCCTGGCGCTGCGCCGCTTCTCCATGCAGCGCTGCATCGTGTCTCCGTATTCCACGTTTCTGTGCCTGGGGATCGAAACGCAGGCCGCACTACCGAATGAAAGACCGGAATTGGTTCGGCCGCTACGGGTTCTACGAATCGGCGGAGATTAAGGTCAATGGGCGGTCCGGCTCGACTTCCGACGCATCACGCGATGCTGAATGGCGCATCATCAAGGTATGATCCTCCTGGCTATATCGAACCTGCTGACGCGTGCGACCATGCACCAGAGGTTTCACGCCGTACCCATGATCGCGGCCACCGAACGACTGATGCATGGAAAAATGCCGGCCGAGATCCCGGTGAAGAGAGCTTTGCGGTGCCGAATTTGGAGCTCGCGCCGCCGGCCCCGGTCGAACTCGCTCCTGACAGCCTGGTTTCCTAGCTGCCCGCACCCTTTACAGGCACTTATTGGAGCGATACTCTTGCCTCCTGGTGATCCTCGGTCCTGAGCTCAGTTTCGGACAAATGGTTCCGTAGACGCCCGAGACGGGCAAAGTCCATTTGCTGCGTGGAAATTGAAGGAGAGGACTCAGGCGTAAGCAGCCGGTTAATCAATCAACTCGAGGGGGTTCAGATGACGAACCGTTTTTCGGTGTCATCGAGTGTTCTCAAGATCGCGATGGCGATGGTCTTGTTGGCGCCGGCATTTCTAGCGGCCCAAGCGCCGTCGGCTATAAGCTCAACGACGGCGGCAAAGACAAAGGCCTGGACTTCGCCACGTACTCCCGACGGCCAGCCGGACCTGCAGGGATATTGGACGAGCCTGAGCTTTACGCCCATGGAGCGACCCGCCAAATATGGCGAAAGAGAGTTTTTGACGGACGAGGAAGCGACCCAAGTCTTTAAAGCGGGCGTGCAGCATGCTTACGAGTTTACCTACGCCAATTCTGCGGAGACCCCCGTTTACGACTCGACAGTATATGCGCTGGGCGCGTGGCAAAACGGGGTGACTCCTAACAGGCGAACGTCACTTGTTGTCGATCCGCCGGATGGGAGAATTCCTCCCCTCACGCCAGAGGTGCAGAAGGCAAGAGCGGCGATGAGGAAAATTCCCACTGCGAACGAAAACCTTGAGGTACAGGGGCCCGTGCAAGCCGACGGCCCGGAGGATCTGACGCTGGGCGTGCGATGCCTTTCCTTTGGCGGACCGCCAATTCTCCCTGCTGCTTACAATAGCGATGTGCACATCGTCCAGGGTTCGGGTTACGTGATGATCGAATACGAATGGAACAGCGAAGTCCGCATTATCCCGCTGGACGGACGTCCGCGTCTCTCGCAAGACATCCACCGATGGCATGGGGACTCTCGGGGCCATTGGGAGGGTAATGCGTTGGTCGTGGAGACGACAAATTTCCGGCCCGGCGCTACCTTCCAAAACGCTAACCCCAAGACTTTGAAGATCACCGAACGTTTCACGCGACTCGATGCGCGCACGATCGAGTATAAATTTACTATCGACGACCCGACGACGTGGACGAAGCCTTGGACCGCGATTGTTCCTCTGAGCCACATAGATGGGCCGATGTTTGAGTACGCGTGCGGCGAGGGGAATAACGGCATCGTCAACATACTCGCTGGTGCTCGCGCCGCAGAAAAAGCAGCTGCAAGAGGCCCGCAGAAAGATTCAAATTGATTTGCTGTGTCGCGTCGGCGCCGCTTATTATAGAACAATGCGTTTCCGCGTCCCGCAGTCTAATCGTTCCGGAGTCATGGTCCGTGAATTTGCGCGGTTCTTACAGCATGGGCATTCAAAAGTCAAGGAAGGTGCTTGTTTCGGTAGCCCTGTCCGCTCGAATAGCACACAGCGCCAATCCTGTGAGAGTCGTTGAAAAGATTAGAATTTTCTTCCCGCCAATCCTCCTCACAACCCGTGAGACTATCGCGCACGTTTTTTCGGAATGCCTTTCCGGTTTGAACAATCCGAGATGACATAAATTCCGCGTGCCGCGAGCCTGTCTTTGCTCTCGTGGAATGCAGGGCTTTTGCCTAGCGCTGCATCTTCTCAGGCACTTCGTATCAGGGTTGCTGGGAGATACTGCCGATACCACGCAAGCGTCGCGTCCATCACCTCGCGGAACCCTTCCCCCGCATACACTTCGTAATGGCCGTAGCCCTTCAACGTCACGAGCTTCTTTGGTTCCTTAGCGCGGGCGTACATCGCCTCGGTCTCTTCGGGCGGAACCAGCCGATCATTATCTGTGGTGATGAACAGCCCGTGGCGCGGGGCGATTTTATCGATGATCCATTCGGGGTTGAAGTTTAGAGTGTCGTCAATAAATTCTAATGGAATCTCGGTGACCGCGCCGCGGATATTGCGCCGTGCTTTGGCGGAGAGCTCGGCGGATTGGCGATCCGGCAGCAGAACATAATTGCGGTCGACGAATTCTGACTTCCCGCTGCGCATGCGCTCGACTCGATCGGCGGCCGATCGCTGTAGTAAATCAGAATATTCATCTGGGCGGCGAACGCTGCGCATCCAGCGCGCACCATTGCCGATGCCCACCACCGACACGACGCACTTGACACGATCGTCAATTGCGCCCACCCAAATCACCGTCGCTCCGCCGTAGCTCGTGCCGTAGATGCCCAAGCGGCTGGGCTCAATTTGGGGCTGCACCGAGAGAAAGGTAAGCGCCGCTTGCACATCAGCGACTCGGCTGTACGGTGCGAGCCGACTTTTCGGCCCCTCACTTTCGCCCCACCCCTTGTAGTCGAACGTAAGCACGACATAGCCGGCTTCATTGAGAATGCGAGCAATCTCCGGAAGATAAAGATTTCGTATTCCGGTATAACCATGGCACAAGACGATCCCTGCGCGCTTTTCCCCTTTCCCCAGGTCCGGCGGGAGGTAGAGATCACCTGCAAGTTTGAAACTCTCGCTGTAGAACGTCGCTCGCTTGGACATAAACCTTGGCGCCTTCCTGTGGTAGAGCTTAGGTAGAGTTATATACTGGAATCACGCTATGGTGGGCACACACTAAACTAATTCTCGGCCGAGCGTCGCGTGATATGTGAGAGCGCTGCCCTGAACCGGGACCTGTGGATGGAGTTGGACAAGCAGCTTGCGTCACGTACCGTTCAGTGGCATTGGGTCAGGGGACTTGCCGAAGACGCGTGTAACATGCGCTGCGACTCTGGCAAACCGAGCGGCTAGGGAACAGATTTTATCCAAGGGTGATTAGATGTTAATCGCTATGAGACTTATTTAAGCAGTCCAAAGCCTTTGTCGGGCTGTTGCATCCCATCCGCACTTTTGTATAGATTCATTCTGAAAGAAAATCTAGGAGCCGGGCCACGTAGGGTTCCTTGGAGGTCGCAGATGAAAGTGACCGCTTTTGTTCTGGCGCTTCTAACTGTGGAATTGGCGGCTGTGCTGTCGGCGCCTGCGAAGAACACGATCCTGGTGAACCGCATCGGACCTTCGGCCTCGGAACTATTCATCGCAAATAGCGATGGGAGCCACGAGAGAAAGCTGTTTCCTACTGCGGGATTTGACTATGACGCGTCGTTTTCCGCCAATGGGAAATGGGTCGTATTTACGTCCGAGCGCGACGGCTCCGCCAACATCTACCGCGTGGGTATGGACGGGTCGGGCCTCGAGCGACTCACTGACAGTTCGGGGTTCAATGACGAGGCGGCGCTCTCGCCGGACGGCAAGATACTGGCATTTGTCTCCACCCGCGGCTCAGGATCGGCCAACATATGGATTCTCGAGATAAAAACCCGCAAGCTGCGGGACCTTACCCATACGAGCGCGCCAATCGGAAATTTTCGGCCCGCGTGGTCGCCCGATGGAAAATGGATTGTGTTTTCCTCCGACCGGAATATCGAATCCGACCGCCAGGCAAAATTCGACCACGCCAAGGGGAGATGGGAGCACCTTCAGGCAGCAAGCCTCTATGTGGTTCAGCCAGATGGCACGGGCCTGCGACAACTCACACCAGCTGGCAAATTCGCGGGCTCACCGAAATGGTCGCCCGACGGCAAGCGGGTGGTTTTTTACGAATTGCCCGTCGAAGATACCTTTGCGGCTCGTGGGTTTGGAGTAGCGGCATCTCAAATCATCTCTGTTGACGTGGCCACGGGCGCAAGGATGGAGCATACCTCCGGCCCGGGGCTGAAGATATCACCGCAGTTCTTGACTGAGGATAAAATCGGCTATATCGCAAAAACAGGTCCGCGTGAACACGGAGGGCTAGCCTTCACCACGGGTGAGCACGGACCTGACGCATGGATACGCAATCCTTCCTGGTCGCCCGACGGCAAGTCAGTGGTCTATGAGAAATTCATTTATTCTTCACGACAAAACCAGTCGGTATTCGCCAGTGATCCCAAATTCGAACTGCGCTATTCGGGTGAATTCCCGGCAGTTTCCAGCAGCGGAAAATTGGCTCTGAGCCCGTTCGGAGAGTTAACGGCTGGCGTTGACCTATCTCAAATTTCGCTTTCGGTAATGGATTTAGGCGGCGGCAACGCGAAGCGCGTTTTCTCAGACAAGGAGGGAGGAGCCTACGCGCCGACATGGTCACCGGATGAGCAGTGGATCGCTTTTGGGTTCGGTGCATTCTTCACCGATCGCGAAACCAAACCCGCACGCTTGATGATGGTGCGCGCGGACGGCTCTGAAAAGCGTGACCTCACCAGTGGGCCCATCAACAGTGGCTTTCCGAGTTGGTCACCGGATGGAAAGCACATCGTGTATCGTATTTGGGCTCAGCAAGAACGGGGTCTCCGCATTCTGAACCTGCAAGATGGCTCGATTACAAAACTCACGTCGGATTACGACAATTTCCCCGTCTGGTCGCCGACCGGTGACCGCATCTGTTTCACTCGCGCCGCCGAGAACGCATTTGACATCTTCTCTATCCGACCGGACGGTAGTGGCATCAAGCAATTGACAGATGCACCTGGCAACGATGCTCACTGCGCGTGGTCGCCCGACGCCGGATACATTGTGTTCAGCAGCTCACGCTTGGGCTTCAGGGACGAAGCCCCGCTGTACGACGTAGCTCCGCAACCTTACGCGGAACTCTACATTATGAAGGCGAACGGTTCTGCCCAGCGGCCAATCACCGATGACAAGTGGGAAGAAGGAACACCTACGTGGGTGCCGGAGACGGTGAACCAGCACGGCGGTAACAAGAGAAACTTGCCCTAAGGCAGACTTGAAATTTCGCGCTCTTTACTTTGGGAGCCCCGACATCCTCAGTACGGTCTTCGTAGTCGTTCGGTTTCCACGAAGCGTTCATTGGCCCTCCGCGAATTCGCTCTAGCCCGAGTTTACCGCCCCCAGAGAGCGAATACGAGTCTAAGCCGCTACTGGTGCGGTCGCGGTCTATGTAGGGTTGTATGACCTACGAGCTGCGATAGCGCTCGAGACCGAGAGTCTTGACGAGTTTGCGCTGGGTGGGGTCCATGTCAGCCAGGACGGTTCGAGCAAAAGGCTTCTGGGAGCCAGATGCTCCGGGGTAGA
>QHYS01000070.1 GCA_003223325.1 Acidobacteriota bacterium
TGCGAACGTAAATGTTGCTATCGTCCGCGTACCGCGCAAACCGAATTCCGCGTCGCTCCAACTCGCGATCGAACTCGTCGAGCACGATGTTACTGAGCAAGGGCGACAAAGGTCCGCCTTGGGGCGTCCCTGCATCCACCGGACTCACCAGCCCGCCTTCCATCACGCCAGCTCGCAGGAACGCCCGAATGAGCTTCAGCAAGCGCTGGTCGCTGACCCGCTCGGCGATCTTGGCCATCAGTTGGTCATGATTAACCCGGTCGAAAAATTTCTCCAAATCCAGGTCCACCACGAACCGATAACCTTCGGCGATGTATTGTTGTGCTTGTTCCACCGCTTGATGCGCTGAGCGTCCGGGTCGAAACCCGTAGCTGTGTGGGGAAAACGTCCGGTCCCATCTGCGTTGCAGAACCTGCATTACCGCCTGCTGGATGAAACGATCCAACACTGTCGGGATGCCAAGCTTTCGCACCCCGCCGTCCGGCTTCGAGATTTCCACTCGTCTCACCGGTTGCGGCACATAGGTTCCACTCAACAGTTGTTCCCGAATGGCTGGCCAATGCTGCTGGAGGTGTCCCGGGAGGTCGTGAACTGTCATACCGTCCACGCCGGGACTCCCTTTGTTCGCCTTGACTCGTGCCAATGCCTGCTTGCCGTTCTCCTGCTCGCAGACTTCCTCCATCAACCGTTCGCCAATGGCCGGGCTTTCAGATCGGCGCTTCGCCGCGGGCGATTCGGTCCCTTCCTCAGAGGCCCTCGGAGCTTCACTCCTACTCTCCTCCGGGAAGGCCAGCACTAGCTGGTTCTTCTGCCGCTTGTCGCTCATGAGTTGCGCCACTTACTCACCACTCCCATTAACGCCTTCGTCGCTCCCGCGACTACTTTGCCCTCTGCTGACCCCTGCCGTCCGGTCAGGGCCGATCACTCGTCCCTTAGTCTCGTATTCGAGACCAACGGCAGGTCTCCCGAGGTAAGTTCGCCCGCCTTCGACGCGCCACCGCCGGATTTACAACCAGTGCCTTTGATGGATACGGACTTCGCAGTCATTTGCCCGCTCGTCCGGCACCGTATGCCTCAGATCCGGTTTTTGTACATCGGTTCGCGCTTTTGCTCCGCGCTTCCTTCAGACCCCACCTCACGGTGACGACCTTGCGCTTCGCTATCACTTCACGTCCATCACGTTGTGAAGAGGACTTGCACCTCCTAGCTGACGAACATGCTCGGCACACAAGAAAAATGGCGGCGAGATCTCCTCGCCGCCATTTTTTGTGCGTTACCCTGAATTGAAGCTTCTAGCTCCCGGATGCGTTTGCGGTTGTGGCCGACGGATTCTTTGGCATGCTGATGTAGCCGGAGATCTTATCCTTGGCCACGGAATTCACCACAAATTCGTCGGCCGTGTGCGAACCGCGCGGATAGAAGACCACCGGCTCGTCTACCGTGCGATCCTTCTTCTCGGTACGAGTATCGTCCACGGTCAGCGCGACCGTAAACTTGTTTCTCTTGGGATCGACCGAACGAAGTTCCACGGTGATGCTTCCGATCTTCTGTGGCTTGTTCTTGCCCTGAATGGTGAACTCAACATAGTCCCGCTCACCCATGCGGCGGAGTACATCGATTTCCTCATGGTTACGAGCGATCAAGGTGCCCAGTTCGCTCCGGGCCATCTTGAGATCGCTCTTCGTGCCCTCGAGGTCCGTTTTGACGTTATTGACGCTGCCATTCACGGCGCTAAGATCATCCGTGCTGGCCTTGGTGGCGAGCTGATTCTTTACATCTGTATCCATCTGCGCCAGCTTCTGCGCGTCTTCCTCCTTAATCTTGGCCTCTTCATCGCGCGCTTTCTTCAAATCACTCTGGGTTACGCGCAATCTCTTCTCTACGACTCCGAGATCGCTCTGCAATCCTGTACTCGTGGCGTTCGCTTGCGCCAGCTTCTGTTCGAGCGCGGCGACTTGGCTGCTATCATTCTCCGCTACCGTCTTCATTTGGCCGCGAAAGGCTTGCTGCGCCTGCTGTAACTCCGCAGAGTTGTGCCAGGCTAATCCAAGCCCGGCGATCGAAACGATCGCCAGAATCACGATCGCTGCGGTCACCCAACCCGGTGTCCCATGATCCTCTACAACTTGATCTGCATTATCGATCATAAACCTCTCTCCCCGTCTGACTATCCTCACCCTGGGCTATGCCCATACCGACCAGAGCACGTGAAGCGCCAAGTCAAGCGCACCTGTTTGGCGGAGCTACGATCAGACAATTGAGGGATTTGTGGTCGGCGGCCTGATTGTAGCCTGGCGAAGGGACAGTACTAATACCAGAAATGTTTACGCACTTTCGTACTTTTCACTTTGTTTTCGTGTCGGTTGCGAGCGTCGCACGCTAAGCCATTTCCCTATGGTACAGGTCTCACGACCTGTACTTCAGAACAGCTGACGGCGGCAGAGTTCAACTTCCAATAAATGTCGTGTTTCGAAGCGAATAGCGTCCAGGCCCAACTGCCGGGCCGCGTCCACAAACTCTTGAATATCATCGACATACAGAGCCTCATGGGCGGCGACTCCCAGCAATTCCAAAGCCGCTCGATAAACGACCGGGGAAGGTTTGCTTGCTCCTATCCGGCAGGAATAGATGCGGACGGGAAAGTAACGCCCGAAGGTAAAGCGTTCCTCCAGGCATTCGACATGAATTGGATCTGTATTAGAAAGGAGTGCGAGTTGACAGCGAGCGCCGAGCTGGCCGAAGAGGCTCTCGGCCAAGATCAGTTCCGGATCGAGAACCAGGTTCCACGCATCCCGGAATTCCCCATAACTGAGCGAAAGTTTGAACCGTCGCATCAGATGCCGATGCCATTCGGCTGATGTGATGCGACCTTCCTGCCAGTCCTGCCAGTGTCGATCTGCGCGAATGAGCTCCCAGCTCTTTTCGGGCGAAAGGTGTTTAGCTGATTGGTCAGTGGAGGTGTCAGTGGACGTGTGCATCGCAGCCGCAATGGGCGCGAGTGCGCGCTTCAGGTCCAAGCGCACAATCACACGGCCGATGTCAAAGATTACCGCTTTAGGCGTCGAAGGCATATGCTCGCCCACAGACACGGGTGATTCCTTCAGGCCCTCAAGCTTATTCCTGCGTTGATGGGCCAAGCGGAAAAGCGTCGGGTTTTGAGATTCGGCGGGAGCGTGCACGCACGGCGCCGATTAGGGCCGGAAGAAACGAGAGAAACACCACCACTACGATGACCAAATGGATGCGTTGGCTGATGTTCGGAATGACAGAACCCAGGAAATAGCCGGTCAAAACAAGTCCCGCACCCCAGCAGCACCCCCCCACCACATCGAACGCCAGATAACGCACATAGCGCATCTGCGCAGCTCCCGCGACGGGAGGGCAGAAAGTACGCACGATGGGCATGAAACGCGCCAGAATCACCGTTTTGCCGCCATAATGCTCGTAAAAGTGGTGCGCTCGCTCCAAATGGCGACGCTTGAAAAAGGTCGAATCCTGGCGACGATAAAGCGTCTGCCCCGCATGCCGCCCAATCCAATAGCCGAGCTGATCGCCGGCGATTGCACAGAGCGTGACCAGCAAAGCGAGAGACCCCACGTTCAGGGCTCCCGTCGCGCTCAACACGCCTGCCGTCACCAGCAGCGAATCACCCGGCAGGAAAAAGCCCACAAATAGCCCGGTTTCCACAAAAACGATCACGCAAACCAGCAGGGTTCCACCCCACTGGATGAGCCCTTGAACGTTGTAGAGGTTATGAAGAAGGCTGCGGATTAGTTCGGACATGACGGCGGTGGGTTCCCGCCGCGCGTGATTGCCAGAACGGAGCGAGCAGGTCCCAACCAATACGGTAGCAGAAAGCAGCTGGATTTTGGGCACATTCCAGCCAGCAAAGATTCACAAAGGCAATAAAGGAAAGAAAGCGTGCTGGGGAGATCATTTCTGGATCCCCCGTATCACGCAACACTTTGGGAATCCAGTAAGCCGCCGTTGCGATGCCCGTCTTTTCCGCATGGATCGCACCCGCATGCGCACAGGATGCCGCGGGCGGGTGCACGCGCCAATCCACCCGAAGTACCGGCGCAGTGAAACGCGCGGAAGGCGTGTGCCGGATCAACCAACAGTACCTTCTTCTCATTCCGCTGACGCCCCCGTACCATTGGCCGCAACGCCTCTGGTACCGAGAATGTGACCTGTGTTTGCGAGATTCTAAGAACTGCGGAGGGGGCCCATGGAAAGCGCATACGCAGTTTGGATTGGCCAGCCCGTGATTCTGCAATTAGCGGCAGCGGATTTGCGGGTTCCACTGCGCGGGATGATCGTCGATGAGACCGACGATTTCATTCGTTTTCGCCTCGAGCAAACTTGGGATATCGATATCTACAAAAGTATGATCCTGGCGGTGGAGCAGGATCGCTGGGCACGGATTCTGGTCAATTAACGGCGAGGCGTCATGCAGGCACAAGCAATAGAAGCGCGTCCCCGAATCGAAGGCAAGGTGAACGAAAGCCGCGCGGCCGCTCTGCTTGGTCTGAGCACGCAAAAATTGCGCCGCCTTTCTGAGCAATCCGGATTAGGTCGTCCGGACCTTGAAAATAGCGGGGCGCAACTAGTTTTCACTTACGCCGAACTCTATCGGCTCTGCCGATTAGTTGCCGAAATCCGCGGCTGAAGAGGTCTCTAGCAGGATAGTCTCTGAGCCCTTAGTTAGGGCGATTTTCTTCCGGCCCAGCACACCCCCACGGCCCCGGACTCCGGTTCCCCCTGCCGGATTCGGGGCCTTCCTTTTTCTGCCGCTTCGCAGCTCTCCGACGAGTCTTCAGGGCTGATGATCAGTTGGCCGTGGAATGAGTTGACACTTTCTCAGGGCTCGCACAAACTGGTGCCGCAAGCTCCAATGCCTGCCGCACAGAACGCTGGCCGTACAGATCAGTTCCACGCCGTGGCCGCCGGGTTTCTCGGCTGGACGCTGGACGCCTTCGATTTCTTCGTTGTCGTTTTCCTGTTTGATTCTCTCGCGGCGCAATTTCACGTCAGGAAAGAAGACATCATCGCCACCGTTTCCTGGACTCTGCTCATGCGTCCTGTGGGGGCGGTGATTTTTGGCCTGTTGACGGACCGCTACGGCCGCCGCATTCCGCTGATCGCCAACGTCATTTTCTTCTCGGTCGTCGAACTTCTTTGCGGCTTTGCGCCGAACTACGCGGTCTTCCTGGTTCTGCGCATCCTCTATGGCATCGGCATGGGCGGCGAATGGGGCGTCGGAACATCGCTCGTCATGGAGGCGTGCTCGAGCCGCTGGCGAGGCGTCCTTAGCGGCATTTTGCAAAATGGATACGCGGTGGGCTATCTGCTCGCCGCGGTTGCCTACCGCTTCGCCTTCCCCGCATGGGGCTGGAGGCCGATGTTTTGGCTCGGCGGAATACCCGCTTTGCTCGCGTTCTACATCAGCGCCAAGGTGCCAGAGTCGGAGGCCTGGCGGCACCATCGCGCGCCCTCCACGGGTGCGCTCTTGCAGGCTGTTGCCGAGCAATGGAAGTTGTGCCTCTATCTGCTTTTGCTGATGACTTTCATGATGTTCCTTTCGCACGGCACCCAAGATCTTTATCCGGACTTCCTGCAATCGCAGCATCACGCCGGCGTGGCGATTGCTTCCTACATCGTGATCCTGGGGAACATCGGCGCCGTGCTCGGCGGCATCATTTTTGGCCAACTCTCGAATGCAGTCGGACGCCGCCTCAGCCTGATTGGGGCTTTGCTCCTCTCCTTCGCGGTCATTCCGCTCTGGGCCTTCGGCAGCTCGCTGAAGTTGCTGGCAGTGGGCGCCTTTTTGATGCAAGTGGGCGTGCAGGGCGCCTGGGGCATCATCCCGGCACACCTCAGCGAGCTTTCACACGACTCAACCCGCGGCCTTGTTCCCGGGCTGGCCTATCAACTTGGTATCGTGCTGGCTGCGCGCACCCCCGTCGCGGAACATAACCTGAGTAACCGCGTCGGCTACAACTGGGCGCTGGCCGGATTCGAGATCTTTACCATCGTGGTGCTGGCCATTGCTGTCGCCTTCGGCCCGGAACGCCGCGGCCGTAGTTTCGTCGAACGCGCTCCCGTCGAATCGCCCGTCAGCGCCTGACTCACAGGCGGTCTTTTTCGGTTGGAGGGGACTCAGTGGCCTCGGGGAGTGGCTGCGTACCGGATACAAATGGCGTATGCTACACGGAGCGCCCGTAGCCAAGTTCGAGAGCGTGCTGCTACCCCTTCGTTCCGGGTCCTTCCAGTCGGCTCTAGGATTTTGGAGCTCGGCCGCCATGCGGATGATGAGACAAGGCCATCCGCCATTCGGTTCGCCTCTCGAGGAATTGTTTGACAAATTTCCTCGCGCCGTCGCCCTGCTCGAACTGGATGATCCAAACGACGTATCAACCTGGAAGCTCGCCGCAATCAACAGTCTTGCCTCACGTCTATTCGAGCCATCGATTGAGACTTTCCTTTCCAGTGCGCGGTTGCGCCTGGGTTCGCTTGTAGACTTGCCGAGCCTCTACCGCGAGATCATGAGCAAGCGGCACTCCAGAATGCTCGGAATCGTCGAGATCCGAGGCTCGGCTCCCTATGATGATCGCCTGTATATGGTTTCGGCATTTCCAGCGGGCGCGCGCCGCGTGGGCATCTTATTTGAAGATGCCCATTCCATTATCGCCGGACGCAGCGCACGTGCGCTGGCGGAAAGGCAATTGGCGCAGACCTGCGAGTTTATCGGAGCGATCCTGTGGAGGGCAGAGCCGGAGACGCTGCAGTTCACTTATGTGAGCCCGGATGCACAAGCGATCTTGGGTTATTGGCTGGAACGCTGGACCGGCGAAACAAATTTTTGGAAAAAACATCTTTTCCCCGACGACCGCGAACGCGTGGCCGGCATATGCCAAAAGATCCTACGCGAGCGAAGAAGGCGGGACTTCGAATTTCGGATGATCAGCGTGCACGGTCAGATCCTCTGGTTCCACGCAGCCGCGGAAGTTGCGGAACGGCCCGGCCGGCAGCCTGAACTGGTGGGCGTGATGAACGACATTACCGATCTAAAGCGCGCCGAAGAACGCATACGCGCCCTTACTTCGCGCCTAATGCACCTGCAGGATGATGAGCGCCGCCATATCAGCCGCGAATTGCACGACAGCCTGGGACAATACCTGACCAGCATCAAGATCAATCTTGGGCTCGTGAAGCGCGAAAGTACGTCCATCGAGGAGCGGCATCGCGCGCTGCTGGCGGAGAGTTCAGAAACACTCGAGAGATGCGTGCAGGAAGTACGCTCAGTTTCCTATCTGCTCCATCCTCCGCTGCTCGATGAACTGGGACTTCGTGCGGCTCTGCGTTGGTATACGGACGGATTTGCGGAGCGCAGCGGGATTCGCGTGAATCTGGATGCGCCGCCCGAGTTCAGCCGACTCCCTGAGGCGATGGAACTGGCGCTTTTCCGTATAGCGCAAGAATCGCTGACCAACGTCCAGCGGCATTCCCAAAGTGACGCGGCCTGGGTAACGCTCTCCGAGTACGAGGACCGAGCTGACATTCGGATCACCGACAGCGGAGTCAGCGTCCCTGCGGAGATAATCGAGCAAATCAAACAAGGCAAATCCGCCGTGTTTCCACTTCAGCGAGCAGGAACAAAGGACAAAGGAGAAGACCGCAAATCGAGAATTGCGGGCAAGCGGCTCGAAACGACGGATCTTCGCATCGACCATGCAGCCAGTGAAACGAATGGCGCGGGGGAGGCCAGAAGAGCTGAAGGGTGGGAATTCCCAGCCGCGCGCCCACGGCGCCGGCGTGTCTCTCGGAGGTCAACGTGAAACGAAAAACACCCACGAAAGACAGGGCCCAAGACGAAAAACCGTCGAAACCAATGGCTGCAAACGCGATCCTGGAAGCGAACCAGCAGGAGGATGTGGTGGTGGTCGCTATTGGGGCTTCCGCAGGCGGGCTGGAGGCCTTCACCGAGCTGCTGTCCCATCTCCCTCCGGACACTGGAATGGCTTTCGTGCTCGTCCAACACCTCGATCCCAAGCACGAAAGCATGTTGACGGAACTGATCTCACGTTCCACAAGAATGCCCGTACTGGAAGTGAAAAACGGAATGGGCGTCGAGCGGGACCACGTCTACGTCATCCCTCCGAACACGACGATGACGATCGACGACCATACCCTGCGGCTCACCGCGCGCGAAGAGACGCGGGGACTGCACATGGCTGTGGATTACTTCATGCGTGCCCTGGCACAGGCGCAGGGGAATAATGCCATCGGCGTGATTCTCTCCGGCTCAGGGATGGACGGAACGCTGGGCCTGGCCGAGATCCAGGCGCAAGGCGGAGTGACGTTCGCTCAAGATGAAACCACCGCCAAGCATGATGGTATGCCGCGCAGCGCCATTGCCGCGGGTTGCGTGGACTTCGTGCTGCCGCCTGGCGAGATTGCCCGCGAGTTGACGCGCATTGCGAGCCACCCTTACATCGCCAGTGCCCGGAAGGATAAAGCCGATCTTGTGCCCCAACAGCACATCGGGCTGAACACGATTTTCCAGCTGATCCGCAAGAGCACCGGCGTGGACTTCACACAATACCGGCACACCACCATTCGGCGGCGCGTGCAGCGCCGCATGATCGTGCACAAAATCGACACGCTGGCCAGCTACGTCAAGTACCTGCAGGGAAACCCGGCTGAGCTGAAAGCGCTCTACCAAGACATGCTGATCAATGTCACCAGCTTCTTCCGCAACTCCCCGGTCTTCGAAGCCTTAAAAGCTCGCGTCTTTCCTGCCCTCCTGAAAAACCGCCCCGAGGATCTCCCATTTCGTATTTGGGCGCCCGGGTGCTCCTCGGGAGAAGAAACTTATTCGTTGGCCATTACCTTGCTCGAATTTCTGGAAGGCAGAGCTTCTTCGGTCCCCATCCAGATTTTTGGGTCGGACGTGAGCGAGATCGGTATCAACAAAGCGCGCAACGGCCTCTATCCGGAGAATATTCAAGGCGACGTTTCGCCCGAACGCCTGCGCCGCTTCTTTCTCAAGGTGGAGGGAGGCTATCGCATTAATAAGAACGTTCGCGACATGTGCATCTTTGCCCAGCACAACCTGCTGGTCGATCCGCCCTTCTCACAAATGGACTTGATCTGTTGCCGAAACCTGCTGATCTATCTGGAAGCGCCGCTTCAGAAGAACATCATCTCTCTTTTCCACTACGCCCTCAAACCTGATGGATTTCTTGTGCTGGGGAGCGCGGAAAGCGTGGGCACACTGACCAATCTGTTTTCTCTGGAAGATCGAGCGAACAAGATTTGCGCGAAGCGATCCACGGCCGTGCGGCTCCCGGTGGCGTTTTCCATGGGCCGCCATCCTGAGAGGATCGAGCCGGGTACTAGGCCTCACCTTGTGGGCAGGAAGGAGCCGCCGTGGAACGCCGCCGAGGCGCAGAAGGAGTTCGACCGGCGTTTGCTGCAGCAATTCACACCCGCGGCCGTTTTCGTCGATGAAGGGCTCGAGGTGGTTCATTCGCGGGGGAACGTGGATCGCTATTTGAAGCTTTCCTCGGGGCGCGCCACGCTAAGCATCCTCAAGATGGCTCGAGAAGGACTGCTGCTCGAGTTGCGCAATGCCATTGCGCGCGCAAAACGGGAAAATGTCACGGTGCGCCGGGAACACGTCGAGGTCAAAGCCGATCACTCCATCCGGGACGTCACCTTCGAGGTGATTCCGCTGCGGGTGGCCAATACGCACGAACCCTATTTAATGATCGTATTCGAGGAAGCCGGCGCG